>JBAZHQ010000233.1:0-7159 GCA_041652235.1 Opitutaceae bacterium | reverse complement strand
TGCTCCCGCCAATCGAAAACTCGCTTTATTCCTACGCTCCATCGTCGACTTCCGCCGTTCAGAGGGCGCAAGGCTTGCCGCCTGATCTTCCTTCCCCTACGAATCACTCACTCTCAAGTGTAGTACAATAAGCACAATAATAAGAAGTGAGTGAATCAAAGAAGCTTTCAGATCATTCACCTGCCGGGTGATTGCTTCAATTCCTATATGTCTTTGTTTTGGTGTTTCTTGTGGCCATTCAGCTGCGTTTTCTAGGTTAATGCTTCTTCGCGCCGAGGACTTGTTGCACGAGGCCGCGCAGCGCGGCCTCGTCGGTGCCGATGGCGATGAGATTGCAGTCACCGTCGCGTGCGAAGAGGAGTCGGCGACCCTTCTCATCGATCAGGCAGCGCCCGCCGAGCTTCCCCTCCCCAACCTTGTACTTGGGATTCGACGACAGGATCGCCCAGGCGGAGTCGAAGCGCGCCGCGGCCTCCTTGCCGTCGGCTTGGCGCAGGATGAAGAATTGAGCGTCTTCAGCGATCGCAGCCACGCCTTCGGACGGCTTGAAGGGATCAGATGCGTCGAGAGGATAGAGGTTGAGCAATCCGATGCTGCCGCGGAAATACACGTCGTGCACGGAGGCTCCGATCAAAACGGGCAGTCGTGACAACAGATCGGGTTTGCCGGCAGCCGCGGGAATCCGGGCTGCGATCGCGCGAGCGAGCTCCAGACATGCGGGCATGGTGGCAACCGGATCGGAGAGCACGGTCAGCGTCATGAAATGCGCTCCCTTGCGGACCAACACATAGTCATTGGCAAGCAGGGCCTCATCGCCGATCTGAACCGGGTCGCCCTTGACTCGCGAGTTGAGCGAGAAAATGCCGAAGGCCGCTCCTGCGTCCTTCATGGCATAGATCTCGACGAGCACGCTGCCCTTGCCGGAGTGCTTGTAGCGAACGCTCGCAGCGCCCTCGACACCGTATTCCAAATAGATCTCAGCACCTCCGTCCATGAGATCCCAAAGCGTATCCTGTGTGAAGATGCCGGGGTTCTCCTGCTGGCTCCAGCCGGGCAGCTCCGTCTTTCCGGGCAGATAGTCCGCCGGCTCAGCCTTGGCGGCGAACCCCAAAACCAGGCAGGTAGAAACGGAGAATGTACGGAGGATGGGAGAAATGGGAATTCCTAGCCGAGCGTGGCCGTTTTCAGTTCGCAGGCGGTTGTATCCATGGTTCCGATGCCATGGGCGACGGCCATGCGGATCATGAGAATGTCCTCGGGTTTGCGATTGAAGAAAGCGACGCAATGAGCGTCGAGCAGAACGGGGTCTGTGCCGGCGAGCACTTTCTGCTCCTTATGTATTTCGCCCGGGCCCGCCGGTCCGCCTGTAAGAAGGAACTCCGTGGCATCCACAACGCACAGGTCGGGTTTGCGCACAAGATTCACGTCTGCGATGCACTGGGACAGGAAGGCGACATCCTCATAGTTCTTCTTATCGCCGCCGCCTGTATGCATGAACTGGTTGGTCTTGCGGTTGCAGGCTCCCATCATGTTCTTGAGGCAGCCGGTGAAATGGGTGCCCTCATGGTGTTTGGCGATGGGGATATCGATGAATACGTCGCTCTCAAAAAGATCCTTGATCATCTCCGCCTGTTTGAGGGTCACTCCCCGAGCGATCTGTTTCGGGATATACTGATCGGAGGGATCGGCAATGGAGGCGATGAGGGACTTGTGATCGGCGCTGCGGGGGGAGCGGTCCCAAAAATCGGGAGCGAGCTTAAGAAGGAGCGTGATCTTCTTCGCCCCCGCGTCGGCTGCCATCTTTGCGGTAGCCAGCACGACGTCGGTCTGCGTGTGGCTGCCGTGGCGTTTCCACCACGACGGAGCGTTCACCAGAAGACCCACGCTCGAACCGGGCTTCACGAAGCGGCCCATGCCGCCGATGAGCTCGATCGCTTTCTGGGTGATCTCAAAGTAGTTTGTCCCCTGTACGGAGGAGACGAGAGGAAGCTGGGCGCTGTTCTGCGCGGCGAGCGCGCGGGCAAGAATCGCCTGCGAGGAGAGGGCTGCGGCGCCAAGGGCGGCAGCAGATTTCATGAAGGAGCGTCGAAGCATGGGGGCAAGAGGGTTAAGCGTGCGTTGAGCCAGACGGTCTGGCGGGAGATTGGTTTCTAAGATCCTATGGAAAGATAGGAAAGAAAAACCCGTGACTCAGATGTTCGCCCAGATGCCTGTGGATTGCGGACATGATGGCGTGATCCAACAAGCCTCATGCAGCGCTGGCAGATGGCGCCAGCGCCGGAGTTGCGGTCAAGGATCGGAAAAGACTGGTTTCTCGGCAAGCCTGAGGGCACCGTCGAGCTCAACCTTCATAACCGTTGCATTTGCATCGACCGCGCTCTCGGGGAGCGTGATCCAGACGATGCCGGGCATGCCCAGCCAGTCAGCGCCCCCGATGCACTTAAAGGATAATTCCGGACCGCCGACCACACTGATGCGCTTGATCTTGTTTTTTATACCCTTGAGCGCAATCGAATCGATGGGTTTGTCGAAGAAGAAGAGATAGAGCGTGTCGCGTCTTTTGTTGAGCGTTGAGGTGCCAAGAAAATAACCGGCGGGCAGCCCGGCGACCGTGCCATAGAGCGCCTCGGCGTTCCTGTGAGTCCATTTGCCCAGGCCTTCGAGCACGGCGACCTGTTCCGGCTGGAGGCTGCCGTCGCTGAGGGGACCGACATCCAACAGGAGATTGCCTCCCATGCCGGCGCATTCGGCCAGCATGCGCACAACATAGCGGACGCTCTTATAGTCATGGTCCTTTTTTTGGTAACCCCAGGATTGGTTGATGGTCATGCATAACTCCCACATTCCCTTGGGCGGGACAATGGGCAGATATTGCTCGGGCGTTTCATAGTCGCCGTAAGGCCCTATTCTGCTGTTGAAAACCACACGGGGATTCCGGGCTTTCATCTGTTCGCGAAGCTCCTTGAAACCCCATTGCTCGGGACTGCGTTCCCAGTCGCCATCAAACCAATATAGATCGGGATTGTAGCGCGTGCTCAGCTCATCGAGCTGCCCGCGATGGAAAGCGAGGAAGCGCTGCCATGCCTCCGGGTTCTCCGGACCCTGCGGGTAGCCATATTTGTTTTTGTACTTGGCTGGCTTCACCTTGGCTCCGGGGGGCAGGATGCTGGCGTAGTCGGGGTGAGCCCAATCGAGTTGGGAGAAGTAGAGGCCAACCTTGAGACCATTCTTCCTCATGGCTTCGCAAAAGGGTCCGACCAGGTCTCGTCCGGCAGGCGATCCGTCCTTCGCATTAAGCTTGGAGAGCTTCGTATCCCAGAGAGCGAAGCCATCATGATGTTTGCTGGTGAGCACCGCATAGCGCGCGCCTGCGGCACTGAAGAGCCCCGCCCATTTCTCGGGTTGGTAGGCCGACGCGGTGAAGGTTTGGGCTTGGGCGTAATACTCATCATGCGGAATCTGGCCCAGGTAAAAGGCCCAGGATTCACTGCATTTCCCTTCGGAGTAAATGCCCCAGTGAATGAAGATGCCGAGGCGGGCGTCCTCAAACCACTGCATGTAAGAATCCGGGCCTTTCGCGTTATCGGCAGGCATGGCGTTTTCAGCACCGACGGCGGATGCAATCATCCAGAGCGCGGCAGCGATCAGAGCGGTTGCGGGACAGGTGCTCCGGTTTTTGAGGACAGGAATTTTCTTATTGGGTGCGGGGTGCATGGCAGTGTTGATGTCTGCAATTATACCCAAGTCTGACCGAAATGTGAATTGGCTGTCGGCTCATAAACCTATAATATTGTCCGATGCGAATGATCATTGGGTCGCCTGCACCCTTATTTCCGTCAACCGGATATTTCCGCTGTCAGGGAGAGACGATGGAATGGCGAGAGGGGAATCTGGGCAGCTGGAACCTGTATTTTACGCTCGACGGCGAAGGCCAGGTATTGCTCAAGGATCGGACCCTGAAAACTGAGGCGGGCGACCTGTTGCTGCTGCCGCCAAAAATGGAGCGGAGCTACCGCGTGGTCGAAGCGGCACGCGGTTGGGAGTTCTTCTGGATGCACTTCAAGCCGACGCAGATTGTGCGGCGCCAGACCGATTGGTTTGAGCAACGCAAAGCGGGCACATACCGGGTGAGGGATCCAGGGCTGCGGATTCGCATGGCGGCAATCCTGGAGGAGTTGAATGAGATAAATCTGCATCGAGCCGGGATACCCCAGAGGGATCGACTGATGGAGGTGATGACAGAGTCCGTCCTGCTGCGGATTGCGGGAGAGCAGGGCCTGCCTCGAGGGGCCCTGGGCTCCATCGATCCGCGAATAGCCGTGGTAATTGATCGCATCCATCGACAGATAGGAGCACCGCACCCATTGGACGAATTGGCTCGGAATGCCGGACTCTCCCGCTCGCAGTTCCATCTTTTGTTCCGCGCCAGCATGGGACGCTCGCCTCAGGAATACTTGGAGGAGCGCCGCATGGAACTTGCACGGTTTTATCTGACGACTACGGCTCTGTCGGTGGCGGAGATTGCTGCGAGCGTTGGCTACGCCGATCCGTTCTATTTCACGAACCGCTTCCGAAAACGATTTGCCGTCTCCCCGCGTGGCCTACGCTCGCACCAGTAACTCGCGCCGAAAACCCAGGCTCCTTGGATCGAAAAACAGACGGACTCTCGTCAAATCAGCCGCTGCGCCAGCCACGCCAGGTTGTCGGCAAAGCGATCCACGGTGGCCAAGGCTTCCGTGTCCTGCACCACCGCTCCGGGTTCGCGCGCCAGCGCCACATTCCAATAGGTCGAACCGGGCACGATCATGTCGTTGATCATGTACCAGAAAAGAAGCTGCGCGTAGGTGAAATTATGTCCGGCTCGCCGGGCGACGGCGATGGGCCCGCCGATCTTGCGCGAGAAGAGCTTGCCGTTGGCGCTTGCCACATAGGCCGCGCGGCCCAACAGCGCCATCGTTTCAGGCGTGGCCGAGCCACAGTACACGGGCGAACCCACTACGATGATGTCGGCGCGCAGCATCGCTTCGAAGATCGGGCCGAAATCGTCGCCGCTCTGCCCGGGGCACGTCGAATCCTCGGCCTCTCCACATGCTCCACAAGCCGCACAGCCGTGGATTGTCTTGCCGGCGAGACTCACCAGCTCACCGGCGATCCCCTGTGTCTTGAGTCGATCCAGGCAACGGCGCAATAGCGTCTCCGTATTACCATTTCGACGCGGGCTTCCTGAGATGGCAATGGCTGTAGGCATGATGGAATTATTCCACGTCCCGGTTCCTAACGTCAAACGTATCTGCCCCATGCATTCGCGCTGTGCAGTTGCATTTTTATCCCGCGATATCCAGCCTCGCCTCTTGGTGCTAGCAGTATAGCCGCCCCCCGGTCCCGGCTTCGAACCAACTCTAATCCTCCCATGCAATTCCGGTTTCTTCTTCCCTTCGTCGCGTCAACCCTGATAGTTGCGACCAACCTGTCCCCTGCTGCCGAAGCGACGGGGGAGAAGTCCACCAGGGCCGTTTCGCTCACCTATATCGCGAACGAAGGGCTGCTCATCACAGGTGCAAACGAGAAAGTGCTGATCGATTCGATCTTCACAAACGGCTTCGGAATCTGGGATGCGCCATCGCCAGAGCTGCTTGAGAAGATAAAGACTGCGCTTCCGCCCTTCGATCACGTCACCTGTGTTTTGGCGACCCACGCGGATGCCGACCATTTCAGCGCCACCGATACCTTGCAGCATCTGTTGAGCAATCCGGCGTCCGCCTTTTTTGCCCCGCTGGAAGTCACGCAGCAGCTTCACCAACTGCCGCAATTCGATCAGGTCAAGGCCCGCGTCCATCCGGCCGCACAATCCGGCGCTCCGACTGAGCAGCGCATCGTGGCGGGTCTCGTCGTCCGAGCAGTGCCGCTAGAGCATCTGACCCGCCCGCCGACAATGCCACCGGCACCTTATAACGTGGGTCATCTCTTCACGATCGACGGCATCAAGTTCTTCCATACGGGCGATATGGGGTCTCAGAACCTCCAGGCCTTTCAGCATGCGAAACTGCGGGAAGAGCAAGTGGATGTCGCGATCGTGAACTGTTATTTCTTCGACAATGCGTCAGTTGAATCAGCCCTAGCGGTTCTGGCCTGCCTGAACCCGAAGGTCGTTCTGCTCGCCCATTTGCCGCGGCAAGGATTCGAGCAAGAAACCGACCGGATACTAAAGCTTCCAGGCATGCCGCGGATGATCGCTCTGAATTCCCCCATGCAGGCGTATGCGATCAGCAAGAAAGGATCGGAATTGTTGATATCGAAGAATTGAATAGACCAACAAAGCCAAGATCCCACGCTTATCCACCGTCTGGTAATGTCGACGTGATCTCCTCAGAAATCGCGTTGGGATGTGGTTCGCTGGTACTATCGCTTAGCCGCCGCACTCGCAGCAGGCCTGCTGGCTAGGCGGCGATTCAAAAACGCAAGCTGGCCCTCGGGCGTCATCTTATTTAGCTGCTTGCTGGTCGTGCGCCGCCAGCGTCGGGAAGCCGCCACCGCATCAAAGTTCTTTTTCTTGGTCGTAGCCATGGATAAGGAAGGTTGGTGATATTATGCGCACTAGAGGATAACCCTGCAACACATTCACGGCATTAAACCCCGATTCTCGGCGCACGTTGACCAGGTGCTTAAAGTTCCAGCTAACAAGGTAGTCAAGCCGCGCCACGGAGCAAACTGCGACATGCCGGGCGTCATCGGTGTAATTGACGGGCACCACCTTTTGCGCGAGATAATACCCCGCCAGTTTCAGTGCCTCGGCTGTCATCGGTAGCATGTCGGCCGACTCAAAACTCGCGCGCAAGAGCGCCCTCACCCGCTTGGGAGCACTTGCTATCTCCTGATCTACCACAACCGATGAGACGAAGCGGAAGCGCCCCTGTTCACGGAGTTTCCACAGAGCGCGGGTGTCAGCCATAAATTCCGGGTCAAAGTAACCTCCGATTACCGAGGTATCGATGTACAGTGAAAGCATATGCATTAAGTAGATCTGTTGGTGTTGGGGCTGAGGATCTTGTGCATCAGCACGGGGACTAGAAATAGCGCAGCGATCATCCACAGGCACAGGGCGAGGGTGATGGCGGAGAGGAGGCTGAGGAGGGACCAGGAGAGGTAGGGGGCGGCGAGG
>JBAZHQ010000232.1:0-7191 GCA_041652235.1 Opitutaceae bacterium | reverse complement strand
CTCCTGAACCCGGGCGCGGCCTTCGTGCGGGAATTCGCTCAGGTAAAAAAGTGAGGCCGCCGCCGTGAAGCGTTTCCTTCAAAGCAAACTGGGCATCCTCTCGCTGATCGGTTTCACCCTGCTCATGGCTTTCATGCTGCATCGCGTGCTGGCACAGCATAAGGGCCAACGATCGGAGACTCCGGCATCTCTCTCCTCCGCTCTTCCACCGAAGATTTCGGCCCCCGCGACAAAATCGGCTGGGCGCGCTCCCCTTGCTGCGACAGATCAGGTGTCATCGCCTGAAGAATCGCAGCCGGTCCGGACTCTCCCCTTGTCCGAAGGCAATTCAGCCGGCTCGTCGCTCCAAAAGGATCTCCTGTACCTCGACCGGCTTCGCGAATCGGGCAACCATTCCCGCACCGACAGGGATAGGGAAGGGGTCGCGATCACGCGCCGCCGCACCGCAACTCCCGCCTCGGGGACACGCACCCAGGATTCCTCCCTGGCGGATGACTCCGCCTCTGTCACTTCAGGCAAATCCCTGCGCCTCAGCGGGCGGATTCGAGAAGCGGTAGCTTCCCCGGCCGCTCAAGCCGCGCTGCTTCCTCCCAATGATTCCTCGCTTCCCGCTCCAGGCGCTTCTGCTTCTGAGCCGACGGCCAATCCCGCTTCTTCCGCAATCCCGCGTTTCGTTCCCTATGGGCGCCCCATCAAGTGCGAACTCGTCTTCACGATCGACTCCACGATGGAAGAAACGCCCTTGGTAGGCCTCGTCGTGGAGCCTGTGTACAACAACGGAGTTCTGGTAATACCCGCCGGCACGGAACTCCACGGCATCGCCCGCCCCGATCGTCTCCGCGACAGGATCTTTTCAGGTCGCGATTGGGTGCTGGTCCTGCCCCGCGAAGCTGCCGCTCCCAATGGCCGCCAGCTCAACATAAAAGGACTAGCCCTCGATCGCATCGAACCTCAGGCAAGCGGCCTCACCTGGGGAATCACCGACGGCTCCTATGGCCTGCAAGGCGCCGTCATCCGCACGATGGAATCCGAGGAGATCAAGCGCTTCGCGGCCACCTTTGTCTCCGCCGCCGCCCTCACGCTTCAGGAACGGCAGACCAACTCAAGGGGAGGCCGTTCGGTCTCATCCACCCCGGCCAACGCAGCCCTTCAAGGCATCGCCTCCTCCCTCGAGGGTCTTGCCCGGGAAATCGCCGCCGAGATCGAACGCAATGGCGTGTTTATCCGCATCGCAGGCGGAAAACAGTTCTACTTTTACCCCCAGCAAATCATCGCCCCCGACCGCGCATCCATCCCTCTCTCCCAATGAGCAACAATCCCATATTCCGCCAGCATTTCGCAATCCGCCGACAGCCCCGGTTTGCCCGACTTCCCAAAAGCCCTGCTGTGCCCGCCGTATCCTTGCGAAGGTGGGCGCTCGCCGAATGGGCGATTTCCGACATCCGACGTCCTTGCTGGCTTCCGGCCTCTGGAGTCTGGCCTCTTTGGCTGGTGTTTTTCGTCTCATCCACGCTCCTCACATCTTGCTCCTCCCCCGTCAATGACGCCGCCTCGAATCCCCCGGAAATCAGGCCCGGCCTCATCCTGGTGACGCCCGACCAGGCCGAGCATCACGGCATCGCCCTCAAAGGGATCGAGCCTTCGCCGCCTCCGCCCGAGGCCGCGGGCCGCAATAACTCGGCCGTGCTCGCCGCTCCCGAGGTGAAGGCCTATTCAATCGGACGTTACGCCGACCCCGCCGACCCCGATCTGCTTCACGAGGCCCACGTCGTGTACCGCCGCGAGACATCTCCCCGCTGGCGTCTCGACGCTCCTCCCTCGGACCGAATCCTCATCGGCCCCCGGATCGCCGACCAGCGCCCCGACTCTGGCCCCATTCAGAACAAGGAACTCGACGCCCTGCTCATCGAATTGCGCAAGACCGGCAGCGAAAACCGTCAAGCCATCGAACTCCTCTTCAAAGCCGTCGAAGCCCTCACCCGCCAGCAGCAACTCCAAGGCACTACCTCTTCTCCCGCTACGACTGAGGGAAAACCTTGAAAAGGCCTCTGCCAACTTTGCTTTCATCTTGTTGATAGAAACTTGCCAACTTGAAGTCGCAATTTGCGACCTCAAAGCCCCATCGCGGAACACCGACCTCTCATGGACGCGCTTCTCCCCGCTGACCAAATCCAGAGTCGCATCCGAGTGCTGCGCGGCCAGCGCGTGCTCCTCGATTCCGATCTCGCTGCACTTTACGGTGTGCCGACGAAGCGACTCAACGAACAGGTGCGCCGAAACACCGGCAAATTCCCAGATGATTTCTGCTTTCAGCTCACACAAGACGAAACAGATAAGGTGGTCGCAAATTGCGACCACCTTTCTAAACTACGTTTCTCTAGAAGCTTACCGTACGCATTCACTGAACATGGTGCAATTCAAGCGGCCAATGTCCTCAGAAGCGAGCGGGCCACAACGATGAGCGTGGAAGTCGTGCGAGCTTTCGTGCGACTGCGCCAGCTCTTCGCCACTCACAGAGCCCTCGCCGCCAAACTCGACGAGCTGGATGCCCGCGTAGGCGAGCATGATAAGCATCTCGCCTCCATCATCGAAGCCATCCGTCTCCTCACCACCCCCGACGCCCCCGAGCACGGCCGCAAAATCGGCTTCCACTAGTAACATTTTAAATACGGAGATCACAGAGTAATGCAGGTTTTTATGCTCCGTGTCCTCCATGCTCTCCGTGTTAAAAATTGTTTAGCTCAGATAATTCTAAATTATGTGTTAAGTTAATTGACCTTAGTCAATTTTTGGGAGATTGAATTCTTACCCTAACCCCATGATCCGTCGCATTTCTCTCTTTGCGTTCCTTGTTGCCGCACTGATTTTAGTACTTTGGCCTATCTTTCAGCACTCGCGACCCACGACGCTTGCACGGGTTTCTTCCGCCATTGCGAAGATTGAGAGGCCAAGCGCGGTGAAGGATCTCATTCCTGCCGCTCCAGCCAGCACTTTCGTCCACACGAATCCGGCAGCCGGCTACGATTGGAACCTAAAGACCTCGCCCTTCCTTACTTTGGGTGGAACGGCTACGCTCAATTTCGGCTCGCGCAAGGTCTCGTTCACCGTGCAGGCGATCGACACTCGTGGTGCAAATCACTTCGTCATCACCGGGCGCAGCGTGGGGAATCCCAATCCGGCCAAGGACATAATCGTCACCTATAAGAATGGCGCGATGCTCGCTTCTGCTCATCTGCCGGATGGAACCTACTCGATCATGCCCAGCTACCGTGCCAAGGGCGAGTGGATCGTCGGCAAGGTGGAAGCTCCTCTTTCGTGCGGTTCTTGTGACCACTCGACAAGCCCAACAACCAAGGCAACCCAAACTACCCTCCCTTCTGGCGTCCAGGCTTACGTACCCCCCCCTGTGCAAAGTTCAGACATGGATAGGGCAGGGTTTGAGGTTGACCCGGCCCGCTTCCACACTGTTTCGACGACCGGCCCGATCATCGACGTGCTGCTCTATCTCGATCAGGATCTCGTTGACCTACTCGGGACCGATCAAGCCGCGCTTCTCGTCGATCTCTGCGAAGCCTCATTCAACTGCGCGGCGGAGAATTCACAGATGGCGACCCGCGTTCACATCCCGAAGACCAAGATCATCCCGGCACCGTGGAAGACGCTTAATAATACCACTGACCCAACCTTGGTTGTCGCAAGTGGGGCGATTACTCTCCGCAAGGGCGGATTTGAGAATATCGACAGCGACACCAAACTTGCCGCCGCCGATTTAGCCTTCTTCCTCGGCGCTTACAACGAGAACAACCACGCCTCTGGCCTTGGGAGTGGGGAGTATGCCTTTGATGCAAACGGCAATGCCACCGCTTTTCTAGCAGGCTCTGCGGTAGCCCAATATTTCTTTTTCCCCGGCGTGCTCTTCACCCATGAGCTAGGGCACATGCTCGGTTTGCTGCACGAGCGATCTATCGAAAGTACCATCCTAAATCCCGTCCGCGATTACAACTATGCGTGGTCGGAATTTGGTGGGGAGTGGAATGCCCCCCACGGTGTTGCTACTATTATGAGCGGTCTTGGGAATGATCTTCTTTATTTCTCGAATCCAAATGTTACCTATACTGAACACTGGTATTCAGGTGGGCTTAATGGTGATGAAGATAATCCTGCGAATTGGAGTTCAATGTCGCACCAGATGGGACGTCCGATCGGAACGGCTGATGCCGCTTACGATGCAAAGTATTTGGATGAGGCAATCGCGCCCTACGTAAGCACCATCAATCCCTCACTTTTGCCCACCACCGCGGCGGGTCATTACGTTGCACTTTCCACACGCGGAATCATCGGCAACGGCGACAATGCAATGATCGGCGGCTTTATTATCAGCGGCACGACGCCAAAAAAGGTCATGGTTCGCGCCTTAGGCCCCAGCCTCGCCTCGCAAGGCGTCACCGGCGTTGCAACCAACCCCAAGCTTGCTCTTTTCCACTTCCTAAATCCGACATGGGAAACGGTCACGCAGAACGACGATTGGGTAAACGACCCGAACCAGGCCGAGCTTGGCGCAAGCCAGTACCGCCCCGTCTCCTTTGTTGAACCCGGCTTCATCGTCACCCTGGCTCCCGGCCCCTATACCGCCGTGATCCAGCCGCAAGATGGGGTGCAGGGCGTCGGCATGGTTGAGGTTTATGAGATGCCCGGCACAGGTGATGCCAAGGTTGTGGATGTGGCGACCCGAGCCCTTGTGGGCGTCGGCAACAACGGTCTTTTCGCCGGTTTCATCATCGACTGCCCGGCAGGGCAAATAAAGTCCGTCCTTCTGCGTGGCATCGGCCCAAGCCTTGCCGCGCAGGGAGTCCCCAACGCCCTGCAAGACCCGACATTCAGGGTTTACAATATGAACGTTTTCCCCGCCGTCGTCATCGCCACTTCCGACGATTGGGTGACCGAGGCCACCGCCGCCCGCGTCGCAAACCAGTCCTATGTTCCGAGCTCTCCCCGCGAGGCGGCAACCGTCATAGATCTGCCCGCTGGCATCTACACAGTGATCCTTGAGCCCAAAAACGGAGTCCCCGGCATCGGCATGGTCGAGGTGTATGAACTGCCCGACACCACACCCTCGCCGCTCATTTCCCTGCCAAACGGCACCACGCAGTAACACCTTTATGAAACCGATCCCATCCCGCATTATTTACTTTCTCGCCCTTTTTCTATTCGTGGCAACGACAGGGCTGCCTTATTCACAGAGCGTAAGCAATTGGGGCTTTTATAGCGCCACGCCAAAAGTAGGCGACAGTTTGCACCTTTATCCCCTCGGGGCCAAATTCCCGCCGGTATCGTACAATTACAACAACCGTAATCCAACGACCATCGCCTACAGGATCAGGAAAGGCGACGGCACCGATGTAGGTCTCTCCAGTAATGGGTATATGACCGGCGGAAGCTCAGGCGGCGCACCCGGCCAGGTGGGTGCCGTCGGAGACTGGACCTTCGACGTGTCCGGCACCTGGACGATCGAACTCTGGAACATCCAAGTTACCTCGATTTCCTCCTCGTATCCTGCCGATATTCAGGCATCCACCACGATCTACGTCGCGCCGAATACCTACACGGTGACAACGGGAACTGCCGGTACAGGTTCGGGCACCGTGACCGGAGCAGGAACCTACATCGTTGGTAATTCGGCAACGCTGACAGCGACACCCGATGGGAACTCTGATTACACAAGCTGGAGCGATAGCGGCTCTCAAACACACACGGTCTCAGCAGGCGGCAATTATATCGCGACTTTCACTAAGAAGGCCCAACCGCAAAACGTCTCGATCAGCGATCCAGGTACGCTCACGCTCGACAATACGGGCCATGCTCGTGTGACTTATACCGCTTCAGGCGGGCATGTCTCTTATACGTGGGGAGGGCAGGCGGCGGGATTTACAGGTAATCCGGTGCAGGTTGATTACACAAGCACCGGCTCGAAATCGGTCACCGTTTCAGATCCCGGTAATGCGAATTGGCTACCGGCCACATGCACCCAAACCACCACCGTAAATCCGTGCCCGACCTACACGGTAACAACAAGCATTTCCGGCTCGGGCTCCGGCAGTGTCTCAGGCAGTGGAACCTACCTCGTCGGGAATTCTGCGACCATTTCAGCGTCGGAGGGCACAGGCTCTTATTTTGCGGGCTGGAGCGACAGCGGAGCGAAATCTCACTCTGTCTCTTCGGGCGGGACTTATACCGCAACTTTTAACCTGAATAGCTACTCTGTCTCCCTTGGCACTGCGGGCTCCGGTTCAGGCAGCGTTTCAGGCGGCGGCTCGTATGCCTATAATTCGACGGCGAACCTGAGTGCATCGGCAAACACCGGATCTCATTTCACGAGTTGGAGCGATGGGGGATCGCAGTCGCATAACATCACAGTCACAGGCAACTACAGCGCAACGGCCAGATTCGATATAAACACCTACACGGTGACTGCAACGGCGTCCGGCTCGGGCACAGTGAGCGGAGGTGGAACCTACAATTACGGCTCGACGGCTACTCTCAGCGCCACGCCTGGCAGCGGCTATATCTTCTCAAGTTGGAGCGACGGCGGCGCACAGACTCACAATAGAACCGTCACCGACAATATCTCGGCCACCGCCACTTTCTCTCCCAAAAGTTCTCAAAGCGCGGTCACGATCAGCCCGGCCTCACAAACGATCACCACAGGCCAGGCAATCGCCTTCACCTCCTCGGGCGGGTCTGGCACCGGCGTTTATTCCTGGGGTGGCGATGCCTCAGGCTCGGGCTCTTCAAAAAGCGTCACCTTCGGAACATCTGGAACGCGCACCGTCACCGTTTACCGCCAGGGCGACGGCAGCTATCTCGATTCCAACACCGCCAGCGCAACGATCACCGTCACAAGCGTCACGACCGCCATCAATAGCCTCGTACCCTTGGTGAGCAGCTACACCGTCAACGACGCCTCCAGCCCCGCCAACGGCAGGACTTACAAGCGCAGTTGGCAGGACGGGAGCACCTGGAAGGCCTATCTCGGCCGCAGCGGCGTGCAGTTCAAGGCTACGGGCCCAGGCGCCAATGCCGTGCAATCCTTCGAGCTCCAGGCCCGGGAACCCGGCAGCGCGACTTGGACCACCATCGCCACAGGGTCTCCCTCCGGCGTGCCGAATGGCTCCGGGGTGGTTGTGGAGCAAA
>JBAZHQ010000231.1:0-7192 GCA_041652235.1 Opitutaceae bacterium | reverse complement strand
TCGCCCGGCAGGATATCGCAAACTCGCTCCTGAAACTGCTCGGCAATCCCGGCGTTGTCGCCTCAAACGCATCGTGGTTGATGGCGGCGCTGGAATCGTTCAGAGACAGCAATGTTGACGCCACAGACTGCTTTATTGCTGCTTTCGCGAAGGGCCAAAACAAGCCGCTCGTGTCGTTCGATCGCGATTTCCGGAAATTCCCCGATTTGAAATGGCTGACCCCGGACAAGGTTTAGCCCCCTTCAAGACATAGTGTCACTGTGATCGTACCTGGCGCCGAAGTCGGAATATTCCACCTTGCTCAAGTAGATCCCCTCGAAAGAGGTGCCGGGGTGGTCGCTTTTCTGATGGGTGCGCAACGGCTGCCAAGCACCAGCCAGGAATATATGACAACCCTCGGACAGACCCCTTGAAATTGCCGGCGCCGCAAGCTGACAGCATTTGCGTGTTTGCGCGGGGATCCGCCCGAACTCCGCGCGATGGAGCGCCGCAACTTGACACCATGCACCATACATGCATGGTGCATGTATGGCAACAAAGACCATCAGTATCGACATGGAGGCGTTTAGAATTCTGCGGCGTGAACGAAAGGGACGACGCGATTCCTATTCCCAGGTTATCCAGCGCCTCTACGCTGCGCAGCCGGCGCGCACCGTTGATGAATTTCTGAAGTTTCATGCTCCGGCGTTGGTGGGACGCGGGTTTGGTGGACACCAGCGTGATGAAAAACATACTGCTGCTTGATACGACCTTCGTCTCGGACTTGGATGAGGAATTGACTCGTCGCGAAACCGGGCCCGCTCGGACGTTCTTCGAACGCATGCGCCAAGCGGAGATTTTTGTCAGCGTGATTACAGTGGAGGAGTTTTACGAGAAGCGTGGCTGTGAGGCCGCGCGGGAGTTGGCTTCACGATTTGCGGTGTTGGGCTTGCATATCGGCGACGCCCTGCGATGTGGTCTATTGCAGTCGCGTTCCGCGCGTCGATTGGGTGAAAACGATGCTTGGTTGGCAGCTCAAGCCTTGCGGAGCAGTTGTTCGATTGTCACGCGAGACAAGCGTTTCGACGACGTACCAGGCCTCAAGATAGTCCGCTATTGAGGGCTCACAATCTCATGTGGGACCCGACCTATCCGAAAAACAGTTGGCGCCATTCACTCCCTCGGTCGTATGCAGGAAGTCGTTGTCAATATTGGAGCACTCGGATCATCCGGCTGGAGTGTGGCTGAAGGATGACTACGATGACAAAGGCTGCGGTCCACCGGTGGGAGTTCAAGGCGCGCTTTCGCCGCCACGCCTTCGGCTGGAAGTCGCAGCCGGCGATTACGAGAATCAAGCAGGCCGTCGCCGAGATCAAGAAGGTCGGAAAGACGAAACCGATTCTCGCCGCAGAGGGCGCTATCCTGTTCTTCGAGCGCGTGTCGCCTGCGCTCGAACAGGTAGACAGTTCGTCCGGATCGATAGGCTCCGCGATGAGCAACGCGATCTGGGAACTGGTACCGCTGATTGCCTGCGCGCCGGCGGACGCAAAGTTACGCGACGCCTGGCTCGAGCATTTGTTCGAGGCGCACCAGGTCGATGAGATTCCGTACATAGAGCAGTTGGCCGAGCACTGGGGGGATTTGTGCGGGTCAAAAGAGGTCGCATCGGCGTGGGCCGATCGGCTCGCCGGCAACACGCGCACCGCGCTTAGTGCGGACAAGAGTTCGCGCGTCTACTTCCGCGGAACCTCGGCGTGTCTGAGCGCTCTCTTTCGGGCCGGGCGCTTCGACGAGCTAATCGAACTCCTACGCGTCGACGCCATTTGGCCGTACAAGCGATGGGCAGTGCGGGCGATGGCCGCGAGAGGCCAGAAGGCCGAGGCGCTGCGTTACGCGGAATCCTGCCGCAGTCCCTGGGCGAGCAACTACGAAGTCGACTCAATCTGCGAAGAGATCCTCTTGTCATCGGGCATGATTGACGAGGCCTACGCGCGCTACGGGGTGCGGGTGAATCGCGGTGGCACCTACCTCGCGACCTTTCGCGCCGTCGCCAGAAAGTATCCGCACAAGGCCGCGGGCGAAATCCTCGCCGACTTGGTGAAAACCACGCCGGGGGAGCAAGGTAAGTGGTTCGCCGCCGCCAAGGAGGCCGGCCTCTACCCCACTCGCCGCGATGGCGCTGAAGCAGCCACAAATCCTAGAGAACTTGCACCGTTCAATGGAGGCGAAGCTCAGTGAAATGCGCCGTGGGCCGCCACCCGTTGCAACTGAACACTGGGCGTTAGCGGCAGGCTACGAAGGAATCGAGCGCGCACAGCTTGTTGTGATCAATGTGCGCTCCGAGGATGAACGCGTCGTGGCTCAAATCCTGATAGAAGATGTAGTGCGACTGCGTAAGGATGAGGCCGTATTTCGTGACATCATCGGGCATCGAGGATACAAACTCCCCGTCACGGCGGTTGTAGCGGACCTCTCGGACCCGAAGGATCCCGGGTTAAAAAAGGCGGTGGCACGGGTGAAGCGAGCGACGAAACGAAGATTGCCCTGATGGGTAGGCGCCAGAATCGAATGCAGGTGCCGGACTCCACCGAGACCAGGAGGCACGATCCCGGTAGGGCCACGCGCACGGGATCAGGGGCGGTTGAAGCGGACAGAGTGGGGTCGTTCCAAATACCTTCGTTATTGGGACACGCGATTTTCGCCGTGCACATGTGGCCGAGCCTGCGAAGAGGCGGAGTGTTGTGGCGGAGGATTTCTGGAGTTAGGTCGCGATTTCCGGAAATTCCCCGGCTTGAAATGGCTGACGCCGGACAAGGTTTAGCCCTCTTCAAGACGTAGTGTCACTGTGATCCGACGAGTGGCGCCGAAGTCGGAATATTCCGCCTTGCTCAAGTAGAACCCCGCGCGACACTCCCCCGATGCTCTCCAGCAAAACCCAACCCCGCTATGATGTGTTTGTGAGTGTTTCCGGCGCCGGTAGTGCCCAAACGGCCTATACATGCACCATGACGGGCGCTAAAATGCTGACGATTGGAGCCGGTCGGGACGACTTTTCTATGTGGAACCGCAAAGGTACGTTATGAATTCAAAGCCCCCATTTTCTCTATTTCTGCTCGGATTGGGATTGGCCCTCGCGACGAGCGGGCGAGCTGACGAAGCCACTCGTTATGTCAACCCGATGATCGGCACCGGGAGCAATGGAATGATTGCGCCGGCAGCCGGCGTTCCCTTTGGCATGGTGCAACTGGGTCCGGACACCCGGGTGAATGGCAGTGGATACAACTACCGGGACCAGAGTATTCTCGGCTTCAGTCATGTTCACAAAAGCGGCGGCGGCTGCGGTGATTTCCTGGACATTCTATTCCAGCCGGTGCCGGGAACGAATCTCACGCAGGCTCCGGAGGAATACCCAATTCTAGGATATGCTTCGGTGTTTTCGCATGCGACAGAAAACGTCGCTCCAGGGTTTTATTCGGTGACCCTCGACGATTTTCACACGCGAGTATCGCTTACGGCGTCCAGCCGGTGTGGCCTCCATAAATATGAATTCCCGCACGCGGGGCCGAATTATGTGATGATTGATTTGAATCACGGCAACCAAGGTGCTTGCACTATCCTCCCCGAGGAAAACGGAGATCGCGTAATCAGCGCCGAAATCAAAGTGATCAGCGACCGCATTGTTGAGGGACACCGCATTTCGCAAGGGTGGGCTCCCGAACAGCATGTCTATTTTTACGCGGAATTCTCCCGGCCGTTCAAGACCTGCAGTCTCTACAATCAGCGAAAGGCCGTACTCGGAGCAACCGAGGCCTCCAGCACTGATATCCGGGCGGTGTTATGCTTCGAGACGGACGATCAAAAGGAAGTTCTGGTCAAAGTGGGTATCTCCTCCGTCAGCGCGGAAGGCGCTCGGCGGAATCTCCGGGCCGAGCTTCCGGACTGGAATTTCCCGCAGGCACGGAGCCGGGCCGCCGCAGCGTGGAGCAAGGAGCTTTCGATTGTGCACATCGAGGACGCGGAGCCCAAACACAAGGAGATATTCTATACCGGTCTATACAACATTCTGCGCTACCCTATGCTTTATTCCGACGTGGACGGGAACTACCGGGGGCCGGATCATCAGGTTCATCACGCAAGCGGTTTCGATTATTATGGGGGCGTGGTCGGCATCTGGGACACGTTCAGGGCGGCCACGCCGCTGCTGACCATACTGCGTCCCGATGTGGCAAACGACTATGTGCAAACATTTCTGGAGCACTACCGGCATTTCGGCCAACTGCCGATCTGGGTGCTGGCCGGCAACGAGACCTTCCAGATGATCGGGCTGCCCGCGATGCCGATCATCGCGGACTGTTATTTCAAGGGTATTCGCAATTACGACGCGGAGGCCGTGTTCGAGGCCATGAAGCAGTCGGCCATGAAAGATTTTTGCGGCACCTCGATGGGTTATTTCGTCGGCCTGAAAAACTACAAGAAATATGCGTATATCCCCGCCGACATGGAGATGGAATCGGTAGCGCGCACCCTAGAATACGCGTATGACGATTGGTGCATCGCGCAAATGGCTAAAATGCTCGGAAAGACGAATGATTACAACTATTTCATCAAGCGCTCGGAAAACTACAAGAGTCTCCTCGACCCCGACACCCTGCTCATGCGCGGGCGCCTCGCAGACGGATCGTGGAGGACCCCCTTCGACCCCCTCTTTTCCAACCATCGTCGCGATGATTACTGCGAAGGGGACGCCTGGCAGTGGAGCTTCTTTGTCCCGCATGATGTTATCGGATTGGCGGAATCGATGGGAGGAAAGCAAGTGCTGATTTCGCAACTCGATTCGCTATTTACCCTACCGGCGGATCTTCACGGGCCTAATACTTCGAAAGATGCGATTACAGGTATGATCGGGCAATACGCACACGGCAATGAACCGGGCCACCATACAATCTACATGTATGACTACCTCGGGCAGCCTTGGAAAACCCAGCAGTATGTCAGGCAGGTCATGGATACGCTATACGACGACACCCCCACCGGTATCTGCGGCAACGAAGATACCGGGCAAATGTCGGCATGGTATGTCTGGAGCGCCATGGGTTTCTACCCGGTCCGACACGGCACCGGGGAATACATGATCGGCACGCCCTTGTTCAAGCACCTCAAACTGACACACGCGCGCGGAAAGCTCGTAATCAATGCGCCCGACGTTTCTGCCGTGAACAAATATATCAAGAGCATCAAGTTGAACGGAAAGACGCTTTCTCGCTTTTACCTTATGCATGATGAACTGTTTGGTCAGGATGCGCTGCTGGAGTTTGAAATGATCAGCGTTCCCCAAGGCATCTGCCTAAAAACACTGAGGTAGACGTGCCGCTGAACTACGCGGACTACTATTTTATCGAAGCCCTGCTGCGCTATCGCAAACATGCCCTCCTACATTGAACTGTATGGGTTTAGTCGCAAGGGCCTCATCTCCTGCGAATGTGAGAAAAAACAGCCTCGTCAGCAGAATCTGTGGGTGAATTGAGGCGATCGGGAAGATCGCCGAGATTGTGATAAGGATATTCCGCCTTACCCGGATGACTCTCCTTACCCGGATGACTCTGGCGTAGGGAAAGCGAGGCGGTTCGAATATGATGACCCTTGGCCTGATCCTATTAAGTTTAGCAGGGAGGGAGGGGCCGCGAGCAAGCTCGAGCCCTACGGGGAGGCAGAATCGAGGGCCTCAGCTTGATGAGGCTGGTTTGGGATGGAAATGAAAACATGGCCCCCGTCTCAGAGATACACTCCGCCGCCGAGGAGGCGGGGGCCTTCGTAGAGGGCCATGATCTGGCCGCTGGCGAGGGCTCGCTGGGGGCGGCTGAAGACGATGCGCGCGCAGCCTCCTTCTAAAGGCTCAAAACGCAGCGGCACGCGGGGGTCGCGGTAGCGCACACGGCCTTCGATCTCCCTGGTTTGCGTGATGGCTTCGCTGATCCAGGAGAGCGAATGGACGCGGATTTCGTCGCACCACAGTCCCGGGGCGTCCGGAGCATCGAAGGCGACGAGCAGGGCGTTGTCGGAGGCGCGCTTGCCCACCACCACGTAGGCTTTGTTGTCGGTGTTCGACGGAATGCCGATGCCTTTGCGCTGTCCCAGGGTATAGGTGTGAAGACCCCGGTGGGTCCCCAACTGGACTTCATCGCCTGCGCGCAGAATCGGGCCGGGCTTGTCGGGCACGTAGGCGCGCAGAAAATCCTGCATTTTCACCTGCCCGATAAAACAGATGCCCTGGCTGTCCTTCTTCCCCGCCGTGACCAGTCCCGCCTCGTGCGCAAGCAGGCGCAGCTCGGGCTTGGCAAGGTGGCCGATGGGGAAGCGGGCGTCCGCCAGCTGCTCCTGCCGCAGCAGAGCGAGAAAGTAGGACTGGTCCTTGTTCTTGTCAGCGCCCTCCACGAGATGCCAGCCGCCGTCGGGCGCGGGAACCCGGAGCGCGTAGTGCCCTGTGGCCACGGCACCGAACCCGTGCGCTCTGGCCCAGGCTCGGAAGACGCCGAACTTGATCTCGCGATTGCACATGACGTCGGGATTTGGGGTCAGCCCGTGTTCGTAGCCGTCGAGCAGATACTGGACGACGAGGGATCGATAGTCCCGCATCAGGTTGACCACCTGGAAATCGATTCCCAACTGCTCGGCCACGCGCCTGGCGTCGGTGATATCCTGTTCCCAGGGGCAGTGCCCGACGACCTCGTCCTCGTTGATCCAGTTTTTCATGTAGGCGCCTGCGACGTCGAAGCCCGCGCGCTTCAACACGAGGGCCGCGACGGAGCTGTCCACTCCGCCCGACATAGCCACGAGGATCTTTTCGGTGTTTGCCAAGGCGCCAAGCGGATGCGCAGAGCGCTGTGATTGTCAAAACGGATCGAGCGAACGCCGAGTATGAACCCGATCCGTTTGAACCACGGAATACACTGAATACACGAAAAGGAGACCAAGGCATTCGAACCGTTTTACTGCGGGGGAAGCGGGGGACTCGGAGATCGATCCATTTTACCACGGATCACGCGGACAACACGGATGAGGGATAAAGACTCCCGACCCCGTGCGCGGCCTTGTCGCCACCGTGTGCTTTGCTGGCCAGCAGAGCACCACCGTCAGACTGCCGGCTTCCGGCCTCTAACGTCTGGCTTCTCGATGTCTCCCCTTCGCTCTCTTTTCGTTTGCCCTTGGCTGAGGG
>JBAZHQ010000230.1:0-7203 GCA_041652235.1 Opitutaceae bacterium | reverse complement strand
GAGGTCGGCGTCACTCTGCGCCACTGCGTCACTGCGCGAGAATGGATTGGATGGTTGGGGATCGGTTCTGTCCGTCTCGGATTTCCTCTCAGCCTGAGATGAATTGTAAATACTGTAGTACAATAACGCACAATAATGAATATGTGTGAGAACAGAGCCTTTCACTTGGTAGTGGAATGAAGCGCAGACGGGGATCGTATTCCCACGTCCCGAATCTTCGTGCTTTTTTGTGCTATGCCTCTTTGTGGCCATTCATCTGCTTTGTTCGGCTTCATTGAACCTTCTGTCGAACCATCGGCGCCTTGGACTGCATCCGCAATCTTTCACCCGCCGCCAGGAGCAGCCTGCCCTCCTCTTCCAGCAATTGTCTCGAATCGATCCGCGCCATGAGGGGACCGGCTTCCGTCCCGCGCCCCGAATCCACGAGAAGGACAGCCCTCCAAAGGGCGACGCGCGGATTCGCCAGCGCCGCCTCGGGAAGCGCCTCCATGACGCCCATCGCACGTGTCACCTGTTTCTGGAAACGCAGCGACGCCGCATAGCACACAGTCGCCGCGGCATCCGTCGGGTCCTGCTGCCAAAGTTCCTTTGCCTGCCTGTGAATCTGCAGATCGGCGCGGTCGAGCAGGATGCTAAGCATCAACCAGCTCTGAACGACCTTCCGGTCGGTGGGGTTCCGCCCCGCCCACAGCCGGTAGAGCTGCCAAAGACGATCCGTGTCCCTTCGGCTCATGTAACTCGCGCGCAGCGCCTCGCAGGCCCAGCTCTCCGCGGGATATTTTTGCGCGATAACCCATAGCGTGCCCAGCTTGGCGTCCTCCATGCCCCATGCGGATGCGACTCGGACAAGGATGCGCAGCCATGATGGAGACTGCGATGCGCTCTCCACCGCGTCGTTCCAGGTCACGCGTCCGTGATCCCCAAGGCTATCGCGCTCCTGCCAGCGCGCGGCGAAAGCAAGGTCGATCGTCTGTCCTCTCATGTGCAGCCAGTTCTCGTCGCCCAGAAGCTTGCGTATGCGGTCCGGATCGTCGATGCCAAGAGCCAGATCGAGCTCCGTCATGCGCATCAACGGAGTGCGCCGCAGCTCGGGTGGCAGGCTCTCAACCCATACCATGGCCTCTCGTGCCATGCCCATGCTGGACAGCCAGGAGGCAAGCGACGCGGCATCCGCGCCATGTGAGGACGCTCCTTTCTTGAGCTCCTCGATAAGATCGAACCAAAACGCCGGATCGCTGCGCAGGGAATCCCCTACAGGAAGTTCGGCGTTCCGACCGGTCAAATGGCTCACCAGAGTGCGCACGAGATCGTCTGCATCCTTCCGGTTTCCCGTGCGGGCAACATATTTCAATAATTCGAGCGATGCCCTGACCGCGACCTTGCGATCGTCCACCAACCCAAGCAGGGTGCGCTTGGCGGCGTCCGCTTTCGCCGCATCCGCGCCCCAGAGCCGCAAGGCCGCCAGATTGAAAGCTCCCTCGCTGTTTCCAGGCTCCTTCGAAACGATTCCCGCCAGATAGGTGTCCAACTGGTCGCTCATGCCGGTGGCGTAGGCGAGCACGGCAGCCATGCGATGAAAGGCGGCATCGTTCCTTCCCATCCCCGGCGTGCCCTCGACGATCTCCCTGGCCAGGTCTATCTCCCCAAAGCGAAGCGCATCGAGCACGAGCGCAAGCCGCAGATTCATGTCCGAAGGGGCCAGTGCCACGAGGTTGCGACGGGCAATCAGAACTTCCGGAGAATGCAGTTCCGACAGCAGTGCCGCCACCTGACGCCACACCGCAGCATCATCCATTCCCAGAGTCGAGGCGCGGCGGAGTGCAATCAAGGCGCTGCGGTAATCGCTTTTCTGCACAAACGAGTCGGCCTGCTTCAGGGCGCGTTCCAACTGCCATCTCTTCCAATAGGGTTTACCCACGACATAGACGGCCAGCATCACCGCGAAAAAAACGACTGCGCCGACCAAAATCCGAACATGATCGCGCTGCGTCTCGTTCGCCAAGCGCCACTTGTTCCGTAATTTGCCGATGAATTGTGAATGACTTCGTTTTAGCATGATTTTTCGTAATCAAAAGCTTGCATGATGGCCATTAATCCCTAGGGTATAACCCCTAGATGTCGATTTACAATACATTCTCTTGCCTCGGCTGCAAAGCCTTCGTTGCAGGGGTATTGTGCTGCGTCGTTTCGGCATTTGCCCAAACAGCCATCACGTCGATCTCAACGACGACCCTCACCGGCACTCCTGAGGCAGTCAAAAGCGAAGGCGGTATCGTTTTTGATAATACGGTCATCAGGATGGATGCCTTTTCGACCGGAACCCAAACCTACGCGGTGACTCGGCTGGCGGACACGGTTAACGTTCTGCGCAATGAATCGTCTCCCAACCAGTCTTCCGTCTGGTATCGCACGAAGACCTCGGGCAGCGAGCCGATCGGAGTCCATTACGACAACTATGGAGCGCTGCTCATCAGCAATAACCTTGCCTCGGGCTCCGAAAATACCTTCGCCAACGAAGGTTCAACCATGGAGATCGGCAATATCGAGCGCCTGGATTTTATTTTCAGCTCCCCCCTCGCCGCGAGCAGCAACATCGGCTTCGCCGTCTTCGACCTCGGCGACGCGAATGACCATGACCAATTCAAAATCGCCGCGATAACGGAACTGTCCGGCTCCACCGTGACCTCCTACGGGAAGCTTATCGGCCCCGAATCCACCTGGGGCTCTAAAAATCTTTCCATCGGCAAAATCACTTCCTTCGACTACCGCCTGTTTCGCTACGGGAAAGGCGACGACATCTCCGCCAGCACAGAAAATACAGAGGTGGGCAAGCAGGGCCTCGCGGGCCTGATGTACACCATGGCCGATCTCGGTATCCCGGAGGGAACGAAGGTCTTTGGATACTCACTCTTTGGATACGATGTCACCTCCTCAGGCAAAGAACTCCTCGATATAGCCAATTATCCCACGACCACCGACCCCAAGACCGGAGGCGGCGGCATCGATCTCCTGGCGGTCAACGGCATCGCCTTCACCCTCATTCCCGAACCGTCCACCTATGCCCTCTGCGGGATGGGCACCATGGCCGCCTTCGCCGCCTGGTGGCGCCGCAGGCAGAGGTGTAAGAGTGTAAGAGCGTAAGTAAGTCAGTTCACAGGCATCCCACATGAAAGCGGTCAGAGCGTCAACTGAAGCGCGACCAGGGAGCATAAGTCGCTGCGCCAACCGCGGGGGTGCCGGCTTTGGTGTTGGCAATTCTCAGCAAAGACAAAAGACAAGCCAACAAGAAGCCTCTACCCCCACGGTTGGCTGCGCTACGCAAGAGATCATCCTTAACGGGCAATACCACTGAAGAAGGCGTGGAGCCACGTGGTGAGTCTTCTGTACGCCCAGCTCAGCCATGCCCTGAGTCTGAACGATGTTTGCGACGCCCTGCGCTTGTGGGCGACGCCGCTGCGAGCGCTTCGAGGCGCCACGCCACCGTCCAGAAACAACCTCTCCCATGCGGGCAAGGTGCGCGACTGTGCGATGGCCGAGCAACGACTTCCGATGCTTGGGGGCTCCCGTTCAGACGGAACTGCCCGGCTTGGGCTGCGAACCTGTGGGACAGCACGCGTGAACGCATCCCCAACAAACACTCGGTATCCTGAAATATCCTACTCACACCTCAGCCAGACCTTGTTGCGAGCGCAGCCGGGTATGGGAGCCGCAGCGCCTTGTTGGCCTGCCTTTTGTCTTTGCTGAAAATCGGCCAACTCGAAGCGGAGGCCCCGTGCCCGGCGCAGCGCTTGAATCTCCCTTGATGCCAGAGGGCGGGTCTCTGCCAATCGTCGCAATCTTGCATCAACCTATCCGCTTTTTGACTATGCCCGGATTGTTAATCAGGCACTTGCATCGTCACGCACTCAGTTGTGGGATGCCTGTGAAGTCAGTTCTAAGTTCCGATCCAACAGATCGGCATCGAACGCCCGTTCGGCAGGCTCAAGGCAAGCTCTAGCTTCGCTATGGCGGTTTACTGTGCCGGCGGCACGAGATAGACTTCCATGAGTGCGACACCCTGGCCGCCGTCGGCGCCTTCGACTACCATGGAATAATGACCGGGTTCCAATTGTATGATCAACGCGGCATCCTTGCTGCCGTCGGCCAGATCGAAAGCGCCGATTCTTTTCATGGTGCCGGACAGCAGCGGCATGTTAGCCGCCTTGCCCCAGTTATCATTGCCCATGACCGGCTGAGATCCGTTGTATAGCCATAGCTTCGGATCCTGCAGCACATCGTCGTCGGGCGAATCCATTTTTCCCACCGCGACTCCCGCATCATTGATGGCAAGTGCTCCGCTAAATAATCCCGCGGGTGTGCCCATGTCCTTCATTACGCCATCTTGCCAGATAAACGCATGGATGTCGCCAAATGACTCGACAAATGAGCGTCCTACAATCTGGTCGGAATTATTGATTCCAGTCACCTCCACGAATTGATCACCGAGATTCCCAAGCAAGGTCATCTCCCCGTCTTTATAGACAAAACCATACTTGCCTCCAACGGTTCCCGGAAGTTGATCCCCATGACCGGCAGCATGCCCAAAGTCGTTTACGCATGTAAAAAAAGCCTTCATACTCTGGCGAATGCTAGTGCTGAAAATCTCGTTAAAGACTCCATCTTTGTAATACACAGGATGTATATATAGCCCCTGCCCGCTGTCTAAAAAGAGGCCCCCAACAATAACACCCGCATTATTGAGATCGTGCCCCGCTGCAGATTTCGTCTCGGTTCTTGTTATGTCGAGATCGGTGGTCTGAAGTCCGTCAAAAAATAGAAATTTCGAGTCGAGATAGTCCTGGGCTGTTCCGACCATCTGCCCTTTATCATTGATTGCCCTAGGGTAATATATCCCAAGATTCGCCGTTTTTGTCATACTATAACGCACACCGCCCGCGAAAGCGGCGGGAAGCCAGCCAGCCAGAAAGCAGACTGCAATCCAGCAAAGCAGGCTTCCCGCCCTCTTCGAGCGGCATGAACACGGGTGAGCATTCATGCGAGTCCGTATTATTTTGGCTGTCAGTTGACTTCGTACACCTCTACCAGGCACACGCCGGTGGCGCCGCTTACACCTTGGACTACCACCGTATAAGGCCCCGGGGGCAGGCCGATGAGAAGCGCCGAATCCGCGCTCCCCGATTGCAGAGGAGTGAGTCCAAGCTGGGTGGTCGCAGCCGCTATGTCCGAATTTTGCGAGTCCCAGTTATCATTACCGTAAATAATATTCGATCCGGAGTATATCGAAACCCGAGGATCAGTGAGATAACCGGGCACCTGTCCCGCCAAGCCCGGCCCCACGGCCCGAATGAGCAGCCGCTTGTATGCCTGCCCTGTGATGGCAAACCCGGCGATTATCGGATCCGAGGTTACACGGCACCGACTCGCGATTCCGCTCAGATGATTTGGATTCGATAGGTCGGTGTCATACGCCTCAACCATCGCCTGACCGGTTCCTCCTTGGTTGCCATACACTTGTGCGGTATATGATCCGGAGGATAGCGTGTATAAGATGGCTGAATCCAAGCTCGGATCGGGGAAAGGATACAAGCCGACTGCGGACGCTGCCTGTTGAATCGCCGTTTTATCAGGACTCGATGACCAATCGTCATTCTGCGCCAATTGCGTTTGGCCGCTGTAAAGCGTAAGAACCGGATCGGCCATGACACCCGAAACGCCTAGGGACGCCAACGTGGGACCCATTCCCCGAAAGATAATCGGCTTGGCCGTGCCTCCACCGGAAAGCTTGATTCCGGCGATCAAGATCTCGGCGCTGGTCCCCGCGTTGGCACGGGTGGCGAGATTCATGGTGCAATTATTATTGCCGACGGCTGGAACCCCGACTGCATCCCACGCCAAATTGACTGCTGTTGCCGCTGATGAACCGCCAAGTTCGCTGGCTGCCTGCACCGTTGCCGCGCGTGCATCGATCATCTGCGACCCTGAGTCAAGGTATTGTGTGAAGGCAAGATAGAAAATCTGCTGAGCCAGATCCATCGAAGTACCAGGAAGTACGGGGACATTAGGACCAGGATTGGTACTGGGCCTGCGAGGGTGAAGGCCGCCATGGACAGTCAGATAGAAAGCGAGATTTATGATGCCGCTGTTTTTGTGGACTCCACCGTAATCATCGCCGTAATCAGTAATTCGGTCCGGGTAGTAATCCTTCGAAATCCCGTCCAAGGCTGGATCGTTCATGTATCGAAGCGCATCACCGGATGTCCCTGGCGTAAAACACGTTTCTCCTATTTTCCAGGTGGACTCATAAATGTTGTAACCATCTGTCCTCCACTGCTGTGCAGAGGCCATAATGTCGGAAAACGCTTCATTCAGGGCTCCTGACTCATAGGCGTACACCAGGCTTGATGTGTATTGGGTCACGCCATGAGCGAGCTCATGAGTGACAACATCAGGATCACCGGCCAGATTACTAAAAAGGCTATCATCACCCAGACCAAAATTTAGTGTATTGTCAGAACCTCTCCAAAAGGCATTGTTCGGATTAGGACTTGAATTCAGATATGAAATCAAGTGACCACCTGATGCGTTGTACGAGTCGCGGTTATGCTCGCCAGAGAAGTAATCGTACGCCTCTTTCAAGTTAGCCCAGTTGCTGGAAGCCGTATCCGTAAGATCCGGCTCGGTAACGTCCCAGAGCTGACCCCCGATAGGACCATTTTCAATCCTGTATGTCACCACGGGCCAATTCGGGGGAGGGAGCCCCGGCGGAGGTTCGGGAGGAGGAGGCGCTGGCCACATGCCGTACGCCAATTTGTACACCTCCCGATACATCGCTGGAAATATCCGGGTATGACGATCCACCACCTTTCCCGTAGCGGCATCGACAAAGACAAACTCGTCGATCGGCAGATCAATTCCCTCTCCGGAAACATGAATCTCCCATGCCAGATACATGTCCTGATACTGGCTTGTCACGATGTACACGAGACGCGCGCCATCGGTCTTCAGATCTTTCGCAGCGCTATTGACCGTCACCGCTTGTTCCGTGGCTTTGGCGGCATCGATCGCTGCGGCCTTTGGCAGGTTCTCGCCGTCCCTGGCATTGCCGAACGCGGCGTACACGACGCCTTTCTTATCGACGTGCAACGAAAGTCGCGTGCAGATCACTTCGAGCCCATTTTTGTACTGAGTGTAGCGGGCGTGGGT
>JBAZHQ010000229.1:0-7304 GCA_041652235.1 Opitutaceae bacterium | reverse complement strand
TGCAACCAGAGGTCCAGCGCGGATTGGTGCGCGTGTTGAAGGAAGACTTCGGCATCGAAGCCACAGCCGAGGAAGTCGCCGAAGGCGCGCACCTGATCGACATCGCATCCTCATTCGAGGCGCGGATTCTGCCGGATGTCCTCGCAACCGCATTTGGTGGCCGATGGTTGCACCAGTTCGCCGAAAAGGTGCTGCCCAAACCCGGGATGACGATTTGGGATGACGCGGCAGCCCATGCACTGGCGACGCGGGGGCTGGCGACCTTCGAGCCGGACAAAAAGACTTACCCGGCCACTGCGGCGGCGCTGTTACTGTTCGGGGAACGGCCAGCGGACCGGTTTCCGCAGGCAGAAATTCTGCTCGACGCCTATGACGATATTCGCATCACGGGGACGCCACGCGCCCAAGAGAATCTGAACGCGGCCCTGCCGGAAGCGATCACAGCGGCCGTGGCATTCATTGATCGCCACACCGAACACCCACGTCGCGTGGTGGGAATCAACAATGTGCGGCTCGATGAATACCCGGCGCGGGCACTTCGCGAGGCCTTGGTCAACGCCGTCGCCCACCGCAGCTACGAGGACGCGGCGCGGAAGATTTCAGTGCGGGTGTTCCGCAACCGCGTCGAGATCGCCAGTCCCGGCTATCCGCCCCGGCCGCTCACACTGGCGAAGTTAAGGAAGGGTAACTACCGAGCGGCGTCGCGAAATCCGCTTATCGCCCAGACACTCGCGACGCTGCAATTGATGGAGCAGCGCGGTAGCGGGTTCGCGCGGATGAGGGATGCGATGGTCGATCACGGGCTCGACGAGCCGGTGTATGCGGAGGAGGACGGCTACTTCATCGTGACGTTCCGTGGGCCGGACGGCCAATTCGAACGGCTGAAGGTGGCAGAGGATGCGGCGCGCTTCGTCACGCCAGCGACTGAAGCGCAGCTCAACGCACGCCAGAAAAAGATCGTGCTCCGAGCGCAGAAAGCGGGAGGCGTAACTAGCGGCTGGTGCCGGAAGGCTTTTGGTGTCAGCTACAACACGGCCTACCTCGATCTTACCGACCTGGTGAACCGCGGATTGCTCATACAGGTTGGGAAGGGCCGGGCCACCCGGTATGAACTGAAGGCCGGGTAAATTGACGACAATCTATCGACGTTCCCGCGCAATCTATCGACGCCCGCTGCCCACAGCCACCGGTTGAGAATCTGACGACAATCTATCGACGTTTCCCTCGAATCTATCGATTCGCCTTCGCGTCAAGCTCCTCCTCGCTTCGCTGCGATCCAGCTTGACGGGCGGGACAGAAGGGCGGCCGTTCAGGGCGGTCAGAGTGTGGCTGTTTGTTCTCAATCCATAAAGCCCCATTCGTTTAGCAGTGTTCCGGCATAGCGTTTGTCATCTGCTATGACGCAGCCGTGAACCAATCTTCGAGCGACGTGCCGGCTGCCGTGTAAGTAACCGTCCCGAAGAAAAGATAATGCCGTCTAGCCACGTGGCTAGAACTCCACAAGCACGGCATGTCCCGCTGCATGCGGGACCATCGTTGGATCGTAAAACGAAAGCTCTGAAGAATGCCTGGAGGCCCATAATCGCTCGCATTCAAAACTTTGCCTGTATAGTCCTGCTTGCCTGGGCACCTGTATTCCAGGTGCCGCAGAATCTGCGCCCAACGCAGTGGCCCCAATCCCTAGCGCCGCAATTCATTTCCTCGGAAAGCCACGGCTGCGACCGCAATGCCAATGCGCACCGATTTATTCAGCACAATTAACCCCACAGCTCCGGACGCCACGAGTTTGGGCTTTGCCCGAATCATCGCACGCCGCGCCCAACTCGTGGATGCCGAACGTGGTTGGTCACTCGCTGAACTCAACACCTCTGAAATCGACTACCAATGGATGCAGGATTGGCTTCGAAGTCTGCGGCGGCCCAGCCTCGACCACTTGATTAGTTCATGGAGCGGCAATCTCGACCAAACGCGTCGGTTCAGAAATGCGGCCGTTACCGGAACCATGCTTTGGCTCTTGTTTACGGAACACGTCCGAAGACGAGGCACTGAGGGGAATTTCTGGAATGCCCTTGGCGCGCTGCCATGGCACAGCAGTGTTGCCGACGTATTTTTTCTGCAGGACGGAAACCCAACAGGCGTGATGCGAGAAACCCTTCAGGCGGCAGCCGAAGCCGTCATGCTCCGAAATGTTTTTGGCATCGACGGGATGATGCCTTGGTTCGACACCGGCTTTCTTCAATTTGGATTCACACGCACCGGTTTTGAACGTCGCCTGCCCGAGTGGCTGGCGGGTCAAACTCCGACACTCGCAATCCGACATTTGCTCGGCTTGGCCGGGGCGTCGATGGCCAGTCGCACTTTCCTGGACCTTTGGGGAAAGCTCACCGCCTATCGTCGAAACAATCTTGGGGAAGCCGCGCTGCGGAATTTTCTGGGGATGTCGCCTTGGGTTCTGCCGGAATGGATTGAATCCTTGGTGAAGAAGAGCCGCGAGCGCCTTTCCCTAGATGCGATCCACGTCATCGCGCTTGAAGACGACCGGCCAGTGCAATTCCTGGATGCGCCAAAACTTGAATGGCCGTCAGGAACCGGAGCGGCGTTTACCGCCGAATGGATCAACCTCGATGCCCTCGTGCTTCCTGCCCCAACGTATGTCTTGAGATGGGGCAACCGGGAGTTGGGGAGACTCGCGCGTCAAGCGGACGGAAGCTTTGCCCCGACCACCGGAGCGAAGGTGAACCTCGGGTGGGCGGCGGCCCGAGGAATCGCCACGCTAGAGGCGGCGCACAACCGCACGGTCGTGGCGGCGCAGCCGCTCATTCTATGGGATGAATCCGAGCTGGTGAATATTTACAATATCCGTGGCCAGCGAGCCGAAGACGCCTACCAATCGACCCGCATCGTGGGCCAAGACGGATTCACCGTGTGCGTTCCCTTGTTCGTGACTCTGACTGGCGCTACGCCCGAAGCCTGGCCGGTGCCCCAACAGCCATTCTTGTTTGCACGGTTCCACAAGGACTCGGGCCGGGTTGCAGTGAGCGCGGACGGTGAAGAGCTTTGGAGCAGCGCGTATCTCGAGAAGCCGCCACCGGTCCTTGATCCTGGCGACGTGGTCGTTCGCCTAGAAACTCCGAGCGCACCGATGCGTTTCGTCCCGTGGGAACCGATGCCCAAGATCCGAATGAAGGTGGAGGCTTCGCCCGACCTTGAGCTGCGGTGGATTAAATGGGCCGACCAGTCGTTAATTCCTGCCAACGATGACGGCGAATATGCGGTGGAGATCCAGCCGAAGCAGCTCTCCTTGTCGGTTACGATGATCTTCGGACTGCGCCGGAACGGCATCGCATTCCAAGCCCGGCAGAAGATCGAGGTTCCTTTCACCGGCACCCTGTGGCGGACCGGTTCGGAGGTGCGTGTGCTCGAAGCGGCCAAACTTCTGAGCGTGCGCACGGCGATGTCGGACGAATTTCGGTTTCGGCTGCCTTCGACCGGTCCGGAAGACTACGGCCGTCATTACTTGATTGAGGCCGGCTCGGTTGTCCGCCGAGCAACCCCTCATGCCGCGCCCATTGGGCAATTGGCGGGCTATGGCGGCGCGCTAGTAATTCGGCGGGGCCCCTACAATGAATCTCGCGATACGCTCTTGGTCGCGGAGCAGGTGGTGGATTGCGGCGTGATGCGCAAGGTGGTTATAACCGCCACATCTCTACAGATTCACTTTATCCAGGACATGCCACTGAGACCTGAACACGCAGTCATTATTTGGAACAGTCGGCACGAGGTTATTCGGTTGCAAGCGGTCGCTGGTTTATATCCATTCGTATGGGAGGTTCCGCACCAGGGCGAACACGGCAGCATATTTGCGGTCGGCGTTTTTTTTAACAGCGTCCGAGTCGGTTCATGGTTCCACCTCGAAAGTTGGTCCTTCAATCTACGCCGCGCATTTGCGCCCAACGAAGTTCGCCACGCGGCGATTGTGCTACGCTGGTTCCACGCTCCCGTTTTGGCAGCGTCGCATGTCGCGAATGTCAGAACGTTCATGAGCCGAAACCTAGCCGCCATCCTAGCGACTTGGCTTACCGACGAGGCGGTTTCATCAAGTTGCTACACCTTCAATCCGCTTTCGCTGGATTCGTCATGGATCAACGCACTGGAAGAACTCGCAGGCCGTGGTCGAATGGTCCTCGACGGCCCAAGCGCGCAACTTCTTTTTGACACCACGAATCGCGGCGTGGATTTGCACGACTGCAACGACGCTATTACTCGGTTGGTTCAACGTCTCGCTCTCGTCTCCTCGCAACTCGCGGTTTCATTCTGCCGGACATGGCTTGACGAACACTATTCCATGATTGTCGGCCGTCAGGCTGGTGCGCAACTCAAGGATCACCTTAGGGCGCAGTTGCAGCCGACATCCGTGCAATGGCGCGACCTTAGTCAGAACGTTCTGGGCGTGGCGGAAGAGTTTTTGGAGAATCTCGCCCAAAAAGCGATCAACCCAAAACTTCCACGCGCGCCAGCAGATCAAAACAACATACAGCTGCTAGCAAAGCATCCCGCTTTCCGACGGTATTGCGCGGCCAAGACAATTTAGTCCATGCCTCAGATCAACGCACTCCAAGTAACCCGAGCCGTGCATCGTCGCATGGTCGATTTTGCACTGACTGACCACTACGTAAGGGACGCCTCGTTGCGCCAGGCGTGCGATGCCGTCTGGTCCGGACCTGCCGAATCCGGTGGATTAGGAAGCGACCTTTGGGTTGAGGGAGCCTTCCCCTCAAAGCTCGACCCGCACCCGATCCAGCATTTTGCCGACAACGGCTCGATCCATCCGCCCCTGTTGGACCATCTCGACGCCCGCGGAGCCTTTCCGAGAAACCGGCACCCTTTCACGCACCAGGCTGCCAGCATCGTAGCTGGCGCCGCAGGTTATACTGCGCCCGAAAAACCTGCCATCGTCGTGTCAGCCGGCACGGGCGCGGGAAAGACGGAAAGCTTTCTTCTGCCTCTTTTGACGGACGTCTTTCGCCACGAGCCGGAATCCGGACAAGGCGTTTCCTGCGTCATTTTGTATCCGATGAACGCGTTGGTGAACGACCAGGTGGATCGACTTTACTCATGGCTCCAAGGACAGAACGTCGCGACGGTGTTTCATTTCACCAGCGAAACGCCAGAAGACGGACGAATGGCCAATTCACGTGGCGTGCCGCTTTGGGATTCGTGCCGGTATCGCACCCGGCGCCAGGCGCGCGGGCTGGAGTCCGCCTCAGGACAAGCTATCGCGCCCGTCCATCGCGGCCCAGTGCCTCGCGTGGTTATCACCAACTACTCGATGTTGGAATACATGCTGTGCCGCCCACAAGATGCCGTGTTTTTCGGACGCAACCTTCGAACCGTTGTTCTGGACGAAGCCCATTTATACACGGGCAACCTCGCGGCGGAAATCGCCCTACTGCTGCGCAGGCTTTATCTAAAATGCGGCGTCACCGGTTCGGATGTCGTTCAGTTTGCCACGTCCGCTACGATTGCCAGTTCGGCGAGCAATGTGGAAGGCGAGTTGAAGGAATTCGCGGGCAAGCTGTTTGGCAAACCGGAGCGGCTCGTTCACGTCATCCAAGGCCAGCCTTACGAACAGAATTTTGCGGTGCCACCTGGCATCATCCCGCGACCGGAAGATGTCACCGGACAAGCGTGGCCGACCTCACCCACGCTCATTTCTGCGGGAAACGAAACCCGGTTTGCCGAATGCGGTTCCGAAGAACTGCGGCTCTGGTCGCAGGCGCTGAGTTCAATCGCGCCATCTAGACATGTGAGGGAAGTTTTTGGTGACGACCAACCCCAGCCAGTTGCGCCCTTGCTCCTTCGAGTGGTGGAGCGTTCGCCTGCGATTGTTCGACTCTATAGCGTCACCTGGGAAAAGAAGCGGGCGAAAATCGAGGATTTCGCCGCAGCGTTGTTCGGCACAGTATCGGGAGCGGCTATTGAGGCGACGAGAATCCTTTTTCAAATTGCCGCGAGTGCCCGTTCCGCACCGACGGCCTACCCTCTGCTGCCCAATCGCGTGCATTTTCTTGTGCGCGCCCCGGAAGGAATCTCGCTCTGCTTTCGGCCGCAGCACGCGCCGCACGAAAAGTTCTTGGTGGGAAAGATCGGCTTTGCTTTTTCGGCGAGCGCCGGTGCCGGCGATCCGGCTGTGGTCGGCGCGTCGCTGTCGCTTGCACGCTGTCGCTTGTCCGGCGAGTGGTTTGTCGCCGGTGTTGATGACAATGGTTACCTGCGTGAAGTGCCACTCGCCGTCACGATGCACAACGAGCCACAACCGGCGTGGCTCGCCCGGTTGCGTTTCTTTTCCACCAGCGAGGTCGCCGGCGCCCAGCAGTTTGTATTCAATCCTGCGGATGGCAGTCTCGGGGGGGTTGGCAGCGTCGGGGTTCCTCTTTGGTTAGTTAACGAATGCCCCGCCACAGGCCTTGGACTCGACCGGAGCATTCGTTTCTTCGGCTCCCAATCAGGCCTACAACTGGCCTTGATGGCCGAAGCGGCATTGATGGAAATGCCCCCGCTCGCAAGGGAAGATTCCAGATGGAAACCTGCGCGCGGCCGACGGCTCTTGATCTTCAGCGATAGTCGGACTGAGGCCGCGCGACTTGGGCCGCGGTTTACCAAGCAACATGAGATTCAAGTATTCCGTGCCGCGGTCGCCGATACGCTCGCGAGCGGCGATGTCGGCGGACCCGAAATGCTGGAATTCCTCGAACAACAGGCCGCGCTGTTCCGCAAGCAGGTGCAGGTTGCGCGACCAGGCAGCGCCGCGCATACTCAAGCAAGTCGCTCGCTGGATGACTGTGAGCAACGGATCCGGCAGACGCGCAGCGGCGGAGCAATCGCCGAGTGGGAGGGGATGATCGCGAGGAATCCGCGCATTCTCGAAATCCTCGATCTAGATTTCGGGTTGCGCCATAATGCCGCGGATTGGAATCAGAACTCGTGGGAGAAAAATCGCGCGGAGGTTGCCGGCGGTTTGCGGCAACTCCTGGCCCGCGAATTCATGCGGCGGACGCAGTGGCCCGATGTTTCTCTCGAAACGGCCGGATTGGTTGAAATCGTCTACCCTGGGGTGGAGCAGCTCGGCTTGCCGGATGAGATCCGATCCCAGATCCCGGCCGACCAACTTGACCAAGTTCTTGTCGCCAACTGGCCGGCAATCTTGGCCTCGTTACTCGACACAGTTCGAACCGACGGTGCTATTACGTTGGGGTCGCGCGAAGCGGATCTCGCCTATGAATATGGCGGTGCCTTGGTCGGTC
>JBAZHQ010000228.1:0-7319 GCA_041652235.1 Opitutaceae bacterium | reverse complement strand
CCGCCAATGCCCGCAAGTCGGGGGCTACCATCTTCGGCTACCATGTCTCCAACCCCACCGCTTATGGCGTGGTGGAATTCGCCAAGGATGGCCGAGTGCTCTCCATTGAGGAAAAACCCGCAGCGCCCAAATCGAATTTCGCCGTCCCGGGCCTCTATTTCTACGACAAAACCGTCATTCCCCTTGCCCGCGGCCTCAAGCCATCCAAGCGAGGAGAACTCGAGATCACCGACCTCAACCGCCTCTACCTCGAGCAAGGGAAGCTGCACGTGGAAGTATTGGGGCGGGGCAATGCCTGGCTTGATACGGGCACGCATGAATCGCTGCTCGACGCCAGCCAGTTCGTGCAAGTGATCGAGAGCCGGCAGGGCTTGAAGATCGCATGCCCCGAGGAGATCGCCTTCAAAAACAACTGGATCAGCCCCGCAGTCCTCGAAGCCCAGATCCAGCGCCTCGGCAAATCCAGCTACGGCCAATACCTGCGCGCCCTACGCGCCTCGCCGCCCACGGGCAAGGAACAATAAGGCGGTGGCGACTCTGCCGCCACAGAGGTCGCTCCGCGACCACCGTGCGCGCTTGGCGCGCCACCGTCCACCGTTCAAGATCCCTTCACCTTGTCCGCCCCCAGCCTCCATTCTCAGGACGCCGATCGCCCGAACAACGCCCCGCCGCTGCTCAGCATCGTCGTGCCCTTGTTCAATCACCTGGAGTACACCCAGGCGATGCTGGCGTCGTTGCGGAAAACGATGCCGGCTGGGATGCCTTATGAGGTGGTTCTTGTCGACGATGGCTCCACCGACGGAACGCGCGACTGGCTGAAGACGCTCTTAGAGCCAAATACACAGGTGCTGATCAACGAGCGCAACCTGGGCTTCGCCGCTTCCAACAATCGCGGAGCCTCCGTCGCCCGCGGCAAATGTCTCGCGCTCCTGAACAACGACTTGGTCCTGAACCCTGGCTGGCTCGAACCCATGCTGGCAGTGCTTAACGACCGAACCCGCGACGCCGGATTGGTTGGAAATGTGCAACTGCGAACATCGGACGGAGCCATCGACCATGCCGGAATCACGGTGACGCGACTGGGCAAGCTTGAGCACATACGGACCAAGCCCGCCGGAGACCCAGCCGTCGCGGAAACACTGGCAGTGACCGCCGCCTGCTGCCTGGTGCGCAAGGCGGATTTCGATTCTGTCGGCGGCTTCGACGAATCCTACCTTAACGGCGGCGAAGACATCGACCTTGCCTTCAAGCTTCGCGAACGGGGCAAGCGCTCGTATGTGGCCCTCCGGAGCAGTGTGCTTCATCACGTGAGCGCCACCCGCGGTCCGACTTCCTTGCAGGACGAGCGCAACAGCCGTCGCCTGTACCAGCGTTGGGCCAAAGCGCTCGGCGCCGCGATCGCCACTGAATGGGCGAAGACCTTGGCCGCCCCGGAATCGAGCGCCTGCGACCGCCTTGCCGCCTTCCTCTTTTTCAAGGGACTAACCCGCAATCCACCCCGCAAAGCCCGCCTGCTCGCCCAAAGCGCCCTGTGGCGCGAAGAGGCCCGCTGGCGCAGCTTGCTCGATCCTCCGTCCCAACCCGCAGGCCCCCCGAACGTCCGGGTCAGCGGATTGAAAATCAGTGCGCCAGGCTCGCCTCCCTATATCGGCAGAAAGGTTCGTGTGCGTCTGCCAGCCGGAACGCCCCATCGGAATCTTTTCATTTGCGGACATCTGTCGCCGGGAGATCCCGACGCTCCAATCACGCAACGCCCCCTCGGCCTGCGCGTGACGATCAACGGCATTCAATCCGTGGAATGGTTCCCGCTCGCCGAGGGCAATTTCAACTTAGCGATCGATGCTCCCGCCTCGTTCCCGGATCGCGCCACCACCATTTCCATCGAGCTTCTCGGACGCGGCAAAACGCCTCTGATGCTGCTCCTCGCCTGGCTGCTGTGCCTGATTCCCGCGCACGGCGTATTCGGAACGAATCTTCAGGCCATTCGGAAGCACCACCTCAACAAACGACTGAGATTGTCCCGCATCGTCTGTGATGATCGATGCATCCTGGATTTGTCCCTCCACACCGCGTAACGGGTGGATCTCCTTCTTGCGCCGTTGACCGGCCAAGAGCTCCCGCTCGATCCATGTCTGGACATTGCAGGGATTTTTCCAGCGAGCAGGCTTGTTTCCACACCATCACCCAGGCACTTCACTCAAGTCCGCATATCCACAATGCCGAGCATATGAAGCATTGATCATCGCTCTTCCTTCCCCACGATCCCACCGCAATGAAAGGCACTTACAAAATCAGCCGTTTGGATATTCTCACTCTGTGCGCCGTTTGTGTCTTTATCGCACTGAAGATGAATATCAGCTTGCGCCACCCCGAGGCGATGCCGAGTCCTCTTGCGCTTCAGGTGGTGATTCAGGAGCAGCCGGTAGGCGGTCGTGAACCGCTTCTCTGTGCCGGAGAGCCCGGCCGTGGCGTTTTTTTGTACCTGGTCTACAAAGGCAATTCCACTGCCTGCATCGGCTATGATTCATGGGGGTCAGGTGGTCCAACCTCAGCGCCTTTCACCTTCTCTCAAGGGCAGCCCATGCGCCTGGATCTTGAGCTGCCTTCCCTTGACGCAGCAGTCGCCAAGGATCGGCCCAGGACTGCTCGCTTAAAGGTGCAGGTAAACGGAAGCGTTCTTCTCAATGAGGAGGTCAAATACCATGTCACACCCCTCGATGAAGTTTACTACGGGATAAACCCGCTTGGCGGAAGCTCATGCTCCTCGCTTTTCTCGGGGTCGATCTTCACAGAGCATTCCAGTTTGCATGGCAAGGCGCGTCCGGCTGCCGGGAGATTGGAGCGTCTGAATTGGTGGTGCGTGAATTATTCGAGCCCCATTCTGACTGTACTGGCTTCATTCATCATCATCGCTTTTCTCATTCGTTTGCTCGGCGCATTGAAAGATAAGTTCCAAAACCTGCCCATTCTCGTCCCCGCCTGCACAAGGAAAGCCCATGCCGCCTTCGCTGTCGCGCTGATGCTTTGCGTGTGGGCGTTCTCGCACTTCATCACCTATGGCAGCTACTCCTTTTTTAAGGAGGAAAACTTCGGGACGTTTTACGATTATCAGGCTCAGAGCTTGCTGCAGGGTCGGCTCGATGTTCCCGAAGCAGCGTTGGGAGGTGAGGCATTTGTGTTTCAGGGTAGAATTTACGGGTACTTCGGTCCCACGCCCGCCTTGCTGCGGATTCCTTTTGTGCTCGCGAAAACAGGCGTCGGGATGCTCAGCCGCAGCTTTATGCTCGGTTATTTTGTCGCGGTGTTGGTGTTCACCTACCAGATCTTGCGCCTGTGCTATCGGCGACTTCGCGGTGCGGGAACAGAGCCTCCAAGCTGGGCTGTTGTCTGCATCACACTCAGCACGGGACTTGGCTCGACGCTCTTCTTTCTGAGCAGTCGTGGCTACATCTACCATGAAGCAATTCTCTGCGGCTCCGCCTTTGCCTTTGCCGGGGCCTATTTCGCCCTGCGCTTCCTGGGCGGCAGAAGCCGACCTGATTATTTGATTTCCCTGATCTGCGGTATCTTGTCGGTCCAGGCACGGCCGCCCACGGGCCTATTCGCACTGGGGCTGCTGGCATGCTGCAGTGTCTGGCCTCTGTGCGACTCCCTGCTTCAGCAGGCAACCCTGCGGCTCAGCTCGCTCAGGTCATCCCTAGTCCTCATATCGCGCTCCTGGAGGCAGCTTCTCGCTGCTTTCTTCTGCGTGACTGGTGTCCTGACCTTCAATCTCCTCGGCTATCTGAAATTCAGGGACTTCGGAGGCTGTCCACTGAAGTACCATGTGCAATATACCCCCGAGAGACTTGCCAATATCGAGGGGAAAGCCTTCCACCTGGCCAATATTCCCTTCTGCTTTAACACTTATGTCACCGTGCAAAACTTCTCGGTGACCAGGGACTTCCCTTTTTACTACATTGGCGGCGGATACTCTCCCAGTTACTATTTCAAACCTCGCATCGATGTGGCAGAGCCGACCGTGGCATTCCCCTGGGCCATGCCCTCTCTTTTCATGTTGGCGTCGCTGGGAAGTGTTTATGTGCTTCTGCGCGCACCCAGATTGCTGCCCTATTCCGCGGTCCTGTGGGTTGCGCTCCTTCCAATGTCTTTGGCCATGTTCTGCGCTGCTGCGGTCTCACAGCGCTATACCGCCGATTTCTGTACCTTCCTAGTCTGTGCCTCCTGCGTGAGCTTGGCGGCCTTGTCGGGATGCCTGGAACGCCTTCGCCGTACCGTCATCGTTATCGTCTTCGCTCTCACCCTGCTCTCCATTCTGATCACCTACGCCATCACGATCCAAAATCAAGGCGCTGGAGTTTGGGGCGTGCCGGATGAGGTGCCCGCTCATTATAAGCATTTAAAAAAGCAGATGAACGAGCTTTTCAGCCCGCTCTTCATTAAACCGCGCTGAGCACGAGGCTCCCTGCGCGAGCCTGCAAGGCGGTCCCTTTGCGCTTCCCAAAGAGTCGCCGCTTCATTTGATGGAGCCTGAATGAGATCCAGCGAGCAGCCACGCGTCCTTGTCTTCATCGTCGCTTACCACGCGGAGTCGACCATCCTCAAGGTCCTTGACCGTATTCCCGCGCTGGAAGGCTACGATGTCGAAGTGCTTGTCATAGACGACGGTTCGGCTGATCGGACTTTCGAGCTCTGCGACGCGCTGCGTTTGTCGGGAAAGTACCGGCACAAGCTCACGGTTCTCGCCAATCCCAAGAACCAGGGATACGGCGGCAATCAGAAGGTGGGCTACCTTTACGCCATCGAGCAAAAATTCGACATCGTCGCCCTCGTGCATGGCGATGGCCAATATGCTCCGGAGATGCTCCCCGCGCTCCTTGCCCCGATCGCTGCTAATGAGGCCGAAGTCGTTCACGGCTCACGCATGCTCAAGCCCAGGGATGCCCTCAAAGGAGGCATGCCTTTCTATAAGTTTCTAGGAAACAGGTTTCTCACATGGTACCAGAATCTGGTGCTCGGCTCAAAGCTCAGCGAATTCCACACCGGCTATAAAGTGTATTCGGTGGAGGCGCTTCGCAGAATCCCGTTCGCTCTGAATTCGAACGTCTTTCACTTCGACACAGAGATCATCATCCAGCTTCTCCGCGCGCACTGCCGCGTGGTCGAGGTGCCAATCCCGACTTTCTATGGAGATGAAATCTGCCGCGTGAACGGCATTCGATACGCGAGGGATGTCGCCGTCGCCTCGACGCTGGCGCGCCTCATGAACTACGGCTTGGTCTACCGGCGCAATTTCGACATCGAGTCGATGTCCGCCGACAACAAGCACTACCTCTCGAAGCTTGAGTTCGACAGCACCCACTCGCAGGCCGTCAAGGATGTCCCTGAAGGCGCTCTCGCCATGGATGTGGGTTGTGGACCGGGGCACCTGTGCGCAGCCCTCAAGAAAAAGAATGTGAATGTTATCGGCGTGGACCAGTTTCCCCCCGCGGATCGCAGCGGCTTCGCCGAGTTCCACATTGCCGACCTGAATGGCAACGCCTTTCCCAGACCCTTGTCCGACGTGAACGTCATCATGATTCTCGATGTCATCGAACACATGATATCGCCCGAGGATTTCTGCCGGAAACTTCGTGACGCCACCCAGCAATGCCTGGATGTGAAGATCATCATTTCCACGGGCAACATCGCCTTCTTCGTTACCCGCCTGATGCTTCTTCTGGGCCAGTTCAACTACAACAAGCGAGGCATTCTGGATCTGACCCACACCCGCCTGTTCACCTTCTCCTCCCTGCGTCGCCTGCTCAAGGAATCGGGGTTCGTAATTGAGAAGGAGATCGGCATCCCGGCCCCCATTCCGCTTGTTGTTAAAAACAGGTTCTGGAGCAAAACAGGAATGTGGGTGCAGAGGCAGCTCATCAGGATCTCCCGAGGCTTCTTTTCCTATCAGATGTATATGATCGCACGTCCGCTCCCCACCCTGCCCACCCTGCTCGCCGCGGCCCATGAGCACAGCTCCAGGCGAATGGAAGGGCCCGATCCAGCATCGAAACCTGCGGAAGCCCGGGCATAATGAGAACGCCAAATGCGTTTCCGAGCCCAAGATTCATGATCCGATTAATTAAACGTTGCGGGCTAGTTATGCACTTTCCTTAGTCGTCGCGCATGGTTTTCTCCTCGGTTGTCTTTCTGTTCTACTTTTTACCGGTGGCCTTGCTGGGCTCGCTCGGGCTCCAAATTTGGATCAACCGCAGTGGAAGCGCGCTCGCCGCGGTTAAGCTGTCGAATGCGTGGCTGATTGTTGTCAGCCTGGTGTTTTACGCCTGGGGCGAGGCGGCGATGCTGTGGGTCATGGTCGTGTCGTGCTTGATAAACTACTATGGAGGCAAGGGCGCCGCCCCCGGAGTCCGCTTTCGCAGATTATGGCTTGTGCTCTCAATCACTGCCAATCTCGGCGTGCTGGCCTGGTTCAAGTACAGCGGCATGTTTCTCGACCTGGTCAACCGGGTGAATTCGCTCACTGGAGGGCATCTGGGCGGCAAGCTCACGTTGGCGGCGGTGATCCTTCCCCTGGGCATCAGTTTCTACACCTTCCACGGCATCAGCTACGTCATCGATGTGTGGAGAGGCAAAGTCCGGCCCTGCGACAGCGTTCTGGATTTCCTTTGCTACTATACCCTGTTTCCCCAGCTCGTCGCCGGCCCGATCGTCCGCTACTCGGAGGTGCACCACTTCTTCCGCGTGCGCCACGTGGGCGTCGCCGATCTTGGGGAGGGAGCCCGGCGTCTCATCTGCGGGCTGGGAAAGAAGACTCTCATCGCCAATCAAGTATCAATCCTGGCGGACACGGTTTTTGGAATGCCATCGGCAGAGCGTAATCCAGCCGTGGCCTGGCTGGGACTCACCGCCTATGCGCTTCAGATCTATTTCGATTTCTCAGGCTACTCGGATATGGCTGTCGGCCTGGGACGCATGCTGGGCTTTGTTTTCCCCGAGAACTTCCGTTTCCCGTACGCCTCGCGCTCCATCCGGGAATACTGGCGCCGCTGGCACATGACGCTTTCCTTCTTCTATCGGGATTATCTCTACATCCCCCTCGGCGGAAACCGTGTGAGTTCCTTTCGGATGGGCGTAAACCTCGTGCTGGTCTTCGCCCTGTGCGGCTTGTGGCACGGCGCGAGCTGGAATTTCGTCCTCTGGGGGCTCTTTCACGGTTTCTTCCTTGTCTGCGAACGCGTCCTGGACCGCTGGAACAAAACCGTCCCGAGCTGGGTTTCCCTGTTGGGACCTCCCTACGCCTTTGTGGTCATGCTGCTGAG
>JBAZHQ010000227.1:0-7343 GCA_041652235.1 Opitutaceae bacterium | reverse complement strand
GCACTCCAAGCTTGCGGGTTCCCCCTCTCGCCTTGGGGATTTCCACGCGGCGCACGGGACTGGGAACGTAGGTTCCCTCCCTGAGCCTCGCTTCAATCCGCGGCCACTCTTCGCGGATCAGGATAAGGGTGGCCTCGATGTCGAGCCCGTCCACCCCCGCCGCTCCTTTGTTTGCGCTGACCTTCTTCCAGGCGAGATTCAGATTCTCGCGTTCGATCATTGTCTCGATCAGTCCTGTCCCTTGCCCAGTGTCTTCACCCCGGGGCGATGCCGCGCTTGCCGCACCCATGGCACTACTTCCGGTATTCCGACCGGCTCCCATGCCCTGGGCAGAACGCTTTCCAGCGCTCTCTTCTGCTTCTTTACGCGGGTTCATTCCCTGTGGTCCACACGGTCTCGTTTCGGTTCGGCCCTTCGCCCCTGATCTCTTGGGCTACTATGGCCTCGGCTGACTTCTGACGACACATCGCAACGTGTTCCCACGTCGCTAGCCCTCTCAGGCATGCCGCCAGATCTCCCCGGGTAATGCGCACCTGCTTTCACGCTTATGCCCGCCACATATACTCACGCAGCTTCCGTACAGATTTTGGACTTTGAAGATATGGGTCTCCTCATCCGCTGCGTTCGCCTCGTATGTGGTTTCTGTTCGTCAGGCCAGCGCTTTGCCATGGGCTTCCTTCCCACGGTCGCCTTGAGACGCCGCAGTTGCCCTTCGGCTAGACCTTCCCTCTGTCGAGTGGTCAATAGACTTATACGTTGTTTATTCGTATTCACTATCTAGCAGGTGCGCCCTGCCGGGCGCACCCGAAAAAAAGCGGAGCGGCTTTCACCGCTCCGCTTGAAAGGGATTATGCTTCTGCGTTGGGAAGCTATTAGCGGTCGCCTCCGTGACGCTCGCCGCCGCCGAAACCGCGACGCTCGCCGCCCCCACGGAATCCGCCGCCGCCACCGCCGCCGCCGAAGCCACGACGCTCGCCGCCACGGAATCCGCCACCGCCGCCGCCGAAGCCGCCGCCAGCAGGACGCTCTTCCTTCGGACGGGCTTCATTGACAGTCAGCTGACGACCGTCGAGTTCAACGCCATTTACCTTTTCAGCAGCGACTTTTGCCTCTTCAGCAGTGCCCATGGTCACAAACGCGAAACCGCGCGGACGTCCGGACATGCGATCAAGGGCGATATAAACATCGGATACGGTTCCGAATTGCTCGAACTGAGCACGTAGCTCGTCAGCCGTGGTCTTAAAGGACAGATTGCCAACGTAGAGTTTTGAACTTGTCATGTGATGATCTCGTAGATTCTCCCGTCCGCTGCCAGTCCGTTCCCGACTATCGGGTTTCGATATCATCACCAGGCCCCATGGCCCACCTGACGACTCACCAGAAGCTGTCACCTAACGAAGTCTCTAACGGAACGGCGGGCAAGGAGCCATAGAGCCTCATCAAGGGCAAGGCAAATCGCCGGGTTTCGACCCCTATCAATGGCACTTATAGCCCCTGTCTCCAATTGCCCTTTTGCGCTCGAAAGGCGATCGCTCGCTTCACATAAGTTTACCCATGCTCAGCATCGCTGTAACGACCCTCGAGAAGCTTAAACAGGTTCCCAGACAATTCTGGCTCAACGTCGCCATTGCCATCCTTAGCGTGGTCGCCCTGGTGGTTGTGATCCGCCGAATAAGGCAGATGAACAAGATCGTCCTGCTCATCATTGTGGCTTTCGTTGCGGCGATAGTCAGCGCCAACTGGGTCTACCAGCGCAACGAACCCAAGTTCCTCACTCCCTTCGTGGACGCCCTCGCCAATTTCCTGCCCACAAAGGGGAAGAAATAGAACCCAATCCTTGTTGAAACGGCCGGAAGCAAAAAGCCGGTTAGAAACTCCGACTGCCGACAGCCGACAACCGATCTCCGCCTGCCCTCCACCCCTGCCTGCTGTCGTCGGCAAGCGGCATGACGGGGTCGATGAATCATGTGTCCCGCAAAATTCGGCGGCGCTCCCTTTCGGGTTCGCGCCGCCGCCCGTGTTTCCGCAGGGGTCAGCTCGGCACCCTGAGTGCAGAATCTGGCCCCCGCCTAATTTATTGCATCGTTATTATTGCTTTACGCGAAGCGGTTTTCACTTGCCGTCTTTTTTAACCAATACCTCTGCCAGCAGCGTCTTCAAATCTTCCACTTGCTGCTTCAGGTCTTCGATTTGTTTCTGTTGTTCCTGCATTCCCTTTACCAGGGGCACAACAAACTCGGCATACGCCAGACTGTAAGGAGTCTTCTCGTTTTGGGGTTTCACTACGCCGCTGAAATCGAATCCGCATTGCTTGGCCGCTTCCTCAACCTGCTGGGCCAAAAAACCCGTATATACGATTTTCTCCTTATCGTTGCGTGCCTTGTTCATCTCTTCGCTATCTTTATATACGGACTCGTCGATTCCGGTATAAGCGTCGAGTTTATGCATATCATAGTTAAAGGTCACGGGTTTTAGTTTCATGATAAAATCGAGTCCCTTGACATTTTCCTTGATGTTGTTCTTGAACCTGGCATCGGAAAAATTCGTCCAATTCGCCGCTCCGCCAATCACAGTAACCGAACTGTTGCCCAGCCTGATCATATTACTGGCAGTCGGCACGGCTGAATTACCCAAAGCGGTTGTATTACAGATTGACCGCTGTCGGACCGCTAGCGCAGCCTATTGCCGTATTATAAGTTCCTGCGTTGTTATATCCAAATGCATAATATCCTATGACTGTATTACTTACCCATGTGTTATAATGTAATGAATAAGTTCCGACGGCAGTATTATAATTCGCAGTAGCATTACTATATAACGCATGATATCCCGTGGCGACATTATATTGCCCTGTCGTGTTATTATTTAATGAATAACATCCGGTGGCAGTATTATAATTCGCGTTATTATTGTATAGCGCATATGCTCCTGCGGCAGTATTATAAAACCCAATGGAACCCAATTCCATTGCCATCCTTCCGATGGCTGTATTACTCCCTCCCGTGGTGTTAAAATGCAATGCCCAAGCTCCGATACCTGTATTATCATTTCCGGACGTATTTCTATATAGTGCATCATATCCCATGGCCACATTGTACGCTCCTGTGGTGTTAAAATACATTACCGCGGATCCGACACCTGTATTTTGATCTCCTGTGGTGTTACTATATAATGCATAATATCCGATGGCAGTCGTGTAATCCGATGAAACATCGTTCATAAACGCATTCTCGCCGTAAAAGGTATTACCTTCTGCATTCGCATTTGTATCAATGAATAAACATGTTACCCATATCGCTATGAATAGAACATTTGTTTTGTGTGCTATGGTTTTCATCTATTTCTATATTTTTTATGGTTGTATCGATTCCAATTAACAAACACAGACGCAGCCGAGGCGTGGACAACGTTTGAAGTGTCCCCCGTCGCGGCTGCCGTGAAAGTCGTGGTGTAATTTGCCGTCGTGCCATTCCCCAATTCCCCATTGAGATAGGTGCGCCAGGTCCAGATCGTCCCATCGCTCTTCGACGCGACGGCATGAAAGAAGCCCGTTGACTCCGATTCCGTGGCAGGGGTCGCAAACGCGAACGCAGGCATCGAACAGAATATCACGAAAACGGATACCAATGCGAATCTCGCGACCGCCGTAAGATAGCTGGGTATCGCACTACGGGAGGCAATGGTAAGATTCATAACATAGGATCGCAAAAACAGTAACAAACCGAGCGAGGCTGGCTTGTCGCTCGGAAGGGGGCAGGGTGCGATTGAGGGTCCCAAAAAAGAAGATCCGCAAGTACAAATGCGTAAATATTACGTAATAAACGGTATAACCGGGAAATTTTCCCGACGCGTCGGGAAAATTTCCCGGTTTTAATACAATATATTTAACACTGATGCATTTTTACCCGGTTTAGGCTTATTAAGAGGTACTATCCCCGAAAGATGGTTAGGCAGCATTCCCCCTGAAAACTCCGCTGTTTTCCGAAGGTTACTCAGCAGCGCCTCCATGAAACCCGTCACCCTGGACGAAGTGTCACCTATCACTCCGGATCGAACCCTCATCTCAGTTTGTTACGACCGGCGGAGGCAATCGGCTGGCCGCACGTTTCTCGTCGTACAATAGCCACAGGCTCGCCGCACCAAGGAGAAGATTGCGCCCCAGGCTGAGGGACAAGGGCATTGAGAGGGCCGCGCCGAAACACCCGCAGGTAATGTCGAGCCCTCGCGCCAACGCCGATCCGATGGCCAGAGTGAACCCAATGTTGAGCGCCAGCAACACGAGCAACGCTCCCCGCCGGGCTGGTCCGAGAATAACGCCCGCTCCAGCAACAATCTCCAGCCAGGGCAGGTAAAGTGCGAGCGGCACCAGCGCGACGTACGGCAGCAGCCGGTAGTGGTCAATATCGATGGTGAACTGCGCGGGGTTGAGTGCTTTCGCCACGCCCGCATAGCAGAACACTGCTCCCAGCAGAAAGCGTAGAATATTTCGACCGGTTGTCATTGCCTCTGCGCCTCCCGCCAGGCCGCCCATCCATTCTTGAGCACGACGACGTGGTCGATCTGGAGTTCGCGACGAATCCGGACCGCCACCTCCTGACTCGTCTGACATTTGTCGGTATTGCAGTACACCACCACTACCTTGCCGGGCTGCCACGCCGCCAAAAACTCCGGCAACAAGCCGTCCCACGCCTCCAGATTCAATCGAACGGCGTCAGGCACGTGACCGGCTTGGAATTCTCGTTCCGCACGCGCGTCGACCCACAAAATAGGAGAGTTCGCTCGCAACAGGTCAGCGATGGTCCGTTCCTCGACCAGGGGAGGCCTGATCAGTGCCATGCCCGGTCGCTTTGGATGCAGCCAGCCAGCTACCATGGCCGACAAGACCGCCAGCAGAATCAACGCGCACGCTTCCCGGAACGCTTTCGGCCAAAACCGTGACACGACAGTTGGAGTCGCTGAGTCACTCATAACACTTTACGCAGTGCAGTCTTCACCCAACTTCTCGCCGCCTCGCAGCGCGTTGGAATCCTATTTGACGAGTGCGAAAGCATGGAGCATCTGCGATTTTTCCCCGATGATGTCGATCTGCAGTTCGATCGAAAATGAACCGCGCGCCAAAGTCGCCGCGGGCTCGAGCAGAACGTTGTACTTCTTACCCGCCTCGACCGTTTCGATTCGTGCGCCGATACCGGGATACGTCGGCTTTGCCGCCACGACTCTAATCAGGCGCGGCGACTGGCTTGTGATGACGATTGATTTCGGCGCAGGCTTCTCGCCGACCGCCCACCAGACCATGCGGGGTTCAATGGAAAAAAAGGCCCTGATATCCACGCGCAGATGCAACTGCACCGGCTTTGCGCCTGCCTCGTCGATCGTCACCGTGATCGTTTTCTCGCTCACGCCCGTTCGATTGCCCACCGAGAAAGCAACATTAATATCTCCTTGCTCAGTCGGCCTATAGATCTTCTTACCCAGCTCCGCTATCGTGCAATCGCAGTCAGTCGTTACGGAGGCGATCTTGATCGGAACCGCGCCGGTGTTGCGAAAATGGAAAAGTGTCCGAGCTTCCTTTTGGCCAGGTTCCGCAACCAGCTGAATTGATTGAGTATCCCAAGCCAAACCGGCCGGGGAGGCATTTAACATCACACCCGCCAAACTCACCAGACCAGCCGCCGTTCCAAGTAGCCACCGCCATAAACCGTGGCTTTGTGCGATCACGGATTTAGCGACACTCAAAGTGTGAGTCCTCCTCTTATAAGCATTTGCACGATATTGGTCGTCCGGTATTGCGCGTCAAGTTTTCTGGTTCGCATCAGCTCCTGCTTGCGATCATACCACTGCCGGGCATGAGCAACCAGGACGACTTTGAGGCTCTCACTCCGGCCAAATGGCAGCCTATGAAACCGCGCGGTGTGCTGCTTCGTAAACCGTCGTAGAAAGATACCCCATTTGTGACCATTTATGATCGTTGTTCACGATTATCCTACGTCATAATGGGTCACCATCAATGACGGCTCCGGGGCACCCGGGCGGACGGATACCTTCTTTCCAGGCTGCTTGAAGGGGTCATGCTGCTAGCTGCTTGAAGGGGTCATGCTGCTAATCTTTCGTTAATTGTGCCAATATGCCCATATACCTTTCGGGCTTCTTGCGTGCGAGACTCATCACTTGGCTTACCAAAGTGGGAGTGCCCATGTTTAGGATCTCGGCGACCCAAGCATTGCTTGTTGATGAACTGCCTTTGAGCATGATCGCGATTGCGATCTTCCAGGGAGCCGACTTCTTGTCCAACCGTATGTCTTCTTGGGTCTTTCCCAACTTGCCGAGAAGTCGCTCTAGCTCTCTCTGCCATTGCAGGCGCGCCACTTCCTTTGCTCCGCTTTTTTCCCAAGCACGTGCCTCCTTGCTGATCTTGTGATCGCTTACCAGTTTCGCTTTGAAAATCTCTGAACCTAATACCCAGCCTTGGCTCATTTTCACATAGGAAGCCGATGTCCCCGCTGGTCCTTTTCTTAACTGGTCGGATAGCATTGCCCTGTAGTTCTCCCAGCCTGCAGTGTCGTCCGATAGACCTCCGCTTAAACTCAAACAACTCTCTAATCTCAGCCATCTTGGCCGCGCCATGGGCTTGAACAGATAACGGTAACTTCCGTAGGGATATGTTTCCAGTTTCTCCAAAGGGCGCAGCCCCGCCCGCACCGGATTGAGATCGATGTAGTTGATGAGTCCTGCGAGGTATTCCCCTTGCTCGACGAGCAAGGCCTTGTAGCGCCCTTGAAACACATGCCCGCTTTCGCCCCGATAGCGGTTGTAGCGGTTTGAAAAGGTTGTCTGCATCCACTGCATTCCGGAACTGAGATTCCCCAAAGGGGTTTCCAGCGCAATATGGTAGTGATTGCTCATGACAACAAAGGCATGCACCACCCAGCCATAGTGATCGCACGCCTGCCCCAGGCAGCGCTCAAATGCCTCTGCCGCTCCTCCCTCATCGAAAGGGCCAACCCGCCGATTCCCCCGGTTGATCACATGGTAGATCGCCCCAGGGAATTCCAATCGTAGTTTCCTTGGCATGGTCTGGCTGTTTAGCTCAGAAACTTGTCTTCGTCAACGAAAGATTAGCAGCATGACCCCTTGGAAACGTTGGTTGTCGTAGGCTTTGGCGGCCTTCAGCCCCGTGGGGGTGGCGATCTGCGCGACGAGGTTGGTGTTCGTCGCGTAAGTAGAGCCTGTCCCAAGTTCCCGGTTTCTATGAGAGAGGTTTGAAAATTGACGTACAGAGAGGCGTACTGAAGCGAAGAGGCCATATTATATCGCAATGGAATGGCGATATCGGAGCGTTTTTC
>JBAZHQ010000226.1:0-7375 GCA_041652235.1 Opitutaceae bacterium | reverse complement strand
TCTCGACCGTGAACGCAATCTCGGGGAGGTAAATCAGGTGCGGCGGGTCGTTGGGATGATCGCGGCGCTTCGCGAGGGCGGAACCGGCGGCGAGCCAGCCTGCGCTGCGACCCATGACCTCCACGATCTGCACGAGATCGTTCTGGCCCATGGCTGCGTTGTCGCAGGAGATTTCGCGGATCGTGGTGCAGATGTACTTCACCACGCTGCCGTAGCCGGGGGTATGGTCGGTGACGGGGAGATCGTTGTCGATGGTCTTCGGAATGCCGATGACGCGCAGATCGTAACCCTGCTCCTGGGCGAGCTTGGAGATCTTGTCGGCGGTGTCCTGCGAGTCATTGCCGCCGATGTAGAAAAAGTAGCGGATGTTGTGCGCCTTGAAAACCTCGAGGACGCGGTCGAATTCCTGCTGCTGCTTGAGCTTGTGGCGGCAGGTGCCGAGGGCGGCGCCAGGAGTGTGGCGCAGGGCGCGGATGGTCTGCTGCGACTCGGCAGCGAGATCGATGAGATCTTCCTGCAGGATGCCTAGCACGCCGTTGAGAGTGCCGTAGATCTCCTCGACACAGGAATGATTGAGGGCTTCGGAGATGACGCCGGCAACGCTTGCGTTGATCACCGAAGTTGGGCCGCCGGACTGGCCGACCAATACGTTTCCAACGAGTTCAGGCATGGTGGGAATTCTGGAAGAGGGTTTTGAGAATAGGAAGAGCAAGGAAGCGTTCAGGCTGCCTGAGAGGCAAACCCAAATTTCAGTTAGAGCAGTTTAAGATATTCTGTAGCGGGATAACTCAAGCCAGTTTGTCACGTAATTCGTGACAACTCATCGGGTGGCGAGCAGAAGGCATTTTGCTTGTTCTGCTCCGAAATGGCTACAGTTATACTTAAAACGCTCTAGCTTGGAAAAGGCCCACGGAACGGGAAATCCATGATCTCACCGCGGAGGCGCTGAGAGCGCGGAGAGGCCGCAACCAAAGTGACATTGGAACGATTAGTCTGCGATGTAGGAGACTGTTTACAGGCGAAAAGACTGTACCAGCGGACAAGGGATCGCCTGCAAGCAGGCTCCTCCTACAACTGAAATAAATCCGAACTCAGAGCAGCTTTGCTGGTTGGTAGTCCGCTGCGCCTTTGTAGCGGCGGGCGAGGGGTTTTACTTCGTCCACGAAGGCATCCACCTGATCGGCGGCGGCGCCGACGAAACGGTTATTTTCGGAGAGGATGGACTGAAGGTGCTTCTTGCCCAGGCCGACGCGCCTGTCGGTGGCGATGCGACCCAGCAGATCGGCGTCGCCACCCGAGCGGAGTGCTTTGGCGGCGGCGAGTGCGTGTTCCTTGATCGCATCGTGGGCGGTTTCGCGGCCCGCGCCGTTCTTGACCGCTTCCATCAGAATGGTGGTGGTGGCGAGGAAGGGGAGGTTGCGTTCGTTCTCCGCGGCTATGGCGGCTGCAAAAACATCCATCTGGCGCAGCACGGTGATGAAAGTCTCAAGAAGACCGTCGATGGCGAAGAAAGCATCGGGCAGTGCCACGCGGCGAACGACCGAACACGAAACGTCGCCCTCGTTCCACTGGTGGCCGGCAAGGCCTGCTGTCATGATAGCGTAGCCTCCGAGAATGGTGTGGAATCCGCAGATGCGTTCGCAATTGCGAGCATTCATCTTGTGAGGCATGGCGGAGGACCCTACTTGGCCGTCCTGGAAGCCCTCCGTGAGAAGTCCCTGGCCCGCCATGAGGCGCATGGTGGTCGCAAAGCTGGAGGCGGCGGCTGAGATCTGATGCAGCGCCGTCACCACCTCGTAATCGAGACTGCGCGGATAAATCTGGCCTACTGAGCCAAGCGAGGCATGGAAACCAAGGTGGCGAAGGATGCGGGATTCGAGCTGGGAGACCTTGTCCGCCCGGCCGCCGAGCAAGGTGAGCTGATCGAGCTGCGTGCCCACCGCTCCCTTCAGCCCGCGCACCGGGTAGCGCTGCACGAGATCCTCAAGGCGTAGGAAGGAGATCAGGAGTTCCTGTCCGAACATGGCCAGTCGTTTGCCCAAAGTCGTGGGTTGGGCTGGAACGTTGTGGGTGCGCCCGGTGAGCATGACCTCGCGATGCGTCTCCGCCTGGCGGGCCAGGGCGAGCAGGGCTGCCGCGGTCTTTAGCTGCACAAGTTTCAAGCCGCGGAAAATCTGGAGCTGCTCGACGTTCTCAGTGAGGTCGCGGCTGGTGAGCCCGAGGTGAATGAACTGGCGTTTCGCGAGATCCGAGAATTCCTCGATGCGCGCCTTCACATCATGCAGGGTCACACGCTCGCGGCGGTTGATGGATTCGATATCCACCTGATCTTTTACCCGCTCGTAATCCTTGATGGCTTCTCCCGGGATCGGGACTCCGAGCTCGCGCTGGGCTTTCATCACCGCGATCCAGAAATCGCGCTCAAGCACGATGCGGCCCTGAGGGGACCAGATGGCTTGCATGGACTGCGAGGCGTAGCGCTCGGCGAGGACGTTTGCGATGCGGCAAGGTGTCTCGGCTGCGATGGCAGGCCGGCTGGTTTTTGCGGTGATGTTGGATTCCTTCACGAGAAGAGCATGCCTTTATCCTCAAAAACGCATTGGAATGGCCACAAAAAACACCTGAATCACGAAAACAAACGGATAGGGGAAACCAGACGGACAACAGGCCAGTGCATCAGCCAACGGGCTTGATTGCGTGTTAACCAATTATCCATGAGATTATTGCACTGAGAATCATTCGATTTTCCCAAGTTGTGACGATACGGGGCAAATCATTCTCCGTTTCGCCGCAGTAAAGAATGTCTTTGGATCGCATGTTGTAACTCCAAACCGTTTTTCACTGCGGAGAAGCGGAGAAACCAGAAAGGAACTCTTAATGAATGCTCCTCTTGCCCACTTATGCTCTTACAACCTTACGCTCTTATCTCGCTTACGCTCTTACGCTCTATTTTCCGCCCCGAGGCATCGCACGATCATCTCGCGGAGGACTTCCTCCTCTTCGCCCGAGCGTCCAATGAGGGATTCGAAGGCCACGACAAACTCGCGCTGATTGTCGATCAGGCGGCGCAGGGACGGCAGTTTTCCAGCCTGTGCCAGCTTGCCGACGTACCAGGCATTCTGGCTAAAAACGTTGAATGAGCTCTTCTCGCCAAGCGCCTCTCCGAAGCGTTTGCCGAAGGTGGCCGTCGCGCGCTGGAGGCCGTCGAGTCCGCGTTGTCCGAGGCGGGCTTCCCCGCTGTCGATGAGGGCGCGCACCTGGATGAGGATGCGATTGCGGTTTTGCAGGGCGCTCAGGATCGGGCGCGCGTCGCCGCCCGAGTAGAAGTGGCGATGGAGCGCGTCGAGGGTGAATCTGAGATCTCCGCTGAAGAAAGCCTCGGCGGTCTCGAAGAAGTCGCCCTCCGCAACATTGGGCGAGAGCTCCTCGACATGGGCTTCCTCGATGGCTGCGCCTTCTCCCGCATAGCTCGCGAGCTTCCGCACTTCCTCGACGAGGAGCCGCGTATTGGGGCCTATCTTTGCCAGCAGGAGTTCGGCGGCTCCGGGACCGAACCGCGAGCCGACGGACTGCGCCTCCTCGGCGATCACTCGCGCCAGAGCCTCGGTGGCTCCGTCGCCGTCGCCGCCCACCAGCAGAAAATCGGCGTTTTGTTCGCACCATTTGGGAAAACTGCGCCTGCGGTCGATCGGGGAGGCGGTGATGAGAACGCTGACCTCTTCCGGATTCACGACAGCGAGCAGGGCCTGTAGATCCTCGACCTGGCTGAGCGTGCCTTCCGCCCGGCCGGTGACGCTATCGGCCAGGAAATTGACGTCCTTGAGCCAGACCACGCGCTTGCCGCCAAACATCGGCACCGTCTGCACCGATTCGCGGAAACGATTCACCGCGGTTTCCACTTCGCCCACATTGGCTGCGAAGCCGCTCAAGATTTCGCGTGAGAAATCGTCCGCGCCCGCTTCGCCGACCATGGCCTCGAAACGTTCCTTGCCGGCGCGTCCGACGAGATAGTCGTCGGGTCCGCAGACGAAGGAGAATCGCTTTGTTTTGCCAGCCATGAAGAGAGCACGATGCAAATAGATGCGGTGGCGAACAAGGCAGAAACCGAGCGTTCTTTTACTTGCTTCAAGATATCCCTTTCCAAGTTCTCCGCTTCTTCGCAGTGAAGATGTCTTGGCCTGGATCGGATGTGCGTCAGGAGGCCTCCAGGCCCAAGGCGCTCGAACCGTTTTCACTGCGGAGAAGCGGAGAACTCGGGGAAATCGATCCTTTCATGCTTCAGAAGGTTTTCGGCGAACGCCTTTCAGAGAATACGCTTAAAGGAATGCAAGGGGTAGAAGCTATGATTCCCCAATCCCTTCCGCTTCTTCGCAGTGAAAATGTCTTGGCTTGATTGACTCTGCAAGTCCGCCCTCATTCTACTGGCCTGCGGCTCCACGGGGCTTGCAATGGCCTGTGACTCCGTCTTTTGCTTAAAGATTCTCCTCGATGAATCTCAATGCATCAGCCCGCTGGCTTGCGCTTGGCGCAGGGGCACTCGACCTCTCGTCCGGACTCGGCCTGGTGCTCCTGCCTGCGTTCACGCTGCGGCTGATGGGCGTGGCGGTCCCGGGCTCCGAGGCGCTTGTTTTCGTGAGGTTTGTGGGTGTCTTTGTCGCATCGGTTGGCGCCTGTTATCTTTGGGCCGTGCTTGCTCCCGGGATACGGATGCGCGTGGTGTTGGGGGGAACGCTCTTTTTTCGGGCCGGGGTCTTTGTTTTTACGGGGCTTTGCGTCCTGGCCGGGGCTTTGGATGCAGGCTGGCTGGCGGTGACGGCCGCGGATGCGGGGCTTATCATCGCGCAAGCCTGGCTTTTAGCCAAGGGGGTGGGTGCCGATGCCTGACAGCCTGATCCATGCCTGGATCTCCAGGCGAACGGCAGGTGTGACGGCAGTCGCCGCAGCCTGGTTTTCCATCGTGCTCATGTGCGAGTTCGCATTTGCGCGATTGGTGCGCTCCACCCCCGGGGGTGTCGATCGCGAGCCGGAGTGTCTTCTCGTTTTGGTGGCGTGCGGCGTATTGGGTAGTTTTCTTGCTGCGGCCTTGTTCGATGCAAAGGCGGGCACACAAGGGCTAACCACCTATTTCCGGATCTGTTTTCTAACGACCCTGGCTTCGGTCGTCCTTCCGATGCAGCATTCCGCCTACTTGGTGGCTGCTTTGATGGGCTTGGGAATGGGAGGCCTGGCGGCGACTTTGTTCTCCAGGCTTCGTTCCGCCGTGGGCCGGGCCAGACTGGGGTGGCACATTGGCATGGGGGTGGGATTGGCGCATGCCGCCTGCGCCCTGCCGTGGATTTCGCAGGCTCCACCGACGGTTCAAGCCGTGCTTGTCTGTGTCGCGGCGATCATGGGGTCTCTTGTCTCAGGCAAGCTCCAGGTCAAATTTACCGGCGCCTCGAACTCCTCGGACTACGAAGTTCGCATTGTGAAGACATGGGTGCTGGCACTGGTCATCCTGACTTTGATGACATCGGCGTGCTTCGCCATAATCCAAAGGATGGAACTGCCCGCCGTCGCATCGTGGAAGCAGGGTGTTGTGCCCTGGGTAAATGTCGCGGTGAGTTTCTTCGTTGCGGCAGTTGCAGGCCGGATGCTCGACAAGGGTAACCGGGTGTCGCTGATGTTTGGGGCCTTCGGGTTGCTGGCTTTTGCCGGAGCGGGATTGGGGTTCGTCGACAACCTTGGGTCTTTGCCGCTGATTGTGTATTCTGCAGGCGCGCCGATAGTCTGGATCTGCCTGATGTATTATGCCGCCCGAGGCGGGCGCCCCTGGCAGGTTGCGGTTGTCTTCTCAATCGCCGGCTGGATGGCCTCAGCCGTTGGCGCAAGCGCGACGAGCGGCCTGCCGGGCCTGTCGGTGCCTGTCATTCTCGTGGCCGGACTCACTCTTTCCGTGGCGCTGGGATGGCGTTGGCACAAGGTGGGCCGGTTTCGTCGAGCAGGGATGGTGGCTGTTTTGCTCGCCTTGAGCTTCGGCAAATTTCTCCTTCCAGTGCCAAGCGCCGCGGATTACCTGTACCTTTCCACTCTCCTCCCGGCCTCCCGCTGCGGAACCTTTTGCCCTTCGGCTGGCTCACATCCGTCGCTTTGTCACGTAATACGTGACAAAGCAGCCTTTCCAGTATCCAACCCCACACCGTGATGGCTTCAGCCTCCTCCCCGTCCGTCGCCGCCGACTCAAAGTGGTTTCGCGATATTGTCGTTCTAGGCCTGGCCTTTGCCGCGCTGTTTTTCTTTCGTCTGGGCAGCGACCCGCTGGCCAATCCCGATGAGGGGCGCTATGCCGAGATTCCCCGGGAGATGCTGGCCACGGGGGACTGGGTTCTGCCCCGGCTCGACGGTGTGTTCTACTTCGAGAAGCCGCCGCTCGTGTATTGGATGAACGCGATCGCCTTCAAGGCCTTCGGGCGCGGCGAATGGGCGGTGCGTTCCGTGCCCGCACTTTTCGGGCTTGCCGGAGTGCTGCTCGCCTACGCCGCCGGGCGCCTGCTCTACGGACGCATGGCCGGCATCGTGTCCGCAGTCATCCTGGGCACCTCGCTCCTCTATTTCGCGCTCTCTCGCATCCTCATATTGGACATGGTGGTGTCCGTGTTCATGGCGGCCGCGCTTTTCTGCTTTATCCTCGGCGTGCGAGCGAAATCCGGAGCGAGGCGCCGTCTCCTGTTCTACGGGCTCTATGCCTGCGCCGCTCTCGCGACCCTTGCGAAGGGGCTCATCGGGCTGATGCTGCCGGGGGCGGTGATGTTTCTGTGGTTGCTGATCTTCAATCAATGGAAGCGCCTGCTTCCCTTTTACCTGTTCACCGGAGCTGCGCTATTCCTGGCCATTGCCGCGCCCTGGCACATTCTCGCAGCCCAAAGAAATGAGGATTGGGCCTGGTTTTATTTCGTGCGAGAGCACTGGCTGCGCTTCACCACGAGCACGCACAGCCGCTACCAGCCTTGGTGGTTCTTTCTGCCGATCGTCGTCCTCGGCTTCGCCCCCTGGACGGGATATGCATGGACCGCCATCAAGGAATCCCTGCCCGGCGCATGGTCCCGTCGAAAGGCCGAGGCCGACACCTGGTTCCTTGTTCTGTGGGCCGTCTTCATCTTCTTTTTCTTCAGTCGCTCGCAGTCGAAGCTCATCCCCTACATCCTTCCCGTCTTTCCCGCGATCGCTGTGCTTCTCGGCGCATGGACTTCCCGCGTCCTTGAAGCGGGATCGATCAAGCGGATGCGCGCCGGACTCGTGTTTCATGCGGGCTTCGGCATCGTGCTCGGCCTTGCGATCGCCGTGCTCTGCATCAAGCCCATGCTGATCCGCGACGGCGATCTCATCGAGACTGCCC
>JBAZHQ010000225.1:0-7403 GCA_041652235.1 Opitutaceae bacterium | reverse complement strand
TCCCTGGCTCGCGGTCATGCCGCTGACGCTCGAGAATCGCCTTTCCCTGGGCGCCATCGACGCCGTCATCGCCCGGGCGCCGGTTATCTTCGGACGGCCTTGCGAGACCTTCATTCTGGCCGAGGGGCCCGAACTGCTTGAGCCCGAACTGCTGCGAAGCTTCGGGGCAAAATTCGATGCTGTTTTCGACCGCGTGCGCGGCGACGGTATCAGCCGCTTCGCGCTGCTCCGATACCACGCAGCGGAGACCCACATAACAACAGGCACTTCCACCCCAGCTCGCTAGGCTGGCGTCATGCCGAAGGTTCCGGCGGCTTGGGCAGGAGCTTCGCCACGATGACCAGGAGCGCGATTACGACAAGTGCAAGGACGCCCCAGAATAGAATCCCGGCGCGCGTCCCTACAAAAATCTTATCTGGCCAACCGTCGGAGCTGGTTTTTTCTTCATCCGATAGCGTGGCAACGTTTTTCTCGGCTGCGAGAATCTGGGCAGCCACGAGCGCCAAATCGTAGCGCGGTGCGATCGCCACACGGTTCCCATAATAGAGCGTGAGCGGTCCGGCATCGGTCTTGAAGAGCAACCTCGTGACGGGATAGGCGGCGCTGGCCGTGTCGAGCACGAGCGGCGGGTTGTCGCCGTTATCGGTTTGAAGCACGAGCGTATCGGTTGCCGGCGGTGAGGAGAAGGACAGGACAAGGGTCCGATCGCCGCCCAGCGTCTTGCTCCAATCGACATCGGCCAGCGTGCGTTCATACGATCCATTGCGTTCGTCAGTAACCTTTTCAAAGAGGCGGAGACGGCGTTGAAATATTGTGGACGATGAAGTGAGCGTAAGTTGCCTGAGCGGAAGGCCGGCACGGGGCAATTTGATCTCCCAGCGGCTCAAGCTCGGGTGCTGAGGGTCATTCGCAACTGTCAGCGCCAGTACAACGGCTCGGGAAAGAACGGGGCGTTCGAGCAGGTAAGGCACCTGGGACCCATCGCGCACCAGCCGCAGGTCGCCGAAACCGGATTGCGCGTGCGCCAGCACGTCGAGGTCGAGCTCAAGCTGCTGGACGCCGCCCGATGCGAGTTGCACGGCTTTGCAGTAACGCCACGGCGCCGGATCGAGCGGAGCACCCAGCACAACCGTCTCGGCCAAAACATCGCGACGATGATAACCCGGGTTGGACTCGACATCACCGGGAGCGAGCGTTCCCGCAGCCGCTTCCCTCAGCGTGGCGGCAAACGAGGTTATATCGTAGCGCGGAGCGGCGACTTCGGCATTGCCAGTGAGGAGCGAATATCGGCCCTGAACCGAAGCGCGGAACACGAGCCAGATCGGGCGTTGCCGTGCGCCGATACTATCAATCGCAAGCGGCGGACTATCGCCATTGGCTACGTGCACGAGCAATTCACGCGAGCGAGCTGTAAAGTGAAGCGGTACATCGAGCTTCGCGCTCGAGGGCAGTCCCTCGGCTGCGATCCTATAGATGGTACCCGTGGCGAGAGTCTTCTCCACCGCGACTTCATCGCGAAGCTCGCTCACCCCAACCGAAACCCGACGAGTGAAAAGCGGCTCATTGGTGGCAAACTCAAGCGCGGCGAGAGGCAAATGCCGAGTTCCGAGATTTAGCGTGAACACGGTCTCTCCGCTGAATTCATCGCGCCGAGTGATACGCACGCCCGGAACAAGGACAGTCGGCGCCGCTTGCGCTACCACTGAAAGCGCGAGACTGGCGCCCGTGAACGGAACAGGCCGCGTGTGCAAATCGTCGATGGTGATCCGCAGGCGGCTGGCGGAGCGACGGGCGAGGTCGAGTCGCAACTGCTCGGCGCCGAATTGGCGGAAAACGGGCGCGCCAGACTCGAGGGTTTTCCAGTGTTCGCCGTCGCTGGAAACTTCAACCCGGGCGGCCTTCAGGAAATTGGACGCCGGCGTAGCAAGCGTGACAGCAGCGAGCGGTGTGTTCGTTCCCGTCTCGATCAGCAATTGTGTGGCGACGTCGTCGACCAGTATCGCGCGGAACGATCGCGGCGCCTGAACGGCGGCAGGCGATCTGGGGGCCGCGTGCTCGATCAGGAACGGAGTCTCGCGTCCGGAAGGATCTAACAAGCGGAGATCCTCTAGGCCGGCGCGGGCGGCGTCGAGCGTGGCGGGCGGCAGGGCGAGCTTGATGACGCCCACCTGGTTGACAGCGAGCGATTGACGGAATTGCCACTCTGCCGATTCGAGGGCGCGCAAAGGGACGGCGGCAACGAATAGCAGAAGCGCGGCTCCTGCCATGATCGGGCGGAAAAGGCGTCGTGCGCCGACGGCAGGCAGGTCAGGAATCTTTGGGGATGTTTTTCTCATTGCCGGGAAGAAAACGCTGGTACGCAAACGAGGCGACAATCGCAATAACAGCGACCGCGAAGAGAGCGCCGACGCGATAAAGCGCTTCGAGGCGCGCGAGGTCGTGAAAGAATAGTTTCAGCAATGCCACGCCAAGCAGCGCAAGCGCCGCGTAGCGACCGGAACGGAGCTGCCGAGCGATACAGACAAGCAGGAGCGCGAGGGCAAAAAGAGCCCAGGCAATCGTGCAAGTCATGTCGCGGCCAAAATTGCCGGAAAACTCGAACGTGAGCACCGCAGCGCCGGGCTCGCTGAAAAAGTCCGCGATCTCGATATTGAGAAGGAGAAACGCGAGGATCGTCCCGAGGGAATTGAGAAGCGGCGGCGTATTTACACCGAGAACGCGTTCCCGAGGCGGCGCGACGAGGCGCGCACCGACGAAGAGGCAGGCGATGACGAGACCGTAGCTGTAGAAATACCAGTTGAGCACCGGAGTCGTACTGCGAACGTGGTAATGCAAGACCGCCGGATTGAGCGCAAGGCGGGCGAACGCGGTGACAAGCAGAACCGCACCTGTGGCCCGCAGGCCGGGATGCGGCACACGATGAAACAGCCAAAGCAAGGCCGCGCCTTCGAGCGCCCAGCCAAGCGTAAGCCACTGACGCTCGAATTGGATCGGGAAGATCAACGTGATAAACAACAACGCGATACCGCCGAACCAAGCGAGCTGGTTGAGTCGTGCCCGTTCGCTGGCCACTGAAGCTCGCAACACGAGGACCAGACTGATCGTCGGAGGAAGCGCGAACAACGCGGGCAGAACGCCAAGAACGTGGTTTGGCCAGGTTGTTTGTATAAGGCGATACACCAGAGGAAACTGACAAACTCCGGCCAAAGCCGCGACCGCCCATGGGCCGGTGACCGCCGCAAAGCGACGGCGGAAAATGAAGGGATAGATCGCGAACACCGCGGCAAACAAAAGATACCATGAGAGTGCTATACCTGCGTTTTCGACGACGAACCGCCTCTCATGCCACGCATATTCGAGCCCGGCAATGCCGGCGAGGCCGCAGGCGGGCAGCCATTCGATTCCAGCCGAACGGTCAGAACTCACACCAAGTCGGCTCTCTCCTGAATCTGGCGCACCGAACGGGCCGGCAGTTCTCATCAGAATCACAGTAAAGCCAAGCGTCAGCACCAAGAGTAGCAGAGCCAGACCGAAGACAGGCGATGGGTTCAGCAGCGGCAGCCGCTGCGTCATCATGATGAGAAGCAGGAACGGCATCAACGAGGAGAACGCGGGAATTTGCGTCCGTGCATCGCCGAAGATTCCGGCGAGCGATTCCTTCGCAGGCGCGAGGCGATCGCCGAGCTTGCGAACCAGGAACATCCCGGCGGCGAAAAACAGCACCGCGAAGCCGCCGATGACAAGCACAAGGCCCGGCTCGGCATCGATCGTGACAGGCACCTGGAAAATCCACAGGCCGGTCGCGACGAGCGTCAGCACCAGCACAATCGCGACCACGGCAATCGAGGCCGTGACAAGCGCCAGCGCGATGGCGATCAGATCGACAAGCAGCACACAGGGCCAGAACAGCAGCGAGACGGCTTCGAGTTTGAACAATGGCGCAAGCATGAGCAGAAGCGCGAGCGGCGGAAAGATCTGGCTCCACCACACCGGTGCGGCGGCGGGACGGTGGCGTTCGAGCACCAAGGGAAATGCGGTGTGGAGCACGGCATAAAGCAGGGTGAATGCGAGAGCCCACGGCAGCAGCTCCGTCGTAAGTCGCCCTGTGGTCCACGCGGCGAGCAGCGCAAATACCGCAATACCTGCGACAAGGTGCAGTTTGGGAAGCGCTACGTCGAGCCAGGCGAGCACAAGCAGGATGATGTCGGCGAGCAGCACGAACGAGAGCAGGAGTCCCGGCCGGGCGGCCACGGCGGAATATCCAAGGAGCGCGAAAGCGAGGAGGAACGCTACAAAGGGCATCGCAACCGCGGACCACGTGATCTCCGGCGCAGACCGGTTCAGCCTACGGGCAACGACATAGGCGGCGAAGAATAGCGCACAGAAGCCGAGGCACATCGCCATCGCGGCGGGGGCTCGTTCGGCGGTGAGAATCCGCGCGGCCCAGGCCATTTGGAGCACGATCGATCCTGCGGCGGCGATTCCCACAAGCACGCGCAAGCCCTCAAGCCAGGCGAGCGCGAGCAGGCAAAGATCCGCCAGCAACACGAAGGAAAAGATCAGGCCGACCCGCCCTCCAACATTGGGATAACCGAGGAAAAACAGGGCGAAGCCGTAGCAGACGCAGGGAAGGGCGACCGCGGACCACGTGAGTTCGCGCGAACTGAGCCCGCGTCGGCGCGCAAAGGCGCACGCCGCGAGAAAGAGAGCGCTGAACGCCAGGCATACGACGACGGCGACACCGGCCTTTTCATCGGGATTCTGTTCGAAGAATTTTCCCGCCCAGCCGATCTGCATCGCAACCGTGCCTACGGCGCCGAGCGGCACCAGGAAATGCCAGCGGCGATGCAGCGCCACAGCGACCAGGCCGACATTGAGCAGCGCGAGATAGCCGAAAAGGCCCGCAGGATTGTCATGACCGGTCGAGAGCAGCACCGGCGTGAGAAAACCGCCGAGAATGCCAAGGATGGCGACCACGCGGGCGTCGAGCCGCACCGCCAGCAGAAACGCAACAGCGGTGATGAGCGCCATGAGCAGGAAGGTCGGAATCACTCCGAAGAAGGCGAAATGATAGACGGCGTTGCAGGCGAACGTGACGGCGTAGAGGCTCACGACACCGGTGGCGCAGAGCGTCTGCACGGTCACCGCATAGCGCGCCCGGTCGATTTTCAATCCACCGATGACAAGGCCTATCGAGAAGAGAAAACCGAGCGCGACGCGCAGTTCGGGAGGGATCAGTTCGTGTTCGAAGGAGTATTTGACGAAAAACGCCGCGCCAAGGAACGCCGCAAAGCCGCCGAGCCAGGCAAAGAGCTTTGCGCCCATGAATTGCTCCCAATCGATATTGGCGAAAAACGTCTCGGCACGCTGCGAATATGAGTCTCCCCCGTCGGATGGCGGCGGAGTCTCTTCGTGAAAACTCGCGGATGGCTCGGGCTCCCATTTCCCGTCGTCGGGAAAAGGCTGTGCAGGCTGCTTTGACTCCGTGGTGAACGCCAGGACGGGGGGCGGCTCAGAGGAAGGAGGAAAGGCGATCTCTTCGCATTCGGGAGCGATCAGCGGCGGTTGCGTTTCCAACGGCTTGCTCACGACCGGCTCCAGACGGCTCGCGAGCGGCATGGCGGGCGAAGCTGCGGGTTCACGAGTCGACTCAAGCGGCTTGGCACCGGCTGCGACCTTTTCGCGCAGGCGTTTGAAGTCACTCTCCAACTCGGAAAGCTTCTGTGCGATCGCGTTGTTCTCAGTGCCGAGTGAGAGAATCCGAATAATGGCCCACACCGGAAAAACGATCAATGCCAGTACGAGAATCAGAACCAGTAATTGAATCATGATGGTGGGAGGGGTGCCCGTTGTTCTGCCACAAGTTGCGGATACAAAAGCATTCGCAGAATGTAAAATTCTGCACCTCGCCATCTTGGATGTGAAGGAAGAACTTGGACCGCAGGAAAGGCGCCTCGGCAATGCCTTCTCGTGGCAAATCAACTGTCGGTGCCGGAGAGGGGCTTGAGGTACTTCTCTAGGACACCCTTGACGTCTGCAGGGGTCAGGGGCTTGGCGATATAGCCGTCCATCCCCGCATCGATGCAGATCTCCTTGTCTCCCGACATGGCGTTGGCAGTCATCGCAACGATGTACAGTTCCGCCGGAAAGCCGGGTTCATGATCGGCTTGGGCCTTGCGGATCTGTCGCGTGGCTTCAAGACCGTCCATCTCGGGCATCTGAACATCCATGAACACAAGTTCGTAACCTTGTTTCCGCACCGCCTCGATCGCGATCCGCCCGTTGGGCACCACATCGGCGGTATAGCCTGCATTCTTGAGATACTGCAGTGCGACCATCTGGTTCACGGGATTATCCTCGGCGACAAGAATACGCGTCTTCCCAATGAGAGCCTTCCGGGCGGACGAATCTTCCGCCGATTTTAAGATCTTCGGTCTCTGGGCGGACGAGCCGAGCACACGAAGGATCATGGTTTGCAGCCGCGAAGCGGAGATCGGCTTGAGCTCGCAGGCCGAGAGCCCGACCTCCTTCATCTGGGCCGCGGTCATTCGCTCAATGTGCGAACTGAGCATCACCATCACAGGCCGGCCAAGTGATGGAGTGGCGAGGATGTCCCGTGCCAGATCGACGCCATTCATCATCGGCATATGGTGATCGAGGAGAACAAGCTCGTAAGGCTGCTGCTTCTCATCGACGGCGCGACGAAGTTCCGACAGGGCAGCCTCGGCTCCATCGACGCATTCGCAACGGGCTTTCCAGCGCTTCAAGGTATGAAAGAGCACTTTGCGGTTCGTGGCATTGTCATCGACGACAAGGACTCGCCGACCCTCGATTGAGCCGGCAGGTTCGCTGGCGAAGGGGGCCTGCCCGGCCTGCCCGAACTCGGCGACGAACCAGAAAATCGAACCTTGCTCGGGGGCGCTTATGACTCCGATTTCCCCGTGCATCATCTCCACCAGCCGGCGGCTGATGGCAAGTCCCAGTCCGGTGCCGCCGAACCTGCGCGTAGTCGAGCTGTCGGCCTGTACAAAGCGCTGGAAAAGGATCGGCCTCACCTCGGGGGCAATGCCGATGCCCGAATCCTGAACCTCGAAGCGGATTTGGATGTTCTGTTCCGTGCGTTCGACCATCTGGGCGCGCACTACCACATCGCCGTGCTCGGTGAACTTGATGGCGTTGCCCAGGAGGTTGAGCACAATCTGCTGGAACCGCACCGGATCGCCGCGCACGCGGGTGGGCGTGGCCGGGTCGAAATCGAGGACAAGTTCAAGACCCTTCTTCCGGGCGTTTGCGGACTGGAGATCGATCACGCGCTCGAGTTGCTCCTGCAGATCGAAATCGATCGATTCCAGGACGAGAAGTCCGGTCTCGATCTTGGAGTAATCCAACACGTCATTGAGAAT
>JBAZHQ010000224.1:0-7416 GCA_041652235.1 Opitutaceae bacterium | reverse complement strand
AAGAGATTTTGCAGGGCGGAGTGCAGGAGGGTCTGCTTGCAGGGGCGCACGAGCGTCTCGGCGAACAGGCTGCGATCGGCACCGTCGCGGCGCGAGTGGGGCACAAGACGAAGGATGGGTGAATGCGGTTTCGCGCCGATGGAGGCGGCGCTGCGCGCGAAGGCGACATCCGCCCCGGGAGGTTTGCGCAGGTTCAGCAGGATCGCGCCATAAGGACGGCCTTGCTTGAGCAGCTCAATGGCCTCGTCTCCCGCCGGCGCAAGATCGAAGGCCAGCTTCCATTGCGAGGCCCAGTCCGAAAGGATATGCCGGCTCGTATCGCGATCGTCCACGATGAGGAGCTTCTTTGGCTCGAAGGGCTCCCACTCGGGCGGGTGCGAACCCTCGGCGGGGTCGCAGACCAGGGTGAAGTGGAAGGTGGAGCCCTTGCCCTCGACGCTCTCGACCCACATTTCGCCGCCCATGATTTCCGCCAGGCGCTTGGAGATCGCGAGCCCGAGGCCGGTGCCGCCGAAGCGCCGCGTGGTGGAGGCGTCGATCTGGCTGAAGGACTGGAAGAGCCGCCCCATGCTCTCCTCGGGGATGCCGATGCCCGTGTCGCGGATGGAGAAAAGGAGTATAAGCTTGTCGGATACGATCTCGGCGGGCGCCGCCGCGGCCGCGGGCGCCTCAGCCGGACTGTCCGAAGGCGCGTCGAAGAACGAACCGAAGGGCTCGGGCTTGGGGGCGCCTGCGGATTGGCTTCTGGCGACGCTGACCTCGACCTCGCCCTTCGAGGTGAATTTCAGGGCGTTGCCGACCAGGTTCATGACGATCTGCCGCACGCGGGTGCAATCGCCCCTGACCTGGGTCGGGAGGGAGGGATCGATGCTGGCGCACAGATCCAGGCCTTTTTCGGAGGCCTTGGCCGAGAGAAGCTCGAGAACGCTCTCCACCACCTCGTGCACATCGAAGGGTTCGTTCTCGAGTTCCAGCTTTCCGGACTCGATTTTGGAGTAGTCGAGGATGTCGTTGATGATGGTCAGGAGCGAATCGCCGCTCGATCGGATCGTCTCCACGTAATCGCGCTGGGTGGCGTCGAGGCTGGTGTCGAGCAGGAGCGAGGTCATGCCGATGACGCCGTTCATCGGAGTGCGGATCTCATGGCTCATCGTCGCGAGGAATGCGCTTTTCGCCTGGCTGGCGAGGTTGGCCTCGAGGGCGGACTGCTGGGCGCGGCCAATGGCGGATTCCAACTGCTCATTCAAACTCTCCGCCGAGAGCTTGGCCTCCATCAGCTCGCGGGTGGTGCGTTTTAGGGCGCTGATGTCCGCGAGCGTGTGGATTTCCTGCCAGCCTTTCCTGTCGTCGCGGAAGCGGTGGACGGTGTAGCCGGTAAAGACGAAGTCCCCCGATGAGTTGGAGAAGCAGCACTCCAGCGAGAAACCATCGGTTCTGCCTTGGTCGAGCGCCGCCTGGTTTTCCTTCAGGTTCTCCTGGTCCTCCTGCACGACATTTTCAAGCAGCCTGGAGGGACTGAAGGAGCCCGCTTCGACCAAACCGGTGAGGCGCAGGAAGGCTTCGTTGGCAAGCTGGCTGGCGCTGCCATCGGCATCCTGGCGCACCCACATGAGGCCGATGGGGGTGTTCTCGAAGGTGATCTTAAGCTGGGCCTCGCGCTGGGCGAGCGCCTCATGGAGCTGGGCGCGGTTCTCCGCGGCGACCTTGTATTCATCCGTCATCTGGCGCGCGATATTCTCGGCGCGTCGCTGCGATGCGCTCAGCATCCAGATCCAGGCGCTGGCCACAGTGGTCAGGAGGAGGACGAAGGTCGCCGTCAGCAGCGTCTTGAAGTGCCTGCTTGCAGCGGAAGAATAGGCCTCCGTGGCGATGAGCTGCAGGGTGAAGCGGGTCCCCAGACGCCTGAAGGGAATTTCGACGAGTTGCCTGCCGCCTGGTTCCACGCCTTTTTTCGCATTTAAGGAATAGAGATAACGGGCGGGGGAAGAATCGGAATCCATGCGAAGGCGACAAATGACGCCGGGTTCAAGCTGGGTTTCCAGATTCTGCAGCAACTGCGAGTCGGCTTCCACAAGCCAGATCCATCCGTAGAGCGCCTTGAGCCTCGCCTCCGGCGAGCTTATATCGGCTCCTTTTTTGTACAAGGCCAGGACCAGCCTCAGCCTTCCCTCATTCTCCTTGCCGGTATCCTGGGGTTGCCAGATGCCCGTCTCGATCTTGCCCGAGCGGGCCGCATCCTGAAGGAGGCGCGTCAGGCTTTCTCTCCAGCCGGGACTTTCCGTATCCCATCGTATCGCACCCTGGGCGGCGAAAAGATCCACCTTCGGGGAAATATTCCCCGGGGCATCGATGCCCTCGCCTGAGGGCCGTAGAATGGCGAAACCGGCAATCCGGTGTCTTGGAGTGAGGTACATCGACTCGGCGAACATCCGCCATTCCGCAGGTGCAACTGAATCGCTGCAATCATGGAGGGCGCGCGCAGCCCTGATGATGATGCCCATTTCCTCCAGGTGGCGGGCGACCGTAAAGCGGGCCCGTTCCCCCATGCGCTGATACTTCTCGTTCTCCGCCCGGGATGTCTCTTCCCTCATCGACCAAAGCACCAGGAGCGAGAGAACGATTCCGCTGATCCCGATAATCGCAGCCAGGGATTGCCATCGCTTGGGATGGATGACCTTGGACTGTCGTTGAGCGGGCCGGGACATTTGGGGGCAAGAAAAGCGAAGGAAAGGGGGATCGGTATGGGGATACCTGCCTAAGAGTGTTTAGGGCGGGCGCGATTATGATCAAGGGCAGCTTTTAGTCCGGCCGCATCGATTAGCTTGCGAGAAAGATCGTTCATTCCAGCCTCAAGACAGCATATTCCTGCATGACTGTCAGCAAGCGTGATTTAGCAAAGGCATAGAGGCGTACAGAGGCCGCTCTGCGGCCACCGTCCAACTGAATCATGGAACCACGAAAACTGAACACACGAAAAGATTCGAATACGGTGCGGTCTCATCACGCTCCCCTCCGTGTCGTCCGTGTGCTCCATGGTAAAATGGATCGTGTTTTAATTCCGACCTACTTCCGGCTTCTTTGGTTGCGGCTATCCCGGGCTATGTATCCTTCTTAGGAGCCCGCCCATGCCCAAGATCCGAATCCTCTCCGATCGTGTCGCCAATCAGATCGCCGCCGGCGAAGTGATCGAGCGCCCTGCGGCGGTCATCAAGGAATTGATCGAGAACGCGCTCGATGCGGGAGCCACGCGCATCGAGGTGGAGTTCAGCCACGGCGGGCGCTCCCTGATGAAGGTCGAGGACAATGGGCATGGCATGACCCGGGATGACGCCTTGCTCTCCCTGGAGCGTCATGCGACCAGCAAGATAGCGGAGGCCGATGATCTCAACCGCCTGGCGACCTTCGGATTTCGCGGGGAGGCGCTGCCCTCGATCGCAAGCGTCTCGCGTTTCACGATGCAGACTCGCGAGGAGGGAGCCGACCTGGGCACCGAGGTTTTTGTGAATGGCGGGAAGCTGATGCATGTGCGGGATTGCGGCCGGCCGGTCGGCACGCGCATCGAGGCGGCGCAGCTTTTCCATCCCGTGCCGGCGCGCCGCAAGTTTCTGAAAAGCGACCAGACCGAAGCGGCGCATATCATCCAGTGCGTGCGGCTCTACGCCCTGGCTTGCTCCCGCGTGGCCTTCACCCTGCTGGAGGAGGGGCGGGTCGTGTTCAGGTCTCCCCAATGTTCCTCGCTCTCGGACAGGGTGGGCGAGATCTTCGGCCGCCAGATTGCCTCGGAGTTGATGCAGATCCAGTCCTCGGACGCAGGCCTGGAGCTGAGCGGCCTCATCGGCATCCCCGGCCTGGGACGGGCCACGCGCCACGAGATGATCACGTTCGTCAACGGCCGTCCCGTTGACAGCCGCACCCTCAATTACGCCCTCATCGAGAGCTACCACGATTCCCTGCCAAAGGGCCGTTATCCGGTGGCCTTCGTCTTTCTCGGCCTCGATCCCGCGGCGGTCGATGTGAATGTGCATCCGGCCAAGCGGGAAGTCCGCTTCCGCAGCGAGCCCCAGGTGCGGGGTTTTGTCATCCGGAGCATCCTCCACCGGCTGCGGGAACTGGGGGCTGCATCCGCTCCTTCAATACAATCCGCGCAGGCTCAGCCGCAGGCGGGGCCTTTTTCCGCGCCGGCGCCTGGCGCTGCGTTCGTCCCGCCGCCGGCCTTGCCCGCCGCCCTGGCGGCTCCGCCTCGGCCACAGCCACCGCCGGCCTTGGCCCCGGCCTCGGGATCTCGGCCGCCCGCCGCCGCTCCCGCCGCTCCCGTTGCGGCGCATCCTCAACCCGCTTCGCAGCTCAACGCCTGGCGTTTCATCGGCCTGGCGCACGGCGCCTATGCTCTTTTTGAAACACCCGCCGGCGTCGTGATCCTCGATCGAAGCGCCGCGCAGGAACGCATCTGGTTCGAGCGCCTGAAGGAACAATACGGCGCCGGCCCCGTTCCCTGCCAGCGCCTGTTGCTTGCCATCCCCCTGGAGCTGGACCCCATCTCCAGCGCTCTTCTGCTCGACAGGGCCTCGTTCCTTCAGGATCACGGTTTCGAAGTGGCCCAATTCGGGCGCAACTTCTTCCGCATCGAATCCATCCCCGATTGGATGGAACCTTCCGTTGCCGAATCGTTCTGCCGCGATCTGCTGAGCGCGTTTCGCGACGGACGATTCCTCGGGCGCGCCGCCGGTGTGGCCGGCGAGGAGTTCGCGCGCATCGCCGCAAGCCGGGCAGTCCGCCTGCCTGCCCATGCCAGCGAGCCTGAGATGCTGTCCCTGATGCGCGACCTCTTTGCCACCTCCATGCCGCTGACCAGCCCTGCGGGCCGACCGACCCTGGTGGAGTGGAGCCTCGGGGATTTTGCGCGCCGTTTTGAGAAATAACTGGCGGCATCGGCGATCCCTTGGCACGCTTCTTGTTAGTTATCACCTTAGTTCCATTGCGTTCTTTCGATTTTGAATTCTGCCAAGGGGCACCCAGGTTGAGCACTGACCGGGTTTCGGATCTGAAGCCGGGGATATGCCATCCGATGGCTTGATGCCGCTGTCCCTCGGTCACGTCACTCACAGCATCCTCCCATTCGCTCCCATGTCTACTAAAGCAATTGCCAAGGCCAGGACCAACACTTCCCCAGCAGCCCCTGTTTCCCAGGGCAGGCACCACCAAGGCGATCCGCGTTCCGAGGTGCTGCGCTCCCTGATCATGCGCCATCTCAAGTCCACGCTGGCGCGCGATCCCAAAACGGCCACGGTGCGCGATTGGTGGATCTCGACGGCAATGACGGTGCGCGATTACATCCTTGAGCGCTTTATCCATACGCAGGCGATCCACAACGATAACAATGTCCGCCGCGTCTATTATCTTTCCCTTGAGTACCTCATAGGCCGCTTGTTCGGCACCAATCTCAACAACACCGGCCTGCTTGAGGATACGGTCGCGGCGGTCAAGTCTCTGGGCGTCGATTTCGAGCATGTGCGCGCCACGGAAGAGGACATGGGTTTGGGCAATGGCGGCCTCGGACGCCTCGCTGCCTGCTTCCTGGATTCTCTGGCTAGCCACGATTTCCCCGCCATCGGCTATGGCATCCATTATGAGTTCGGCCTGTTCAAGCAGGAGTTCGTCAACGGGCACCAGATCGAGCATCCCGACAACTGGCTCATGTTCGGGAATCCCTGGGAGATTGTCCGCCCCGAGTATACGATCGAAGTGAAGTTATACGGCGAAGTGATCAACGATTTCGACGATTTCGGCAATTGCCGCCCGCGCTGGACCAGGACGAAGTCCATCCTCGGCATTCCCTACGATATTCCGGTTGTTGGCTATGGCACCGAGACGGTGAATTTTCTCCGCCTTTGGGGTTCGAAGGCCACGGAGGAATTCGACCTGGCCGCCTTCAATCAGGGCGGTTACGTCGAGGCCGTCAACGAGAAGGCCAAGGGCGAGACCATTTCGAAGGTTCTTTATCCGAACGACAAGACCGAGACCGGCAAGGAACTGCGCCTCGTGCAGCAGTACTTCTTTGTGTGCTGCTCTCTGCGGGACATCATCCGCCGCCATCGCAAGTTCCCGGGCAACTCATGGGATAATTTCGCCGACAAGGTCGCCATCCAGCTCAACGACACCCATCCGACCGTGGCCATCCCCGAATTGCAGCGCATCCTCGTCGATGAGGAGGGGATGCCCTGGGACAAGGCCTGGGCCATCGTCACCCGCACCTTTGGCTACACCAACCACACGCTGCTTCCCGAGGCGCTCGAGCGGTGGAGCGTCGCCCTTCTGCAGCGGGTGCTCCCGCGCCATCTCCAGCTCATCTTCGAGATCAATCAGCGTCTCATGGTCGAGTGCGAGAACAAGTGGCCCGGCGACAACCAGAGCAAGCGCGTGTGCTCGATCATCGAGGAAAATTCCGAGAAGATGGTGCGCATGGCCAACCTGGCGGTGGTCGGCTCCCATGCGGTGAACGGCGTGGCCGCCATGCATAGCGAGCTTCTGAAGAAGAATCTCTTTCCCGAGTTCAACGAACTCTATCCGGGCAAGTTCCAGAACAAGACCAACGGGATCACGCCCCGCCGCTGGCTGCTCAAATCCAATCCGCGCCTTGCCGCGCTCATCACCGACACCCTTGGCTCCGAGGCGTGGGCGCGGGATCTCGATCTTCTCCGCGGCCTTGAGCGCCATGCCGGCGACCCCTCCTTCCAGAAGGCGTTCATGCAGGCCAAGCGTGAAAATAAGCAGGATCTCGCTCAGTTCATTCAGAGGAAACGCGGCATCGAAGTCTCGCCCGATGCCATCTTCGACGTGCAGATCAAGCGCCTGCACGAGTACAAGCGGCAGCATCTCAACCTGCTGCACATCCTGGCGATGTATCGCAGGATTCTGCAGAACCCCTCGATGCACGTCGAGCCGCGCGTCTTCATCTTCGCCGCCAAGGCCGCTCCCGGCTACGATCTTGCGAAGAATATCATCCGCGCGATCAATATCGTCGGCGATCACATCAACAACGACGAGCGGCTCGGCGGACGCCTCAAGGTCGCGTTCCTGCCCAACTACCGCGTCTCCCTTGCCGAGCGCATCATCCCGGCGGCTGACGTTTCCGAGCAGATCTCCACTGCGGGCAAGGAGGCCTCCGGCACGGGCAATATGAAGCTCTCTCTCAACGGCGCTCTCACCCTGGGCACCCTCGACGGGGCCAACGTCGAGATCGGCGAGGAGGTGGGCGCGGATAACATCTTCATCTTCGGCATGACTGTCGATGAAGTGGCGGCGCTGCGCGCCAAGGGATACAATCCCTGGGATTTCTACAATGCCGACGAGGAACTGCGCGCCGTCATCGACTGGCTCGGCTCCTCCTATTTCACGCCGACCGAGGGAGCCGCGTTC
>JBAZHQ010000223.1:6197-7428 GCA_041652235.1 Opitutaceae bacterium | reverse complement strand
GTCCCACGATCCGGATCGTGATGCGCACCTCGTCGCGCGGCATCATTCGCAGCCTGTACGTTTACGACGATGTCGCCGAAGCCGTCATAGACGTCCAAACGGGCCGGTTGCTTCGCGCCACCGATGTCGCCACAAACGAGGAGAAGCTGGCCGACGCCACAACCACCTTCGATTACGCCGGACGCAAGGTCACCCACGAGGACCGCGTGCGCCCGGGGCGCAACCGGACGTTTTCCATGCCGGTCGGCGGCGATCCGGTGGACCTGATCTCAGCCCTTGTCCAGACTCGCGAATGGGCCACCGAGGTGGGCATGAAGCGGGATGCGTTCATCTTCGCCGGCCAAGATGTGTATCCCGTCTCCATTTACGGGGAGGCCTTCGAGACGATTGGCACGAAAGAAGGCGAAGTCCGCGTGCTCATGCTATCCCCTCGCATGGAAACCGAGCCTCCACGCGGTGTCTTCAAGCGGGGCGGCGAGATCAAGGTATGGGTATCCCAGGAGGGCGAGCGCCTGCCGGTCAGGATGCAGTTGAAACTCAAGATCGGAACCGCCCATCTCATCCTGGTCGAGCACACGGTGCCCCCGGCTTCCGTCGTCAATGCGGGCTCGGACGCAGCCAGCACCGAGCGCCAGGCGTCCGGCGTTCCCGCCGCCGCGCCGTCCTCATGAAAATCCTCATCCTGCGCGGCGGCGCTCTGGGTGATTTTATTCTGACCCTTCCGGTCATTCGTCTCCTGCGTTCGCGATGGGCAAAGGCCCGGATCGAACTGATCGGCAATGCACGCGCCGCGGAACTGGCTGTGATCGACGGAGCCATCGACGCGGCTTATTCCCAGCATGAAGCCCGCTGGGCCAGACTCTACGGGAGGGAGCCTCTGCCCGCCGAACTGGAAAACTGGTTCCGCTCCTTCGATATCGTCGTCAATTTCTGGCCTGATCCCGACGGAGAGATCGCAGCGCGTTTCCCCGCGCGGCTTGACCAAGTGTTTCTCTCCGCTCCCGCCAAACCCGTCTGCGCTCCGGCTGCGCGCCATTTTTGCGAAGCCCTGGAACCGCTCGGCCTGCACACCGGCAATTTCAGGGCCAGACTGCGGCTGTCCCTGTTTCCATCGCGCCAGGCGATCCCGGATGAGCATCCGCTCGTCAGCCTGCATCCCGGCAGCGGTTCGCGGAATCGCAACTGGCCCCTGGATCGCTGGGAGGAACTGTGCGAACGCCTCAAGGACCGG
>JBAZHQ010000223.1:0-6187 GCA_041652235.1 Opitutaceae bacterium | reverse complement strand
CATCGTCGGCGGCGAAGCCGATGGCAAGGCCCTGGCCGCCCTCGCCCGTGTTGGCGAATGCCTTGCCAACGCCCCGCTGCCCGAGCTTGCCCGCCGCCTGCGCCTTTCACACCTCCATCTCGGCCATGACACCGGCATCACACATCTGGCCGCCGCCGTGGGCACGCCCTGCATCGCCCTGTTCGGCCCGTCCGATCCCGAGCTTTGGGCTCCTCAGGGCAACCAGGTGTCCGTCGTTAAACGGGGTGAGACCATGGAGGACATCCCGGTGAATCTGGTCTGGCAGGAGATCCTGTCCGCGAACGTCTCTCAGAGCTTCCGGCCGTCCCAGACAAATCGCCAGGGTTTCACGGACCAGACAGGCCCGGCGTAGGCGACGCCGATGCGCGGCAGCGCCCTGATCGCCCGCCTCGGCACCGCGATCCCGTCGTCCTCAATCCAGAGACCCGTGGCAATCCCGGCGGGCTTTGCATTGAAGCGCCTGTCGATATCCAGGGCGTTCGTAAGCCTGCCCGGCCCGGAAAGATCCTCCAGCCCCCGAATCAGGATCGCCGCGGGAAAGCCCTCGGGGCCGGTCGCGATATTGAGCATCTCGTGGACGCCATAGCAGAGGTAAACATACCAGACGCCGCCCGCCGCGAACATGGGCTCGTTCCTGGGCGTGCGCCCGCGGCTCGCGTGGCTGGCCTTGTCGTCAAAACCATGATACGCCTCCGTCTCGGCGATGGCCCGCCGCGACAGCAGGCCGTCGCCGCGCCGCGCCACAAGCGCCTTTCCCAGCAGCCACCGCGCAAGCGCCACCGTGTCCTCCTCCTGCAGCTTCTTCCTCGAAACGACCATGGATCGAAGATTCAGGCGAATTGCCGCAAAAAGGCACGAAAATGCGCAAGAATCAGGGCTTGGAGTGCGCACATAAAGCGCTGGTCGTCTTGCTTGACGAAGCGATTGCATGGGCGGCAACACTCTCCCGCGGATCGCAACTCCGCGGTCTCCGCGTCTCCGCGGTGAAATCTTCATCCGGCAAGCAGTTAGGGCCTTAGGTATTTTCATACCTTTACTTTCAGGCGGATTGCCGAATGTATGGCGCCGTGTCCGAAAAGACTTCGAACAGATCCAACCTGATCCTGGCCAGCCTCTTCTTTTTCCTATGGTCGGGCTGGGCGATGTGGGCCGTGACTTTCAGCAATGTGCTGCGAGCTCACGGCATGGAAAGATTCATCGAGTACGCTTTCGCCCTCACCGCAGCCGCCGCCATCGTGTCGCCCTTGATTGCCGGAGCCATCGCGGACCGCAGCGTCGCTCCCGCCCGTTTGGTGCGCTGGCTGAGTTGGGGCGCAGGTCTGTTTATCGGGCTATGCTTTCTATCGATCGATCTCGGCTGGGGCAGCGCTCCCATGCTGATCTTCATATTTCTGTTCTCCGTCTGCCAGATTCCTGTCAGCAACCTCCTCACCACCATCGTCCTGAACACGCTTGATAATCCCACGGTGAGCTTCGGCCCCCTGCGCATGTGGGGCACGATCGGCTGGGCGGTATCCTGTTGGTTTGTGAGCTGGGTCCTTCATGCGGATACCTCGCCGGCCGCAGGTTATGCCGGCGCGGTCGTCACCGTGGCCATGGGATTCCTGGCCTACCTGCTTCCCTCGGTAACGCCCTTGCCGCAGCCTGACCACATCCGCACCTGGAAGGAGATGTTGGGACTCGATGCGCTGGAGCTTCTCAGAAATCGGGATCATCGGGCCGTCTTTCTTGCCTCCCTTTTGTTTGCGATCCCTATCGCCGCAGTCAATCCTTTCACTCCTCTCCATCTGGCCGAACGGGGTTCAAGTTCTCCCGCCGCCCTGATGTCGCTGGGGCAGGTGAGCGAGATGATCTGCCTTTTCACGATGGCCGGCTTTATTGCCCGCGTCCGCCTGAAATGGGTCTTCCTGATTGGAATTTTCTTCGGTATCGCCCGCTTTGCCCTCTTCACCCTGGATTCGAAGGGATGGTTGATCGCCGGCATCAGCCTGCACGGCCCGTGTTTTACCCTGTTTTTCGTGACCGGCCAGATCTACCTTGCCGAGCGCATCGAGAAACACATGCAGTCGCGCGCCCAGGCCCTGCTCTCCTTGTGCAGCAGCGGCATCGGCAATCTGGCTGGATACCTTCTCACGGGATGGTGGCGCAAGATCTGCATGGGTGATGGAGTGACTGCATGGCCCGTATATTGGCTGGGCCTGAGCATCGTTAGCATCGCCGTGGGCGCCTTCTTCTACCTCAGTTATCACGGCATCTACTCCAAGTTCCTGCGCAGCCCGAAACAAACCGCTCCTTCAACCGGATCGGCCCCGCTCTCAGTCGTAGAATGAACCTCGCCCGCCCGCTGCGGTCGCATTTCCTTTCCATCTTGAACGCCCTGCCCAACCTTATGATACCTTGCTCCGCGGAGGATCGCCACCAGGAAGCGCAAAGGCTCGCAGTGGGCTGCAATTTCGCGAGACTGTCTTTCCCAGAATGAAACGCACGCTAACCATAATCGGAATATCCCTGCTTTTCCTGGCATCCGCATTCTTTGGCATCAGGGCTTATCGGTCGGCCGCCGATAGCGATCTTGCAGCCCGGCGCGCCACTGCGGAGAAACTTGATTCCGACCGTGCGAAGGCAGAAGCCGCCAAGCTCGTCGCCGCAGAAACGGAAGCCCGGCGACTTGCCGGCCTGAAAGCGGAGCAGGAAGCCAAGGAAGCCGCGGAACGCCTCGCTCGCCTTCGCGCCGAACAGGCTGAGGCACAGGCTGCTCGCATGGCTGCCGAAGCAGAAGCACTCAAGGCAACCGAACAGCTCGAGCGCCTCCGCCGTGAGAAGCAGAATGCCGAAGGCGAGGCGAAACGTCTCTCAGCCGAGCGTGAAATGGAAGCGGCCGAGACGGAAGCCACACGCCTTGCCACCCTGCGCAAACTCGAGGATATCGAGAACCAGAAACGCGTGGCAGCCGATCGGGAAGCAGCCCGCGTGGCAGCCCTCGAAGCCCAGCGCGCCAGGGAAGCACAATGGAAACCCGGCGCCCTTATCGACCGGCTCCTCTTCCCCTCCGATTACAAGCGTCGCCAGCATTACTACCAGCAGGTGTTCATCCTGAATGCCGAAAGCCAGCGCCCCCCCGCCCAGAAAGCGGAAAAAGCTCCGGAAAAGGCTCAACCGTAGAGCCCTTCATCGCAAATCTTCCGCCCCGGATATCAACCTCGTTGACAAGGCGGCTTCCGGGCCTCCTTTTCGATACCAGTCAACGACGGAAATATTTCTCCAGGGTCTTGAGCTTCACAGTAGTGCGTTTCTGTGAAATTCAGCCTTGCATTTGCTCCTCACAACCAGCTTTATCCGCGCTTTTATTTATGAAAGCCACCATCAAGACCCAAGGCCAGCAGTTCACTGTGACCGAGGGCGACATTTTAATCGTTAACCGCTTCCCTGGAACGGACAAGGGATCGACCGTCGAAATTAAAGACGTCCTCGCCGCAGGCGAAGGCGCCAGCTTCAAGGTGGGCACGCCCACTCTCGCAGGCGCTTCCGTCAAGGTGACTGTGCTCGAGAACAAGCGCGGCGATAAGATCATCGTCTTCAAGAAAAAGAAGCGCAAAGGCTACGAGAAGAAGCAAGGCCACCGCCAAGAGCTTTCCGTAATCAAGATCGATTCAATCAGCGTCTAAGGAGGCGAATATCCATGGCACACAAAAAAGGACAGGGAACATCAAGCAACGGGCGTACCAGCCATTCAAAGCGCCTTGGTCTCAAGGTCTTCGGCAGCCAGACCGTTATTGCTGGAAATATCATCGTTCGCCAGCGCGGCAGCAAGTTGCACGCAGGCAAAAACGTCGGCACCGGTCGCGACTGGACCCTCTTCGCCCTCAAGGACGGAGTCGTTCAGTTCGACAAGGCCCACCGCCGCGTCGCAATCGTCGAAGCTGTCTAAGCCTCTTCTTCATTTTTTTGCTTTCAAAAAGCGCCGATGCAATTCGGCGCTTTTTCTTTTGTAGAATCTCAGCTCGGCCTCACGAACTCATGATTGGAACGTAAAGTGATTGTCCAAGACCAGGGGATGCAGCATTTCTGATTTTTTAACACGGAGATCATGGAACCGAATCCAAGGCGACTTCGTCGCCACCGTGTGCGCAAAAGCGCACCACCGTCCACTGTCCACTGATTACTGATCACCGCACCAGGTACAACCCGGCGACGCCCAGCACCGCCAGCAAGGCGCCGGGATAGTAACGGAAGCGCGGCCAGCCTCCTTCAATCCAGGCGGCCAGCGGAATCGTGGCGAGCGGCGAGGCGGCGACCACGGGTTGCACGATCCCCGCAGGCGTCGTGCTGAGCGCCCACTGGTAGCAGGTCACGCCCAGCACGGGCCCTGCGAGCACGTTTCCCATCACCCACGGCCAGGCGGCCCTGAGTCCTCCCTGACGGGGAGCGGGCAGCGAGGAGCGCGCCGCGCCCTCCCCCTCCTTTTTCCGCATCCAGAAAGCTATTACAAGCGCCAGGCCGGCCACGGCGAGTCCGCCCAAGGCGCGCTGGTAGGCCGTGGTCGCCGCATCGGGCATGGCCTGGGCCGCGCGGGCGACAAAGAACGCCTTCCTGCTCAGCACCGCGCCCACGCCCTGCCCCGTCGCGGACAACAGCGCCCAGGCAATGCCTGACTTCCAGGCGGCGGGCTCCAGCCTCGGCCAACTCGCAGGGGCTAGCCCGATGCACACGCCCGCCAGAGTAAGGACCGCAAAGCCAAGCTGGGCCGAACTCAGGCGCGTGCCCAGCCAGGCCCACTCCAACCCCGCCGCCACCCACACGGTAAAGCATTGCACGATGAGCATCGCCAAACTCGAGCCCAGGCGCGGCAAAGCCTGGAACATCGCCACCCCGCCCACGCCAAAGCCCGCGATTCCGCTCAGGATAAACCACCCCAGCGAAACCCCGCCGAGCCCCATGCCGACGGCATGAGCCCAGACGCCGAGTATCAACGCCGCGAGCAACAGCCGCAGGGCATTGGCTGGCAGCGGCCCGAGCAACGACGCCGAGCGATTGGCGAACACCGCAGTGCACGCAAAAAACAATAAGGTTGCGATCGCTCCAATCATCTCAGCCACAGCCTCGGCGGCAGCACGCGTGTATGTCGAGTTCGAAGCGCCTCAGAGGTAGAGCGTAAGTGGAGTAAGGAATGTGAAGCTGATAGCTAGGAGCTTTTAGCTTCTAGCTTTTTCTTGGCGGCGAATCCGCGCATCTTCACAGCAATACCTTCACGAGAATGGAGGCGCACGCTGCCGATGCAAACCAGGCCACCATTCTTCCCCACGTCGGCAAGATAGTGGCCGCCTGTTCTTCTATTGGTGGACACCTCCAAAAACTTCTTGATCGCCACTTCGCTTCCATCTCACGGAGCTGCGAAATCCCGATAACGCCGAAGATAAACGAAGACGCAAATAGCAACACCAGAATACTGCCCTCAACTCTCAATAGGCTGCCGCCCGTGTAATCTGCGGTAGAAGCCGCGAATCCAAAGACTGCACCCGTGACTGCACTGGTAATCCAAGTTGCGCGCATACTTCCCTCCTTGTGGAACGTTGAGTCCAGTAGCGGCTATGGTTGTTCAAGCGATTCTAACTTCTAGCTCCCAGATTCTAGCTCCTTTGGTTGCTACCTCATGCTTTTCAAGCCGCTCTCGATCTCTGCCGAGATTCGCTCGAACACTTCGTCGAAGGTGCCCTGGCCGTCGATTTTGACCACTCCGTGCAACTGGTTGTATTTCTCGATCACCGGAACGGTCTTGGCTTCGTGCTCCTGCAAGCGCTTCACAATTTTCGAAGTGCTGTTGTCATACGGCATGCAGCCGGCGGTCTTGCTGCGCGCGTCGAGCCGCCGGATGAGCTCAAGGGTCGGGACTTGGATCTCGATGATCTTGGAGATCGACGACGCGTGCTTTTGCAGCAGGCCGTCGAGGATGTAGGACTGCACCAGCGTGCGAGGAAAGCCCTTGAAAATAAGCCCCTTCACGTCCTTCGAATCGGACAGTTTTTTCTCGATAAGCTGCACCACGATCTCGTCAGGCACCAACTGGCCGTTCTCGTAGAGGGCCGTTATCCTTTTCCCGGTTTCGGTGCCCTTCTTGATTTCCTGCTCCAGCATCGAACCGGTCGCGACATATTCCAGGCCGAATTTT
>JBAZHQ010000222.1:0-7522 GCA_041652235.1 Opitutaceae bacterium | reverse complement strand
CGGCGCAATTCTAGAGGCACACGGACTGACTGGGGCAATCCGTGGAAAGTGGAAGGACACCAAGACCGGCAAGGTTTTGCGGCCCGACTTTGTAATCCTGGACGATCCGCAGACGCGCGAGAGCGCGGAGAGCGTGAGCCAATGCGATCAGCGGGAACGAACGATCACGGGCGACGTCCTGGGGCTGGCGGGGCCCCGGAAGCGGATCGCGGCGGTCATGCCCTGCACCATTATTCGCAAGGGCGATTTATCCGATAGATTTCTTGATCATAAGCTACACCCGGAGTGGCAGGGTGAAACCTGCTCGCTGGTGCACAAGTGGCCGACGGCGCAAGACACACTGTGGAAGCAGTATGCGGAAATTTATAGGGAAGAGACAAGTGAGGGGAGAGGGTTTGCGGCGGCGACGGAGTTTTACAGTCAGCATCAGGAAGCCATGGATGCCGGCGCTGAAGTGTCGTGGGAGCACCGTGTGCGCGACGGAGAAATCAGCGCGCTGCAGACGGCGGAGAACCTGCTCCTCGAATCCGGGGACCAGTTCTGGGCCGAGTATCAGAATGAGCCCAAGGCGCTTATTCCGTCCGCGCTGGAACTGCTGCCTTATGTGGTGGCCGCGCGCGTGAACGGACAGACTCGCCGCCACGTCCCTGAAAACACGGCGTTTATTGCCGGCTTTGCCGATGTGAACGCGGACCAAATCCGGTGGGCGCTGGCGGCTATCACAAATTCACGGTGCATTTCCATTATCGACTACGGAATGCACCCCGGCAACGACCGCCTGTTGATCGACAATTCCACCCCGACTGAAACGGATGACCTGTGCGTGATCCGTGGCCTGACGGGCATCGGGGAGATGATGGACCGCGTTACGCTGCAGAAGGGCGATCAGCCCGCGCAGATCGACCTGATGCTGGTGGACTGCGGCGCGCAATGGATGCAGGCGGTCTTCGATTGGCTGGGGCGCAGAAATACGAAGGTGCCCTGGGAGGCGTCTCGTGGGTGGAGTTCGCGAAGTTACCGGCCGAGTAAAGCGAGGATCGGGAAGCCTGGAGAGCAGTGGCACAGAGCCCGCTGGCCGGGCAAGGGCAAGGTGTACGTGCACAATGCTGATTACTGGCGCTTCCGGCAGCAAAAAGGATGGCTATTGCCGACCGCGGCCTCAGACGCGATCAGTTTCTTTGGCGAGAAGGGTGAGCGCCATACGCTGTTTGCCGACGGGGTTTGTGCCGAGCCGTTGATCAGCTACGCGGAAACAGATGTGGGCGAGGTGTACCAGTGGGGACTGACGGGCCGTAATGACTGGGGCGACGTGGCCACGGGCTTGTTTGTGGCGGCGTCCATCCTGGGCGCCCAGCCGATCAGTCAAACGGCTGATGGAGCGAATCGACAACGAAAGGGTGCGCGGGTGGTCATTGGAAGGCCCAGCCACAGAAAGGCAATGCGATGAAAGCGAAGAGATTGCGGAAATATGTGAAGGACGCCATGCGAGCAGACAACGACGCGGCGTGGCGCAGCATGTTGCTGTGTCCGTTCCGGGCGCGTCTGGTGCTTGCCTGTCGGTTGGTGTCGGGCCGGCAAATGGATGGAACAACGACGGAGAAAGAAAGGTCGAAATGACGAAGAAGAAACACAGTAAGAACGTGATGACCCGAGATCCTCAAGTGATGGCCAGAGACCCCGTAATTGAGCCCCGCGGCCCGATCCCGGCGATCCCCGTGCCGTTGATCAAGTGCCCGCACTGTGGGGAGCCGGGCCCGTGGCGCCAAGGCGGGACCACAACGCCGAACCCGTTGACGCGCCAAATGATCCGATGGCGGGAGTGCCTATCCTGTCATAAAACGCACAACCAAGTCTGGCCCATGACCCCCCGCGAAATTGCCCGTTATTGCGATCCGGGAACGGTCACAGCCACTACAGAGAGTGGTGTTTTGGTCAAAACGTAAAGATTTATTCTACCGGTAGAATTGAAAGCATAATAACCCATTGACGAATTTCGGCGTAATGTGAATTCTCGACTGTAGATGGAAAAACGGGCACGGGAGCCGGCCAGCTCTCGCGCCGAAAGCGGACAACTTAGAGCGGCTGTTAGGAGCCTAACCTTCTGACGCCGCTCTTTTTGTTTGCCCGAGTCCATCAACGAAATATGGACGGAAGCAACCTTGGATTCTTGCCCGCGGCGGTGATCGCCGGAGAGACCATCTACGTCGCCGCCGACAATTCCGTCAACGCTTGGGCTGGAAACGACATCATCATCCCCGGAATCACCCCGGCCGGCGGCTATACCCTCGCCTATTCGTTCTCGGCCGCCACCCCGATCACGGTCAATGCCGCCGCGAACGGCGCGAACACTGGCTGGACGCTGACGGTTACTGCCGCGCAAACCCTTGTTTGGAGGGCTGGAACGATCCGCTTTACCGCGCTGGCCACTCTTGCGGATCCCGCGCGAGTCTATGCCGTCGACTCCGGGGCGATCAAGGTCACGGCCTCCCCATTGACTGTCTCGCAGTATCAGGCCGCGCTGACGGCTGTTGAAGCCGCTATCGCATCTTTCGGAACGACGAACAAGCGATCGATCCAACAGGGCGACATGAGCATTACCTATAACAGCATTCAGGAATTGCTCGATCTTCGCGAGTTCTACCGAGGCGAAATCGCCCGCGAAACATCGTCCCGCCAAAAGCGGATCATCCGGTCGAGGTTCACATGAGATGGCCCTGGACAAAACGTGAATCGCGCCGCCGTGGCGGGATTGCCATGCGTGGCTTTGCCGCGGCGGAAGTGGATCGCCTGCTGGCCGGCTGGAAGTGGGACGGCGGCTACAGCGCGCAGGAGATCACGGCCCAGCTCCCGCTGATGAGAAGCCGCTCCCGCGAAATGGCAAAAAACAGCGCCCACTCCAAGCGTTTTTTGAAGCTAGGTGCTACGAACATCGTTGGCGAAGGCTTTGCGTTCAAGTCCACCCCGCATGATGAACCTCGTGGGAAGAGCGGGGAGCGCACGCTGGATGACGCGGCGGCCCGGTTTATTCAGTACCACTGGTGGCGCTTCTGCACGGCGCGCGATCCTTTGACGCTGCGTACTTATTTCGACGCCACCGGACGAAAGACGGAAGCGGAAGTGGACCGCCTGAATGCGAAAACCTGGCTGCGGGACGGCGAGTATTTTATGCTGATCGAGCCGGCAGCGAACCCCTATGGCATCACTTTCAGAGTTGTCCGGCCGGATGCGTGCCCCGAGTGGTACAACGCGGACCGCCTCGAGAACGGGAACATCGTCCGTTGCGGGGTCGAACTTTCATTTCCGGACCTGGCGCCCGTCGCCTACTACTTCCGCACGGAGCCGGATTACGCCTATGTGGTCACAAGCCGCGGCCCGCTCACCCGGATCCCGGCCCACCGGGTCATTCATGGTTTTACCCAGGAAGACGAGGATCAGCCCCGCGGCGTTCCGGAAACCCATGCGGCCATCATCAAGCTCAAGATGCTGGAGGAGTATGACAAGGCCGAGCTGACGGCCGCGCGCGATGAAGCGTGCAGCCTGCGCTCGTACTACGCGCCGAAGGGCGACGGCGAAGAAATCGCGGATCTGACGTCCGAGGATAACAGCGATGTGGCCGCGGCGCTGATTGCTGAAAAAGAGCCCGGACAGTCGGAAGTCCTGCCGATCGGCTGGAAGCAGGAAGTGCACACGCCCCAGCACCCAAACCGCGAAGTCACCCCGTTCAAGGTATCCATGCTCAAGGACGTAGCCACTGGCTTTGGCGTGGAATACTCCGCCTGGGCAAATGACTGGTCCGGTGTGTCGTTTTCGTCGGTCCGCTCCGGAACGATCTGCGAGCGCGATATGTGGATGGTGATGCAGGCGGACATGATCTCGCAAAGCAAAGTCCGGCAGTTCATGGCCTGGATGAGATCGTTTCTCTCGTTGTCCATCAGCGGCGATCTACCCCCGGAAAAGTTCAATAAGTTCGCCGAGCACATGTTCCGCGGCCGGCGCTGGATGTGGGTCCAGCCGGTGGACGACATGAAGGCGGCCGAGATGGCTGTGGCGCACGGCTGGAAGACAAACGAGCAGGTGACGTCAGACCTCGGCGGCGATTTCGATGACAACTGCGAAACCCTAGGACGCGAACAGCCCGCCGTGGAAAAACTCGGCCTGGGGCCAATCAACCCGAATGCGACAAAAGAAGAGACCGGAGGCAACGATGAGACACAGAAACAAGAAGCCGTCAAACCCTGAACCGTCCACTGAACAGAAGCAGGATCTGCTGATTCGAGCCGGCCTTGTGCAGGTAATCGACACGCGCAAAAGCGGCGAGCCTGGAAAAGAGGGCGGATCAATTTCCGTGCGCATGAGCGTATCGAGCGAAGAACCAGTTCTGACGTATGTATTTTTCAACGATCAATGGCAGCGCGCGTTTGAAATCCTCGATCATTCGCCGGCGGCGGTCGACATGAGCCGGTGCAAGGAGGGCCTGGTCATTCGCGACCGACACTATGGCGACCAGATTGGCCTGATTGCAAAGGTCGAATTCAACGACCGCAAGCTGGGCGGCACGGTGGAATTCTGCACCGGCGCCCGCGCGCAAGAAATTTCGGCAGATGCGGCAAAAGGACTGCGGAGAAACGTCAGTATTGGCTACACGGTCGACTCCGCAAGTTATCGTCTCGATGGAGACAAGGACGGAATCCCGGTGGTACGGGCCATGTCCTGGTGTCCTTACGAGGCGAGCTTTGAGCCCGTGCCCGCCGATGTAACGGTCGGCGTCGAACGCGCCGCCAAAGAACCCGCGGCAACAGCCGCACATCCCCAGGAGAAGAAAATGGATCCCAAGATTGTAGCGGCCATGTTCCGCATGGCGATGGAGCACGGCATCAAGGCCGATGTTGTGCAGAAACTGATCGACGACGGCAAAGGACTGGAAGAGGTCCGTTCCCTCGTGATCGAGAAACAGGGCGTGGAGATCACCGCGGCCCGCAAGGAGATCGAAACGCTGGCGGCTCGCAAGCCCGACGGCACCGTTGTGAAGGCTTTGCCTCCGATCGGCGGCAGCGAGCAGGAGCAGCAGAAGATCACCCGTCAGTACAGCCTCTTGAACGTCATCCGCTCGATGGCTGGCGCGAAGGTGGACATCGGCTTCGAGCGCGAAGTCTCGCAGGAATGCGCTAAGATCAGCGGCAAGTCGGCTACTGGGATCATTATCCCGCACGCCGTTCTCGCCCAGCGCGACCTGACAAAGGCCGGGACCTCGAGCGCGACGATCGCGACGAACCTGCTGGCCGGTGAGTATATCGACCTCCTCCGCACGAATTCCATCCTGGGCCCCCTGGGCGTCAAGTTCCTAAGCGGACTGGTTGGCGACATCGCCATCCCGAAAATGACGGCCGGCGCTACGGGTTACTGGGTGGCGGAAGGATCCGACATCACCGAAAGCGCGCCCACGATGGGTCAGGTTACGGGCTCCCCGCATACCGCCGGCGCGTTGGTGGACATCAGCCGCAAGATGTTGCTGCAGAGCACTCCGGCGGCCGAAATGTTCGTGCGCGATGAAATCATCCAGCGCATTGCGCGGACGGTCCAGATCGCGGTGTTTGCCGGCACGGGCGCCGATGGCCAGCCGACCGCAATCACGGGCGCCTCGGGCATCAATAACCCGAGCGTCACGCAGGGCACCCCGACGTATGCCGAAATCCTGAACTTCCCCGGATCCATCATGGCCGACAGCGCGCAGGCGGACGGCCAGAAGTTTGCGATGACCGGAGAGGTGTGGGCGAAGCTGGCGGCGACGGCGCGCGGCACGGGCGATGGCTTCGTGCTCGATCCGGATTCGCAGCGCTGCATTGGCTTCCCGTACCTCATCAGCGAGGACATCGGCGCCAACAGCCTGTTCTTCGGAAACTGGGCCACTGTCGTGGTCGGCATCTGGGGCAATGGCGTTGATCTGAACGTCGACACAGCCACTCTCAGCGCGTCGGGCGGGATCCGCCTGGTCGGGCTGCAAGACGTGGATGTCATGGTCCGGCTGGGTCAGGCCCTTGCCTACAACGCCGCGGTGACGTCCTAAACACTGATCTGCTAGGGCGCTCCGCCAGGAACGGAGCGCCCTGACGATCGAAGCGCAAAAAATCGAAAGGGTATAAAAATGAAGAAAATGTTTCTGATTGTGGCGATTCTCGCCATGTGCTTGCCGGGCTTTGCCGGCGAGGACGCGACAGGTCTTGAGTACCTCGACCTGTGCGAGCTGGTGGTGTTCACGAACGGCGCGGCGAATTACTGGCCGGTCTCGACAGACGGCGTGGTTCAGGCAGGCACTGACATCAGTGCGTACCATGGTAACGCCAAAATAATCGTGATCTCTGGCGATAACCTGTCTGTCAACGCCATCTCGAATATGAACGTGGTTCTGCAGCACGCAATTGCGGCGACGGGAACCTATTCGACGGTATCTGCCAGCGTTCTGGCACCGTTCACGCTCGCGTCCACAGGCCAAGTCCAGAAGGCCAACGTGGACCTGGACGCGCTGCACAAGTACGTGCGCGTGCTCGGGACGCTCCAGGGCACAAACACGACCATCAGCAAGTCGATCTCGGTGCTCATGGTTACGCCGCATTTGTCGGATTAACGCAGCAGGCCACTAAGGGGGCGCTCCGGCACAGCCGCCGCCCCCGGCCGAAAGACACATGGACGCCTTCATCAATGCCTTTAATGCGACGTGGGACGCCATGCCAACGGCACGGGCGCAGATCCGCGTGGGCGGGCATGATGTGATCCCAAAGGCGTTGTGTTCAGGAATTGATCTTGCGCGGAAGGGCAGCGACCAGGGGCCTTTTGATCAGGGACAAATCACGGTGCGATGTCTCGCCAGTTCCGAGACGGCAAAGATCACGTTGCCGAAAGGGGCAAAGATCGAGGTCAACTGCTTGTCGCAGGGCGGCGACTGGGTTCCTTTGCGCATTGCCCGCCGCGCCGATCGCGCGGGAATCATCATTTTGAACGTGGAAGACCCGAATGAGTGATGCTCTGACAATCGAATGGCCGAAGAAGGACGTGGACGCGCTGTTTCGCGCGGTCGACGCGGCTGTGAAGTATTTGGATTACGACATCGTCAAGGGCGTCGGGGCCGCCGCGCGCTCTGTGATCCGCTCTCTCGGGGCATCGACTCGCATTTCCCCGAAAACACGCAAGGTCACCGCTCAGTCGGACGGCAAGCATTTTGACGTAGAAGGCTACTTCGGGCACCCGCGCACGCAGAAAACCATCACCGTGCGGGCGCGAAGCCTGGCCAACGCGATTAAGTACCACGGCACAATTCACCGGCGAGGCCTAGCAAAACAGAGCTGGCGCAGCCTGTGGGATGAAATCGCATCGGCGCTGGGTGCGTCCGGATCCAGCGGGATCGACTCCGCCGCGGCCGACATCTCCCGAATCGCGAAAAGCGCGGTGCACTCGGAGGTCAAGAAGGACGGCATCAATACCTCCGTCCTGCTCGTCAACAAGCTGGACTACATCGAGAAAGCCCTCG
>JBAZHQ010000221.1:0-7545 GCA_041652235.1 Opitutaceae bacterium | reverse complement strand
GCTGCTCCCGCCAATCGAAAACTCGCTTTATTCCTACGCTCCATCGTCGACTTCCGCCGTTCAGAGGGCGCAAGGCTTGCCGCCTGATCTTCCTTCCCCTACGAATCACTCACTCTCAAGTCCTCATGTTCAGGAGAATTATGGTGTCGTTGGGTGGCGCTGTGCAAGCTGAAAGGTCGTGGTCTTCTTGGGCCAGGTTATGGCACCGGGGAGGGCTCCTTACAGGGACTTCGGGATTAGCGCAGCAATGTGGTTCGAATAAGGTGGCAGGTTGTGGCGATGGCGAATGCCTTCGCCTGAAGCGGAGACCCTCGTGCGCGAAGGGCTCGGGCGAATGAAGCGGTGAATTCGCCCGAAGTCACCAAGCCGAGTTCAGGAGCTGCGTCTGGGGCAATTCTTCACCTCGAGCAGCAAAAAACCCGCCTTGGAGGGCGGGTTTTTTGCTGTCCCCCGGCCGCCACAGGGCGAGGGACGCTTCTGCTGGGACTGCGGTGTCAGATCGCTTTTGGAAGATCGACACCTTCGAACTCGACACCTTGCGGGTGCTTTCTCTTGTCCTGACGCTCTTCAGCTCGGGCTTTGATCATGCGGTCCAACTTGTCGACGAGCAGGTCGATCGACTTGTAACAGTCGTCGGCGACGACGCTCGCGTTCTTGTCGGGTCCCTGGATCTCCACATGGCCCTTTGCCGTGAACCTCTGATCGGGTAGCTGCTTGGAATCACATTCAAGCTCCACCCGGATGCGCACGATTCGTACCTCGTGTCGAAACAATCGCTCCATTTTCTCCTGAACGAACGCCTTGAGGGAAGGGGTGAGGTCGAGGTGAATACCGGAAACGATTACTTCGTGCGAAGGATGGGTATTGTTCATGGATTATTTTGGTTTTGATTCGGGCTTGAGGCCCGGAAAGTCCAATGGTGCTCTATGACATGAGTCCTGAAGAGATGCTGCGATCCTTCCGCACCCTGATCATCACGGGCGGATCTTCCGGGATCGGAAAATCGTTCATTGAGCACGCAATCAGGTATAACCCGAAGCTGGAGATTTTCAATCTCTCCCGGAGGAAACCTGAGGTAGTGGTTATACCCGGACAACAGCTCAAACTACGCCATTTCCCCTGTGATCTTGCGGACAAGGACCAGGTCGAACGAACGTGCCTGGAACTGGGGAGCGAGTTGGATCGGGAGATCCCTGCGGGGCGCATGCTGCTCATCAACAATAGTGGATACGGCACATATGGCTCTTTCCCTGAGCCCAATCTCGCGAGAACCCTCGAAATGATGGATGTGAACATGAGGGCTCCGGTGGAGCTTGCCGGGCGCCTGTTGCCCAGGCTTCGCGCCCAGGGAGGAGCCATCATCAATGTAGCCTCCACCGCCGCATTCCAGCCCACTGCCACTATGGCCGCCTACGGAGCGACAAAGGCCTTCCTTCTTCACTGGAGCCTCGCCCTTTCCGAGGAACTAAGGGGAAGCCCGGTCCAAGTGCTTGCCGTATGCCCCGGGCCGACCTCGACGGCCTTCTTCCGCAACGCAGGCCTGGAGCACCCGGTCATTCCCGCGTTCTTGGGTCAGACAGCGGACGAAGTGGTGGAGGCGAGCTATCGCGCACTGGCATCCGGCAGGTCCCTGGTGACGAGCGGATGGAAGAACAAGGTTGGCACTTTCCTGGTCTCCAAGCTTCCAAAGGTTCTGGCCGCCAAACTCGCAGCCCGCGTTGTCGCGCGTTTTCGTCCCGTCGGGGAAAGGCCGCGCCATGGGTGAGCCCGACAGTCCCGATTTCAACCCCCGGCGGGCCTGCGCCTGGCCGCGCCGCCTCAAGCAGGGGCCGGTGCGCATGATCGCGCCCGAAGAACTCAAAAACTGGATACTCTATGACGAGGAGCACGTGATCGTCATCGACAAGCCCGGGGATGTCGTTTGCCACCCTTCCAAGGCGGGGCCCTGGTCCAGCCTTGTCGGAGTAGTGCGCGAGCATTCGGGCCTTGCCGTGGCTCATCTGGTCTTCCGCCTCGATCGCGAGACGAGCGGCGTGGTGGTGTTCGCGAAGACTTCCGCCATGGCCAGCCGCCTGCAAAAGGCGATGCAGTATCGCCGCGTGGGCAAGGCCTACCTCGCCATCATGACGGGCGAGTTTTCGGAACCGGTGACGGTTAACCAGCCGCTCGGCGACGACGACAATAGCCAGATCTTTGTGAAATCCGCCGTGAGACCCGACGGCCAGCAAGCAGTCACTCACTTCACTCCGCTTTCGTGTGGAGGCGGTTTCACCCTGGCCCGCGTCGTGACCGAGACCGGGCGCAAGCATCAGATCAGAGCCCACGCGCAATGGCTTGGGAAATGCCTCGTCGGGGACAAGATCTACGGACCCGATGAGCGCTGTTTCCTCGATTTCATCGATCACGGCTGGACTCCCGCCCTGGCGGAGAAACTCCTGCTGTCCCGCCAGGCGCTGCATTGCTCCCAGATCGATCTGACGAAGGCAGGAATAGCCCGTGTGTTCGCCGCGCCGATGGCGGGCGACATGCGCGCCTTCTGCGAAGCCCGCGGAATTGTCGTGCCGGAGGGATTGTAGGCCCCCTGTGAGGCGGCGGCCCTCCGCTCCGGCATTGCCAACGCCGGGGGCCTGTGGAGGATGCAGCCCATTCTTCCATGGCTAACCGGTTCTACAACGCTTTCGACTCGGAGACCTTCGGCGGGCCTCGCAAGGTGGATTACCGGACGCCGTTCCAGATCGACCGGGACCGCATCATTCACGCTCATGCCTTCCGCAAGCTCCAGTCGAAGACCCAGGTTTTTCTTTCCGGTGAATACGATTTCTACCGCACGCGCCTGACTCATTCGATGGAGGTGGCGCAGATAGGGCGCTCGATATGCCATTATCTGCTCTCGCGCGGCGCGCCTCTGAAAGAGGATTTCCAGATCGACAGCGATCTGGTGGAGGCGGTGTGTCTGGCTCATGATCTGGGCCATCCGCCATTCGGGCATTCCGGCGAGCGCACACTGCAGGAACTGATGCTTCCCTGGGGCGGTTTCGAGGGCAACGCCCAGACGCTTCATCTGCTCACCTCAACGATGTTTCAAAACCAGTCGGGAACGCGCGGGATGCTGCCCTCAAGAGGACTCCTCGATGGCGTTTTGAAATACAAGAAGCTCTTCAGGGAGTTTCCGTCCCCTCCGAGCAATCATTTCCTTTACGATCCCCAGGAGAGCGTCCGCGATTTTGTTTTCCGGCGGGGCGAGGATTCCCGCCGATATGAGCGACGGCGAAAGGCTCAACGCTTTCAAGAGCGTGGAATGCCAGATCATGGACTGGGCCGATGATGCCGCCTATTCGCTAAACGACATCGTCGACAGTGTGCGCGCGGGTTTCCTTACGATCGAACGCATCGAGAACTGGGCGGCCTCACAAAAGATCGATGTGGAAAGGCAGCGATGGATTGACCGTCTTTTTCGGGCGATCCGGAGCGACAGGCTTGAGAATGAGTTCGCCCAGAAGATCGGTGGATTCATCACTTCCTGCCGCTTGCGCGAACGCTCCAATTTCATGTCGGAGCGGACAAATCGCTATCGCTTCGAGCTGATCGTCGGTCCCAGGGCGGAGCGCGAGGCGGCATTCTACAAGAAGATGGCGAACGACATCATTTTCGAGAGTCCCCAATTGCAGCAATTGGAGCACAAAGCGCGGAAAATTCTCTTTGATCTCTGGGCGTCCTGCTGGGGAAACTACGTGGAAAAGAAGGCTAGGGTGCTCTGTGTCCTGCCTTCGCATGTCGGCTGGCTCATCGATTCGGAGTCCACGCAACCCGGCAAGGCGCGGCGCATCTGCGACTGGCTGGCCGGCCTCACGGACGGCATGATTGTCCACACCTACCGGCGTCTTTTCGATCCGGTGTTCGGTTTGTTGAGGGATCTAAGCTGAGTCGTTTCCTGGATGCGCGGCGAATGGGCGCACGCTCAAGAAGGACGATATCAGCAACCCACTGCCATGTGTAATTCGGGCAAAGAAATTAAAGAAGCATCGCTTCGGGGCCTGTCGGTCGATGGTTGGCGGGCTTTGCCGGGAGATTGGATGGAATCGTGATCCATGGGCAAACGCTTCTTCCTGGATTTGGCTGGCTTCTTATGTTTTGCGGAAGCCAATTCGTCCCAAAGCATCGCGGCATCGAAAACTCTCGGCTGACTTTGCTCAAGGAAAGGGACAAGAGCCGGCACCAATCTTTTTGTTCTCAATACCGCTTGATGGGATTGAACGTTTAACTGAAGGAAGGGCAATGCATCCTCGCGCTCGGAAAGTGTCTTGATGCCCGGGCGCTCGACACTGACTGTCATCGACTGGATCACATTTATCCTCCCGCAAGCGACAGCGCCCGTTGTTTCACTCTCCGATAGGAGAAGAGAAGATCCTGCGAAGGAGATCTCAATGCGCAGCCGGATATGATCGGTCTGGCGATCCCTGTGGCTGCTGCTCTGCCCGTGAAGGCTGTGATATACCCTGATGAACTGGGAATAGAGAACTCCCCTATTCAGGTAGGAAATATCGATTAATGATCGTTTGGCAGCCGTAGGCTGAGGACGGGTATTTAAGGTTATCATGACGAAATCCAGCGAGATAGGAAATGGCGCACGAAGCGACATCACTCTGGTGATAGAAAGAATCACAAGAGCATATCTATGAGAAATATGAGGAGTAAATTGGCGGGGGAACCAAGCCTCAGATTCTCACTGCAATCATGCTAAATCTATCGAGAATTTTTTTGGGTATTATTTGATCTATCAAAAAGCGAACGAGTTATGATCTGACTGAAATACAGAAAAATAGACGGTGACAAGAATACAAAGCGTAAGAACTGCGTAATTAAGAAAAATTAAAGCATGAAATGAGAAATATTTATAACGACTTGCGTAATTTGGACGAGGATAAGCGCCTGAAGATATCGAGTAGAGCTCAACCGTTCCGGCCTCTTCGGAGGCGGCTCCGCCGCTCCATGCTCTTAGTGTTTCAAGCCGGTATTCGAATTCAAATGACGCGGAAATCCTGTGCCACACGGTCGGCCTCGGCCGCGCTGACGCCGGCTTCGCGGGCAAAGGCGGACCAGTTGCCGATGGCGGCTTTCACTTCGCCGCACGAGGTTTCGGCCCGCGCGACACTGAAACGCTCCGCGACCCTGAGCAGGTCCGGGCGGCTGATGTTGTCGAATTTCCCGTTGACGCTCATGAGATGCTGGCTGGTCCACTCCCCCTGGGGGTTGTGGGCGTGAGTCACGTCGTAGGCTGGAGCAAGTTCCCACAGGTGGCCTTGCCTTAGGCGGAATCCGAAGTTCTTCGTGTGATCGTCGCAGTTGCGCGCCATGACGTTGAATGCCATGCGGCGGAAGGCCTGTTGGAGCGCCGCGTCGCCGAGCTGCAGTTCGCTAACGGCCAGGAAGTATTGTTCGTAGGCGTGTGTCGCCCGTTGCCTGTAATCGAGATGCGACAAGGCGCACAACGACTGGATATGGTGCCTGGCATTTGCATCGCGGTCGAAGCGGCGGGTCATGAAATGAGCCCGTCCATTTTCTTCCAGCAGGCGGCAGGGTGACATGACGATCCCAGCAGCCAGCGCCATACGGTGGTAGGCGTATTCGATTCGACCGTAATCGGCGGATGTGCCGAGTTCGTAGTCCTTGCCGACGCCGTCGAATTTCAGGAGCCAGTGCTCGAAACCGTCGCTGACATCGAATTGTCCGCTTCGGATTTCGCGAGTGGCGGGATTCCATGCAATCACCGCCTTGGCGCGCGCTCCGCCGGCGGAAGTGCCGACCCTGATGATGTTGGCGAGGGCGGCTTGGGCATGAGAGTCGTTGCTGAAATCCCCCTGAAGCACCCTGCGGGCTGTCTCCACGAGGGATTTCATCTCCAGTGGTTGAGCGCTTTCCTTTCTGGCTCCCCTGCTGGGGCGGAATTCCAGCGCGCCGAGACCGCGCTTTCCCATATACGCCAGCCGATCGAGAGCGGTGATCGCCGCTTTGTTGACACCATGCGTTGCCATCCAGGCATCGATAAGTGCATTGCCGAAATCATCCGGCAGCGCGTCGGACAAGAGCCCGGGAAGCCCCTTGAAAGATTCACCCAGGGCGGGAAAGGCGAAGATACGTTCTTTCGCTGTGGTTGGCATGATACGCGGCGACAACTCCACGCCCGAACGACGCCAGGTTTCGTCATATTCGAAGGCATGGCAGCCAAGCACCGGATCTGGCGCGACCGCCCCGACGCGAGTGTTCCAGATGCGAACTTCGATTACCGGGGTCACGGCGTAGTGCCCTTTTTGATGCGTGGATGGCTGGCCCGGCGGGGAAGCTCGTCTCTCTTCAGCAAAGCCAAGGGGCTGACTCTAGGCTGGGGCACCAGTGTCTCGATCGCGTCCAAGGCATTCAACCCCTTGAGAGCCCGCAAGAGCGTTTCAACTGTCGAACCCGCGCCAGCCTCCAGGTTTTGCAAGGCCCGCAGCGACACCCCCGCCTTCTCGGCAAGCTCGCGTTGCGTGAAGTTGCGGCTCAAACGGAGCGCCCACAGCCGCTCGCCTAGGATGACCTGGGATTCATCGGATGTTTTGTAGGATAGATCCATAATAGGCGTATTTATGCACCTTAAGTTTCAATTGTGTTACAACACGCATAAGAAAGCACAAAGAGGCAGCTCATGTCAATTACTTAACACTATTAATAAAAAGCAGAATAGTGCGCATTATGTGATAGAATAGACATAAAATGCAGAACTATGCCTATATCATATAAGTACACCGATCAAGTTAGAATCGCCTATCTTCCGATCTCCAACCGAAGACATAAGTGAGCCTGCATAAAGTTATAGCAAATGTAACGTCGAGTTTTCCTAATGACCAAACAGGGTCGGAACAGAAAATTTCCAAGTTACAGGGACAGGTTACAAAAACTTTTCGCCGACTGAAACCGCGGGGGCCGCGACGACCACGCGCCCTTGATTTGGTTAATCCCTGTAGCTGCGCCGCCTCACGCCGACTGAAACCGCGGGGGCCGCGACATGGCGATGCGTGTGGGCGTGGTTGCGATTCTCGCCGCCTCACGCCGACTGAAACCGCGGGGGCCGCGACTTCGAGGGCTGATGCAGACGCACAGGAACGCATTCCCGCCTCACGCCGACTGAAACCGCGGGGGCCGCGACGCAGGTCTCCGACACATGAAAAACCAACGCATCACCGCCTCACGCCGACTGAAACCGCGGGGGCCGCGACCCGGATGGACGTCGCGCGCACCTGATCCCCTACGGCCCGCCTCACGCCGACTGAAACCGCGGGGGCCGCGACGCCCGTGTGATCGAGCACCTCGGTAGCCCTACACACCGCCTCACGCCGACTGAAACCGCGGGGGCCGCGACGTGGTCGGATCGACTAGGTTATTGGTTCCTCGCTGTTTTCAGTGGAATAAGAATTGCTTTCAAGGGGATGGTTGGGCAACCGAATAGCGCAAGAGGCCAGATTCGCCACCTTGCTTCGCATCGCATCGCGATGCTGGCGGCTCACTGGT
>JBAZHQ010000220.1:0-7572 GCA_041652235.1 Opitutaceae bacterium | reverse complement strand
ATGGACGTCATGGAACACGGAATGGTCAGCCGGGCAGTTTACAAGTTCCATCCGGCATCAATCGAACAATCCTGATAGCCACGAAAGATAGTGCGCGGCAAAGCCGCAACCAAAGAGGTTTGTTTATCAAGAGCTCCCTCCCTTTGAATTCCTTTCTTCTTCTCCGCTTCTCCGCAGTAAAAATAGGTTGGGGTTCCGATCATCCAATCCAAAGACATTTTTACTGCGGAGAAGCGGAGAAAAAGGCCGTGCAGATTCCTCGCCGCTTGAGAGGATTTCCCGAAAGGGGGGCAATCTTGCTACGTGGGGATTCTCCGATAGCTGAAAGCCAACCGCCGACAGCCATGACCGGTCCGACTTACCGCTTAAAGCTTACACCTTACAGCCACCGTGGTTGCGGCTCCGCCGTGCACTGTTTTTCGTGGCCGTTCGTTTTCGACGTTCTGGATTCAGAGGCCCAGGGAGAGCTGGTTTGGCACGCCGAGGGCGAGAGCGTCGATGCCGCGCTCCCTGAGCGTGGCGGCAAAATCGGCGGCGAAGCCGTGCAGAGTCAGGACGCGGCGTGGCTGGACGAGTTCGACGAAGCGGAGCAAATCGGGGTAGTCGGCATGATCGGAGAGAGGGAAAGCGGCGTCGCAGCGCTGGCGGTAGATCGTGCTGCGATCAAGGGCCCAACCCGAGATGAAGGCGGTGCGGCGCTTGGGAATCTGCTTGAGGAACCCCGATTTTTGCGAGAGCGGCGGACAGAGGACGATATGCCCGGGAAGATCATCGGCCTTGAAGTCGCGATAGGGCGGGAAAACGCACCCGAAGGTTTCATGGATACGGGTCATCGCCAGCGGCTGGGGGTGAAGCATGATGGGCGCGTTGGCAGAGCCGAGGTGAGCAAGCGCTTCCTGGCATTTGCCAAGGCTGTAGGCCATAAGAACAGGAGTGATGCCTTCCTCGAGGGCCTTGCGGCAAAAGGCGACCATGTCGTCCCGCACCTTTTCCGGCGGCGGAAACGCATACTGCGGCCTGCCGAAGGTCGTTTCCATGATGAGAACATCCGCATGGGGCGTGGCACAGGGCTCCGCGATCAGGCTCGGGCGGAGCTTGAAGTCGCCCGTGTAGAGCAAAGACCCAAGCTGCTCATGCTGGAGCAGGCATTGGGCGGAGCCGAGGATATGCCCGGCGGGCAGCAGCGTGATCGCGCAATCTTCCGTGAGGGCTTCGGCATGGCCCAGCGGAAGCACATGCTCGATGCGCTTCCGGGGCATGCGTTCGCGCATGAGCCGGGCCGTGGGGGCGGTGCAGAGAATTTCCTTGTGAAAACCCAGATGATCGAAGTGGGCATGAGAGACGAAACTGCGCGGCACGGGTCTGCGCGAATCGAGCCACCAGTCAACCTGGGGCAGGTGCAGTCCGTCTCGATATTCAATGGTCCAATCCATGGAGCAGGTTTTTGAGCCTCAGCCCCATTGGCACAACCAAATCCAAACAATCATTTCGGATTCAAGGTCACGGAGAACCTGGAGCGGCGGAGCCGCAACCAAAGAGGCCAGAAGCCAGAGGCCAGCATGGAAATCGGAAGTCGGCGCTGAAAACCACACAACTGTCGCCGGGGAACAGCGTATCCGTTAGATTTGGAGCCACGAATGGGATTGTTCTGACTGCTGACAGCTCCGGTTTGCCCGACTTCCGACCTCCGACTGTCCGACCGAGGCGGCTCCGCCGCCACTGTGTGCAGCAGCACCACCGTCCGACCGTTGGCCTCCGGCCGCTGCATTCAGCGCCGCATGGCTCTCTCGCCACGCTCACTGCGGGTATGATGGCGGTAGAACCAGCGGGCCATCGCGGGGAGCAGCAGGAGGGCGCCGAGCATATTCACGATGAACATGAACATCAGGAGCAGCCCCATGTCGGCCTGGAACTTCAAGTCGGAGAACAGCCACATGCCCACGCCGATGGCGAGGGTAAGCCCGGTGAAGAGGACCGCGCTGCCCGTTTCCTTGAAGGCCATGAACATCGCGTCCTCGAAGTAAGCACCCGACTTGAGGGCGTGTTTCAGACGGGCGAAGATATAAATGCCGTAGTCGACTCCGATGCCCACGCCCAGCGCCACGACAGGCAGCGTGGAGGTCTTCAAGCCGATCTTGAGATAGACCATCAGCGCGTAGCCAAGGTAGCTGACAATCGCGAGAGGCAGCACGATGCAGATCGTGGCGCGCAGGGACCGGAAGGTCAGCAGGCACAGCGCAATGACGCAACCGAACACCCACAGCACGATGGGGAATTGGGCCTCGGCAACCACCTCATTGGTGGCGGCCATGACGCCCGCATTTCCGCTGGCAAGGGAGAATTTCGCCTTCGATGCCGGATGGTCGGCGGCGAAACTTTTAACCGCCGCAGTGACGGCGCTCAGCGTCTCGGCCTTGTGGTTGGCCAGAAAAATCATGATGGGCATGACGCTGCCATCGGGATTTATCAACCCGGTCGCCGTTTCGATGGGCGAGACAGCCTGTGCCAGAGCCTGCTGGTTCTGGGGAATGATGCGCCACTTGAGGGAGCCCTCGTTCCAACCGGAGTTCACTATCTTGGCGACCGAGGAGAGCGAGATGACGGATTGCACGCCCGGCACGGCCCGGATGTGTCCTTCGAACCGATCCATGAGCTGCACCAGTTCGGGATCAACGCAGGCATTGGGAGAGGCTTCCACGATGACCGACAGGATATCCACGCCGATGTTGAACTTCGATGTGATGACGGCGGTATCGCGGTTGTAGCGGGAGTCGCTGCGCAGTTCCGGAAGGCCCGCGTGCTGGTCTCCAATGCGGATTTCCTTCGCCTTGTTCCAGCCCCAGAAACCGAGGGCCAGACTCACGACGATGATCAGAAGCGAGGGAACGGGTTTCATCTCGTCGGCGATGCGGCTCCATGCCCGATCGGTGCGAACCCTGCGGATCGCCACCCATTGTGCATACGTTTCAGGCAGGCGGAGGTAGGACAACAGGATGGGGAGAAGAAACAAATTCGTGATGATGATGATTCCCACGCCGAAACTGGCGGAGATCGCGAGCTCCCGGATGCTGCGGATATCGATCACGAGCATGGTGAGAAAGCCGACGGTGTCGGTCAGCAAGGCCACGCCTCCGATGGTAATGAGTTGGGAAAAGGCTTTCTTTGCGGCGCTGAGCCCGTCCCTGCCGCCGAACACCTCCGTGCGGAATGCGCGCACCATTTGCACGCCGTGGCTCACGCCGATGGCGAAGACCAGGAAGGGGACGAGGATCGAAAGCGGATCGATGCCGAAGCCCATCGCCGTAAGCCCGCCGAGTTGCCATACCACCGCCACGAGCGAGCACAGAATCGGGGCGCCCGCGAGTTTCCACCGGCCTGCATAGCTCCAGACCAGGACGAGCGTGATGAAGATGGAGGCGCAGAAATAGATGAGAACGCCCCTGGCCCCGTCGCCAACGTCACCCATGGCTTTGGCAAAACCGATGATGGCGACGCGCACGGCTCCATCCGAGCCGGATTCCACTTTCTTGCGAATGGCCTCAAGTTGTCGAGCTACACTGGCATAGTCCAGCTTGGCCCCGGTCGTTGGGTCCACCTCGAGAAGTTGCGCGCTTACGATGGCCCCGGAGAAGTCGTTGGCGACGAGTTGCCCGAGCTTGCCCGATTTGATGATGTTGTCCCGAACGACCCGGAGCGCTTCGGGCGTGGGCGTGAAGCCCGCCGGGATGACGGTGCCGCCTGAGAAACCATCCTCCACGACCTCGACATAGCGGACATTGGGAGTGAAGAGGGATTGCACCTGGGCGCGATCGACTCCCGGGATGAAAAACACATCGTCGGTAACCTGCTTCAGCGTCTCGAAGAAGGACGCGTTGAAAATGTCTCCCTTTTCCGACATCAGCGCGATCAGCACGCGATTGGCTCCGCCGAATTCGGATTGGTACTTGGTGAATGTCCGGATGTAGGGATGGCCTATCGGCAGCGACTTATTGAAGCTCGCATCCACGCGAACGTGAACGGCGAACCATCCCATGACCACCGTGAGAGCGGCGAAGGCGAGCAATAAGACTAGCCTTTTTTTGAAGACCCAGGAGGTAAATCGCTCGATAGATGAGGCCATGATCGGTCGGTAGGTAATCCTCCATCAGGGGAGAGGGAGCAGGCTTATGCCTGTCTCGCCCACGGCGATGAGGGTTCCATTCTCTGTTTGGAGAAGCTCGGCAACGGCGGAAACAATGCCAGGCGCCCAAGGCTTAAAGCTGTGACCTCCGTCGCGACTGACCAGAAAGCAGCGGGCCTGGCCTGCGACGACGATGGTGCGGTTTTTCATGCGGAACGCGGTCGCCAAAAGGGCCGGAGAATCTGTCGAGATTCCTTTCCAGTCGATCGATGCTGCGCTTTCGGAGCGAAAGATATGACCGCGCAGGCCGTAGGCCATGAGGGCGCCGTCCTCAAGGGGAAGGACTCCGTAGAACGAACCTTCGTAAGGGGAAGGAATTTTCTCCCAGGAAGCGCCGGAATCGGCCGATCTCAGGAGAAGGCCTCTTTCTCCGGCGATATACAGCATGCCATCCTCGCTCATCGAGATCCGATTGAGGTGCTGATCATCGTCGGTCGGATTGAACTGATTCCATGTGAGCCCGCCGTCCCGGCTGGCGGTTGCGAGCCCGAAGGCGCCCACGGCGATGACGTGGTCGGGCTTGAGGGCCAGGACATCCAGGAAGATGAGATCCTTGTTTTTAGAATCGTAGCATGATTTCCAGGACCGTCCTCCATCCGTCGTGGAGATGATCGTGGACTGATGCCCCACCGCCCAGCCTTTGTGACTGGCCGGCGCAAACGAGACGCCTGTCAGCGTGGCGGCGGTTGAGCTGGGAATATGGGACCAAGTCTGTCCGTTATCGCTGGAATGCAGGGTCGCGCCCCGCTCGCCTACGGCGACGATCTCGGAGCCGACGCGCGCGATGTCGAGCAGGAGCGTTCGTGCGACGGCCGGATTTTGAGCCATCGACGACGCGCTGAGGGAGAGAAGGGCGAGTGCCGCGAACAGGAATCGCGATGCACTCACCCCGGGAAATGGCGAAAAGGAAAAAGAAAACATAGCGCGGCAGAGCCACACCAACAGAGGTTATAAGATGTAAGTTATAAGCTTTAAGTTCAGACGGATCTTGGCTGTCGGCGATCGGCTTTCAGCCATCGGGGAAATCCCACGAGGCAACACAGACGCTCATTTTGGAAATCCTCGCAGGCTGAGAGGAATTGAAGACACGGCAGTACAATAAACTTAGGGAACGCGATCGAACGACCGCAAAAAACACAAGAAACACAAAAATAAAATGATCTGAGAACGAGGGCGCTCACCCAGCATGTGAATACTGCATGGCATCCGCTGATTTTCTTATTTCACTCTTTATGTGGTTATTGTGTTTCTCGTGGTAATCCGGTCTGCGGAATTAGGGGTTCAGAGGCGGGTTCGGGTCAGCGAATGCCTTCGCGGCGCAGGGCGTCGGCACTGAAGTCCGCAGGCGTGCGCTTCACTCCGAAGTCATACATGCGGCGTTCGTTGTCCAGTCCGATGACCAGATAGCGGCCCGCCTGGAGATCGGTGTGAACCTCGAGCGTGCTCCAGAATACCTTGGCGTCATAGTAATTCACGCAATGGGCTTCCGAGACGCGCCAGAGCTGGCCGCGGGCGTCATATTGATCGACTGAAAGGATCTGCCAGCTATCCTCGTCGATATAGAAGGTGCGGCGCGGATAGATGTGCGAACAACCGGGCTTGAGCTTCGCCTCCACCACCCAGACGCGGTGCAACTCATAGCGGGCCAGGTCCTGATTGAGGTGGAGGGGCCTGATGATGTCGGCGACTTTGGTCTGGTTGCTGTGAAGTTTGTAGGAGTTGTAGGGGACGATCATCTCCTTCTTGCCGACGATGGTCCAATCGTAGCGGTCGGGCGCTCCATTGAGCATGTCGAACTGGTCGGTGGTGCGCATGTTGTCGGCGTTGGTGCCCGGGCCGTCATAGGAGACGTTGGGGGCGCGGCGGACGCGGCGCTGGCCGGGATTGTAGATCCAGGCACTGCGGGTTTCCTTCACCTGGTCGAGAGTCTCGTGGACGACGAGGATGGAGCCGGCGACGCGGGCGGGACCCACGACCGATTGCTTGAAGTAGACGAAGATGTTATTGAGATCCTTCTCTTCAATGTCGGGACGGTAGAAATTGAAGAGGAACTCATCCTCGAAATCGACGAGCGAGAAGCTGCCGTTGCGAAGCGGGGCAGCCTGGCTGATGTAGCGGATGGCGCTGACTCCGCGGTAGCGGGCCAGATGGTTCCAAATGGCTTCAAGACCGTTCTCCGGGATCGGGAAGGGGATGGCCCGCATGGCTCCGGCGAAGCCGTTGCCGCTATTGACCAGATGCGCGGTGGTGGCGCACTTCTTCGTGTTCTCATAGACGCTTTCCGGATTGGAGAAGCTGCGGTGCGAGGGATACACGAGGATCTTGTAGTCCTTGTAAGCCTTGAGAAGGGCGATGTGTCCCGCGGTGAGCTGGCTCTCGAAGGCCGCCATGTTCTCCGCGGTGATCGTGGCGCGGAGAGCATCGGACGCGTAGGGATCGGGATGGAAGTCGCCGGACTTGTAGCCGGCGGGAGGAGTGACGATGCCGCCATCCCAGGCTGGGATGGTGCCGTCCGCATTGCCGGCTTTGACGGCTCCGAGGGGAGTGAGATCGTTGCCGAGGCGCGCGGCCTGATCGGCTGATACCGCGGCGGATGCCGAGGACGCGAGGCTGAATGCACTGATGACCACGACGGTCAGGGCTTTGGTGGAAAGATTCATGGGAAAGCGGTCGATTGGATTTTGAAAACTAGAACGAGTATTTCAATGTGGTTGCAACGTAGTCGCGATCGGAAAGGAGGTTGTAATTGCCGCCTCCGAAGAAATTCACATAGCGCAGATCGAGCGCCCAGCGATTTTGGTAGGTGAATTCCACTCCGAGCGTGATGCTCTTGCGTCCGCGAATGAAGTTGCCCAAGGGCAGCGGAGTGACGCCCTGGACATCGTGGGTGAAGGCGAGGCTTGGCGCCACGTTCACGCCGCCGAAGACGTTGTTGTACTCAAGTCGCGAGACGATCGCATAGCCCCAGGAGAAGGAATCGGCGAACGCGCTGGAAGGCGTGGCGGCGTAGGCGCCGTTGCCGGTGTTGGTCATGGCGCTCGCGCTGCCGCTCGTGAAAGTGCCGGGGCCGTCATAGCGGAGAACGCTCTTGTCGGGAAGGTTCGCCCAGACCCCGCCGACCTCTCCTACGATCACGGTCTGGCTGGCGCCGAGCATGGGGCCGAAGACCTTCGTCATGGTGGTTTGGCCGGTCCAGACATCATGGCGGCGATAGCCGGGAACCTCCTTGTTGTATTGGCCGAGATAATTGCCCATCTGGTTGTTCGCCCCGAAGAGGGGGTTGAGGGCGGATATGGTGGCGAAGAGGAGTTCCACGTCGTCCACCTGCAGGGGCACGTTACTCTTGTAGGAGACTTCGCCCTGCCACGAGATGCCCGTGTTCCCCACGTTGG
>JBAZHQ010000219.1:3077-7584 GCA_041652235.1 Opitutaceae bacterium | reverse complement strand
GGGATGCAGTCGTGGTCCCCAGCATGCTGGCGCTGTCGATGCTGTCTGTCCCATTGTTGGCCAGGCGCATGGCCTGAAGAAAATTAGAGGAGTCGTTGCCCGATCCAAGGACGATCGGGGCGCTTGGGACTGTACTCCGGAGCTCGATCTTGTCCGTGGTATTATTGTAGGTCGCCGTTACAGCACCGCTCGTCGCCGTGTTGATATTGGTGAGGACGGTGTCAAGGGAGTCGGTAAGCGCCACGTCGATACGGCTGCCATTGATCGTAAATGTGCCTGCTGTGACGGGTATGCCCGTTGGCAGCGATGACATGAGGGTGGAAACCGAGGCAGTGGGGTAGGTCCCCGTCGAGTCCAGAGGTTTGCCGATATCGCTTCCACCGTTCCAAACAGCAGCAGTGGCGAGCTCGGTGACGGCTATTTTATATGAACTGGTTATCGTGCCGTTTGCCGCACTCGCCGACCAAGTGGAATTGGAGACGGACGAGGTTGCAGTGCGCTTGGTGTACAAGCTTGGCGTATTTAAGGCATTTACCGAGGTCTGCACTGCAGATAAATACGTGTCCAGGGCGGAAAGAGCCGAGCTTTTCGTCGAGTTGGTGGTCTGTTCTGACTGCATCCGAGTTTTCGGAGTCGCCTCGACCTCCATGAGTTTATCCACAACAGCCTGCCAATCGAAGCCAGAGCCAAGTCCTGAGAGTTGAATGCCAGCCATAAGCGTGAGTTTACATTAAGGGTTATATCGGGCACATCGGTCCCGCGGGCCTAAACTTTAGGCATTTCTCCTATGGAAGCGGGGAAGCTCGGTTTGGCGACGAGCCTTGAGGATCGGCGCCAAGCCAAAGAAGCTTGTAGCTGGTGGCCTCCAGCGAGTATCTGATATCAGGCAGTTCGACAACCTTGCCTCATGACGGAATTCAAGCCCCTTCCGACCAAGCCCGAAGATCAGGCCATCCTCCAGGCGTTCATGCACAACGTCCGGGATGGCATATATTTCAAAGATCTTAAGAGCCGGTTTATTTGGGTTAATGATGTGATTGTCAGCAGACTAAAGGCATCTTCACCAGATGAGATGCTGGGCAAGACCGATTTCGATTATTTTACACCGGAGCATGCGCAACCTGCTTATGACGACGAGCAAACGATAATCCGCACGGGAGAACCTTTGTTAAACATTGAGGAGAGAGAGACATATCCGGACGGGCATGTTGCCTGGGAGTCCACATCCAAGATGCCTCTTCGGGATCAGGAAGGAAAGATTGTTGGCACTTTCGGGATCTCCCGTGACATCACCGCCCGTAAAGAAGCTGAGGAACGCATGGCCAATATGCAGAAGGAACTGCTGGAGGCCTCCCGGATGGCCGGCATCGCGGAGATTTCCAGCGGTGTTCTTCACAACATCGGCAATGCGCTGAACAGCGTGACCACCTCGGCAAGTTTGGTGCTCGATCTGCTGGCCCGGTCGCGCGCCCCCAATATGGGCAAGGCATCCCTGATGCTTGAGCAGCATCTTGCCGACTTGCCTGTCTTTCTAACCCAGGATTCCAAAGGCAAACAGTTGCCGGGCTACTTGATCCAGCTTTCCCAGGCCCTGGTGGCGGAGCGGGATCGATGCCGGAAGGAACTTGAGCTGCTCCGCGGCAATGTGGAGCACGTGAAGGAAATCATATCGACGCAGCAGAACTATGCCCGGATGTCCCACGGCAGTGAGAATCTGGCGCCTGTCGAGCTCATGGAGGAATCGATCCGCATCAGCGAAGCCTCCCTCAATCGCCATGGCATCACCGTGATCAAGGACTACCAGCCGGTTCCCGTGGTGCATGTCGCCCGTCACAAGGTGCTGCAAATCCTCGTCAACTTCATCCGCAATGCCAAGCAGGCGATGGACGAATCGGGACGGACCGACAAGGAGGTGACCATCAGCCTGAGGAGCACGCCCCAGGGGCGCGTTCTTTTTATGGTGCGCGATAATGGCGTCGGCATTCCTCCTGAGAACCTCGGCAAGATTTTCAGCTTCGGGTTCACAACGCGAAAGCACGGCCATGGGTTTGGCCTGCATTCCTGCATCAACGCCGCTGCCGAGCTCGATGCCACTGTGCGTTGTGAAAGCGAGGGAGTTGGCAAGGGAGCAGTGTTTACTCTGGAGATCCCGGGAGTCGGCGGCGCGGCATAGCCGCTCCGTCAGGCGCCAGATTTCACGCATCTCCTGGCTTGGCGCGGCGCTCTTGGCTTGTAGTTCGAAGCCAAAAGCTAATAGCTAAGGAACAACGGCGATTCTCGCCGCTGGCTCCACAAAGCATGGATTCTCTCTTAAGCAAAGACCAAGCGGCCGCAATCATAGGCAAGGCTCGCGGCCTGAAGATTCTCGTGATCGGCGATCTCATGATCGACGAGTACCTCTGGGGCAAGGTGACGCGAATATCGCCCGAAGCGCCCATTCCCGTGGTGGAAGTGATCAAGGACGAATTCAAGCCGGGCGGGGCCGCCAACGTCGGTCTCAACCTCCTGGCTTTGGGCGCCAAGGTGTTCTTCGCAGGTGTTGTCGGCGATGATGAGAACGGCCTCAAACTTAAGGAATGCACCGTCGCTCTGGGCGGCGATGTGAGCGCCGTCCTGGCGGATACCTCCCGTCCCACCACGGTCAAGACGCGCGTCATCGCGCAGCATCAGCAGGTCGTCCGCGTCGATCGCGAGAAGACGGGCTCCATTTCCGGCGAATTGATGCAGGCCCTTCTGCGGCGCATCGAGCCATTGATCGACCGCGTGGACGGCATCATTTTCTCCGATTACGGCAAAGGGCTCCTCAGCGGCGAGCTTGTGAGGACGGTGGTGAGCCGCGCCGCCGGGGGAAAGGTGATCTCCGTCGATCCCAAGCCTCAGAATATCGCTCTTTTCGCCAACACTTCGCTTATCACTCCCAACAAAAAGGAGGCCGAGCAGGCCGTTGGGTTTGCGCTCAAATGCGACAAGGATGTGGAGAATGCGGCGCTTCGCCTCCAGCAGCAGCTTTCAATCGGATCGATTTTGATCACGCGCGGCGACGAAGGCATGACCTTGCTTTCCGATGGCAGATTCCTCCATCTGCCCACTCGGGCCAAGCAGGTGTACGATGTCACGGGCGCGGGTGATTCCGTGATCGGCGTGGCAACGCTCGCCCGATGTGCGGGGGCTACCATGGAACAAGCCGCCATCCTGTCCAATTTCGCCGCAGGCATCTCCGTCGCCCATCTCGGCGTCTATGCCGTCACGCCGGAAGAACTGCTTGCGGTTGCCGGAGGAGGCTGAGCGCGAAAGAGCGTAAGGGAATAAGAGCGTAAGAGTGTAAGCAAATAAGGGCGTAAGGGAGTAATGTGAGGAAGCGGCAAACACGGCTTGCTTAGGATGCCTGTGATCCTAAACCTGAGGCGATACCAACCATGCGCGTTGTCATTCTCGGATCAGGAAAGGGCAGCAATGCCGAAGCCATCCTGCTCGCCCAACAGGCGGGAAAACTCGGGCAGGCCTGCGTGGTGGCGATCTTCTCCGACAATCCGGACGCGGGCATCCTGGCGCTGGGACCGCGCTTCGGAGTGCCTGCCCGTTTTCTGGACCCGGCCCCGTTCAAGACGAAGCTGGAGGGAGAGGGCGAGCGCCGTTATATCGAGGCGGTGGCCGCCGAGAAGCCCGACTTGGTCGTGCTCGCCGGCTTCATGCGGGTGATCAAGCCCGAATTCCTAAACGCCTTCGCGGGCAAGATCGTCAATCTGCATCCCAGCCTGCTTCCCAGTTTCCCGGGCCTCGACGGCATCGGCCAGGCCTTCCGCCGGGGCGTCAAAGTCACCGGCTGCACGGTGCACTACGTCACAACCGAGGTCGATGGAGGCCCCATTCTCGACCAGGCCGCCGTGCGTATCGAGGCTACAGATACGATCGAGTCCCTTGCCGCGAAGATCCATGCGGCCGAGCATGCCCTCCTCCCGGCGGTGATAGCGCGGCTGAGCGGCGGGGAATAGAGGGCCGGGCGCGGCGCCGCTTAAAACGCGCACAATTTCTCGATCCAGGCGGCGGAGCCGTCCCGCAGCCAGCCGTCGAGCTGGGCCTGTTCCTTCAACTGCTGGCCGCGCAGGCGCGGAACGGCGAAGAAACGCACGGGCAGATCGGGCAGAGAGGTCATGTCGCCCCAGAGCTTCTCGAACTGCGCCACCGGGAAGATGTCCTCCTGGCCGTTGCCCCAGCGTTTCTTGACTTCCTTCAAGGTCACGTAGGCGGGCATCCTTGCCGCCAGGGCGCGCACGCCTTGGGAGACGCGCGCCGCGTCGGAGAGGGAATCGCGGTCGATGCCGAAGAGGGCCAGCAGCCGGTCGATGTGTATCCACGAATTGGAGGTGTTGTAATAGCTGAGCTTGAACTCATCCTCCTCGCGCGCCAGGGCCAGGCCTTCCACGAGGCGCAACTGGCCGCCCACGCGCGCCAGCCCGCCGCCCCGGTCCTCGACGCGCCGCCCGATGACCTCCACGGACAGCGTCGC
>JBAZHQ010000219.1:0-3067 GCA_041652235.1 Opitutaceae bacterium | reverse complement strand
CAATGGCGCCCGAGGATCGCAGGATCGAGGCTGGCCCCGAGCGTGTCGATGTTGTGCAGAAGCAGGTGCTCCAATTGCGGCTGCTCCTTGAGAAGCCGCCGCAGCGTGCCGTTGAGGAGCAGGTTTGCCACTTCGTACCAGTGCCCGACGGGATGCAGGCATTGCAGCGGGACATTGTCGGTGTAATCGCTGGCCTCGCCGGAACTAATAGCCCATTCGATGAGCGCCTTCTGCAGGCTCAGGCGCATTTTCTCCTTCTGCGGATCGAGGCGCTGGCGAGGCATCTCATCGAAGGCAAAGCGCAGGTCTCTCGCCATCGGTATCATTCTCAGGCCGATGGAGCGCCCGGGGGAGAGAAGCACCTTGCCGGGGTAGTCGAAGTTTCCGTGCCATTGCAGGAATTTCCCGATGGCGTCGTGCGTGAGGTGGCTGGTCGTGAAGAGATGGGTCACCGGCGCGCCGAACTGCCGCGAGGCCTTCCGACTTTTGGCCAGGTGCACTTCGATGAAACTGCGATGCCTGCCGGAGAGCCTGGCGAAGGGATGCAGCGCCTTGACCGTGCCGGCGCCCTGGGTCCAGCGGCTGCCGGCCCCCGCCGCCAGCGTCACGACCGCCACGCGCCCCTGCGAGAGGGCGGCGCGTCCGGCCCGTTCCGCGTCGGCATCCCCGGGGAGCATCGGCGCGACGTCCCCCGGGCGAGCGTCCTCGATCTGGGTGCTTGCGGGGAAGCGGCTTTGCGCGAGGCCGATCCGCCCTGCGCGAAAATCCTCGCGGATCCGCTCGTGCTGGAAGGGATCGAAACCGGTTTCCCGCAGCAGATCCGTCAGACTGTCCCTGCTGGACGCCTTGTCGGTCGAGGGTGCCGGGAAGATGCGCTGCACGAGCGCCGCCGTGAGCGGACGCTCCAGATCGAAAAGCTGACGCGATGAAAAGCGGTCCATCTCCAGGCGCACGGCGCGCGATAGCTGCCGGGGATCCTGGCGCAGCCAGCGGGGAACCATAAACAGATAATATTCCGGCGAGAGCATGGCCTCCGCGCCGGTCCTGAGGGCTGCGATGGAGCCGCGTTCGTTGAGTTCGAAGTCGTAAACTACCGGGTCCATGGCGAAGGGCAGGGCATGCTCGAGCGATGCCTTCGTGCGGCGCATGATGGCTAGGATGGTTTCACGGGCCTCGGCGCGCGCCTCTGGGTCCACCCAGAAGCCCATGCCGCCGCCGGACATCCCGCCGAGCATGATGAAGCCGCGGTAGGCCGGGCCGAGCGCGCCGCGGATCTCTGAGATGAGGCGTTCCGTGTAGGCGTTGCCGGCCCAGGGGATGATGCTTTGCAGGGGGCCGGCGAAGTTGCGTGTCGTCAGCTCGGCCACCTTGCGCACGTCCCCGGCCTTGAGCGCTTCGAGGATGTCGCGCAGGATTTGTTGAGCTTCCAGGCGCGCCTTCCACTCGTGTTCGAGCTTGAGGAGATATTTCTCGGTAACCATCTCGAGAATGGGTCCCACATTCTGGCTCATGCCGCCATGCACGAGGATGAGGGAGTCCTGCAATTCCCTGCGCGTTGCCGGAGAGATGCTGTCTTCGCCGAAGAGCGTATGCCGGGGGAGAAGGCGCCCCCTGCTGGCGCCCTGCTCGGCGTCGCCCTGGTCGGCAAGTTCGCCCTGGATCAGTTTGATCCCCGGCCATATGCCGCCGCTATCCTGCCAGCCGCCGCCGGACCCGCCCAGCCACTCGCCCAGGATGGCGCGGCTTGCGATGGTGCGGCGTTCCTGTTCGCTCAGGCCGCCGGTGAGGCAGGAGACCTGGCCCGTCGCACGCATGCACAGCGAGATGAGGCAGCCCAGGAGATTCGTGGAGACGGCCAGGCGCGAGCCTTTGGGAATGTCGCGCACCTGGCTGACGATTTCCAGGCCGCGTCCCGCGCCGACGAGGCGGGAGAGCACTGCGGCTAGATCATGCCCGGAACCCTCCATACCGGGAGGCACGATGCCCGCCGCGATCACCGCCGCCTTGAGCAGGCCCAGGTAATCCTTCGCAAAGTCGAAGACTTCGTCGATGCCGCGGATGTCCACCGTCGCGCCGAGGTCCACGCTGGCAAGGCGCAACACGGGGTCGTCGATCACCCGCAGAAAGCCGCATACCGGCGGCTGGGTGGCCGCATCGCGCCCATGCACGCCGAGGTCGACCGATAGATTGATCACCTTGGCGCCTTCGGGGTAGTCCATCCCGAGGAAGAATATGTCGCTCCAGGCGGCGTGGCTGAGATCGAGGCGCACCGCGGTCTCCTCGCGGAGCACCGGCATGGCGCCATCGGCGTTCGGTTCGAGCAGTTCGCGGCGCAGGCGCAGGGGATAATCGAGCGGGTGCCCGGCACGGAACATCCACTGGTTGCCGCGTACCTTGCGCACGGTCTTTTGCACCTGCTGGGCGAGCGTCTTGAACGCCAGGCCGGAGTAGGCGGCTGCGAGGGCGCTGCTGAGAGGGTCGGATGCTCCGTTTCGCTCCTGATGGGCCAGATAGAGGCTGATGGCCTCCTCGAAGCGCCGGTCCAGCGCGAGCTTGTAGGCAGGATAGGGGATGGCGGCGCTTGCGGCGGACGGGGAGGAGGCCGGAAGGCCGGAGGAATTTGCGGCCGGGTTCGTCGATCCGGCTGGATTGGATGCCTGGCTTTCCGAACGGGCGGACTCCCCCTCCGTGAAATAAGGAGGCAAGAAATACCGGTGGATGGCTGAGAGAAAAAAGATGGCGCGCACCCGGTGATAGAAATTATCCGCGCGGCGCCGGTAATCCTCCAACTCGCGCGCCATGCGCTCCAGGGTGGCGCGGTCGGCGGCGCGGCAGACATTTTCGAAGTATTCCGCGCAATCGGCGGAGCGTTCCACGAGATCGATCAGGGAGGAGTCCAAGGGGAGGATAGCTTGTAGCTTTTAGCTGTGAGCTTGTAGCTCGGGGGCAGAGGTTGAATGGCCACAATAAGGCATAGCGCGGCAGAGCCGCAACCAAAGAGGCCAGATGCCAGAAGCCGGAAGCCAGAGTCAGCAGGGAAGTCGGAGGTCTGAGATCGGAGGTCGGC
>JBAZHQ010000218.1:0-7593 GCA_041652235.1 Opitutaceae bacterium | reverse complement strand
GGCAGGAGCTTCACCAGGGCGAGCCGGGACCGTTCGCCGCCGCTGAGCACCGACACCGGCTTGAAGACATCGTCCTTCCGGAACAGGAACCCGCCGAGCAGCGTGCGCGCCAGCTGCATGGTGACTTCGGGATTCTCGTCGCGCATCGACATGGCCTCCTCGAGCACCGTGTGCTTCATGTTCAGCGTGTCGGACCGGTTCTGGGAGAAATAGCCCGCCTTCACATTGCTGCCGAGCTCGCAGGTGCCGCCCTGGATGGGGATTACGCCGGCGAGGATTTTCAGGAGGGTGGATTTTCCCGCGCCGTTCGGACCCACGAGCACGAGGCGTTCCCCGCGCTCCGCCTGGAAGTTCATGCCGCGGTAGACAACATGGTCGCCGTAGGCCTGAGTGACATCGGAGAGATCGACGACCTTGAGCCCTGAGCGGGGAGTCTTGGGGAAGCGGAATTTGATGCGGATCAGGTCATCCTCGGGTTCCTCGACTGCCACGTCCTGCAGCCGCTCGATTTGCTTCTCCTTGGACTTGGCGCGCGAGGCCATGGAAGCCTTGGCGCCGAAGCGGTCGACGAAACGCTGCAAGTGGGCGATTTCCCGCTGCTGAGTCTTGAAGGATGCCAATTGCTGCACCTTGTGCTCTTCCTTTTGGCGGACGAAGTCGTCGTAGTCGCCCGTCCAGCGGTAGAGGGTCTTGTTGCGCAGTTCGAGGACTCCTGTGCAGAGCGCGTTGAGGAAGGCGCGATCGTGAGAAATGAGCACCATGCCGCCGGGGTAACGCGTGAGGTATTCCTGGAACCAGAGCAGTGCGGAGAGATCGAGGTGATTCGTGGGCTCGTCCAGGAGCAACAAGGCGGGTTCGCGGACCAGCAGGCGGGCAAGGTGGGCCCGCATGACCCAGCCGCCGGAAAAGGTGCGCGCGGGCCGATTGTGGTCGATCTCGCGAAAGCCGAGCCCCGCCAGGATGCGTTTGGCGCGAGGTTCGAGCGTGTAGTCGGTCTCGTGGTGATGATCGTCCGGATTCTCGCCGTGCTCCCTGCCGATGAGACCCTTCACCTGCCAGAGGGCGATTTGCAGGATGGTTTCATCGCCCGCGGGTTCGCTTTGCTGGGGCAGGAAGCCGAAGTCCGCCCCTCGTTCCCAGGTGATGGTGCCCGCATCCGCTGACTCCTCGCCGAGGATCAGGTTGAAGAGGGTGGATTTACCCGCGCCGTTGGGTCCCACAAGGCCCAGCCGATCGGTGCGCTGGATGAACAAAGACACGTCCTCGAACAAGGTTCGTGGTCCGTAGCTCTTTGAAATATCGGCAATCGTCAGCATGAACCGGCCACACAAGCGAGAAACCTGCCCGTCCGTCAATGCTTGGTTCGAAGCATGTAGCTTTTAGCTCGTAGATTCCCATCCAAGGCATGGTCTCACGCGGAGTCGCGGAGAGCGCGGAGGCAAGTCCGCAATCCCCCTTTCGTCGTTCGTTCACCATCTCTGAGTCTGTTGTTTTCTTGCGTACATCTTTCTTTCAGAGATTCTCAAAAATATCGGATTCAGGATTTTAACGGAAGGTAACGAAGCGCTTTTCTGAAAGACTGCATTAAAGGATACGTTGGTTGCGTTCATCACCGAGACCTCTGAGGCGGCATGACTTGAGACGCTTCGTTGTCTTCTGTTCAATCTGAATTGATTGGTTGGGTTTGGTTGCGGCTCTGCCGCCACTGTGTGCTCTGCTGGCCAGCAGAGCACCACTGTCTGTCAAAGTCTCTCTCCTGGAGAAAAATAGAATAGATTCTGGTTGATCCTGACGCCCGAGGGGGCCTTTTATTCTGCAATCCCATGCGAATGAGCTCCTCCGTCTGGCTTGGACTATCCATTCTTATCGTTGTCCTGATCCGGCCCCTTGCTGCGGCAGATCCCAAGTGGGAACCGGTTACTCCCGCCGAGCTGGCGGAAGACAAGCCGCAGATCGAACCCGAGGCGGCGGTCGAGATCCTGCATTATCGCATGGAGATCGAGAAATCGCCCTCTAGCGATAACATGATACGCCTGAGGAATGGCATGTATGGACGCACTTTCGCCCCCATTTCAAAGACGGGGGTGAGCCGGTCGATGCGATTCAAAATCTACGATCCCATTCGTGCGATCGATGTCACTCGTTTTGTCCGACTTTGGCGCGATACGGAGAATCGCGAATATGAAATCATGGCGCGACTAACGCTGCCTGATGGCACCAGCCAGACCTTTAGCAAGGATGACTTGCGCAAACGCAATGTCTTGGAAGAAGGCCGGCGAAATGGTCTTCTGGGTTTCTTGGGGCGTAGTTATGATTCTGACGTGGAAGAAACGTTTCTTGCCATAACTGGCGTTGTGAAAGGCGCCGTGCTGGATGTGTGGGAATGGGAAAGAGAGCGGTCCATGTATGGATGGCGCATGAATACGATCCAGAGAGTCGATGTCCCCATTCGCCAGTTCGAGTATGTCAGTCGCAATCCCGCCGATAGGAAAATCAAACACCGCTGCTTCATTCTCAACCCTCATGGCGGCAAGATGAGTAGCGACGAAAAAACGAACCAGGTTACTTTTACCGCTCAGAACTTGCCATCGATCCGCCGCGAGCCGTTTGCGGCGCCGGACACCTACAATTCCCTGACGATCATCGAGACCGATGAAAGCCTGGAACGCGTGGTCACTCGCCGCCATCCGTTCAAGGTGCCCCTGCCTGAGATGGTGCCTTTTTCTCTCGGTCCCTGGGCTGGTTTTTCGACACAGAAGGATCTTGAGGATTCCGATCTGGGTTTTGTCACCGATCGTGTGCAAAAGAAAGCAAGCGAGCTGGTGGCGGGGACGGACGATCCGAAAGAAAAAGCCAGGCGGATTTACGCCTTTGTGCAGACGCTCTACCAGCGTTTTCGCAATCGGGCCGATCTGGAAGATACGTTCATGCGCTACGTCGAAGATATCGAGGAACTGGTCAATCTGGACAAGATTGACTCGACGATCATCCGGGAGCCGGATTTCCATTACTTTCTCGTAGGGCTTCTGCGGGGCGCAGGCCTCGAGTGCCACACCGCGATCCATCCTCTGCGATCGGCATTCCCTTTCCAGGTCGATCTGATATCGGAGCAGTTTTTGCCCTTCAGGTCTGTGGTCGTAAAAGCCGGCGATGACTGGATACTCTGCAATCCCACATCCGATATCCCTCGGGGATTCGGGATGAAGCCGTGGACGGTCGAGGGCGTTCCTGCCCTGATGGCGATGCCTCGGCAACAGGCTTTTCTGAACATCCCTTCGCTGGCAGCGGAGAATTCCTGCGCCGAGACCAGCATGGATCTCGATCTCGATGCAGACGGCAACCTACAAGGCAGGTGCACCCGGACGTTTACCGGACATGAGGCCCACAAGGTGCGGGAGCGCCTTCGGCAGACTCGTCAGGAGCTGTGGTGGATTTATGCCGCATCCTTGTTCGACCTGGACGATTCTTCGAGCGAGGTGCGGCTTTTGAAGGTCGAGGGCCTGGAGTCTCCGGAAGAACCGGTGCGCATGCATGCAACGCTGAACTGGCCATCCTATGCACCGATGTTGAACAATCGCCTCATGTTTGTGCTTTCGATCCTGCAGGCGGGGCAGCCTCCGTTGCTCAACGAGTCGAAGCGGACGACGCCTGTGTTTTTCCAGTATCCCAAAATCGATAAATCGACGGTCGTGGTTCGCCTGCCGCAAGGTTATCGGCCTGGTACGCTTCCGAAGCCGATCGTATCGAGCACTGGAGATTTCGCGTATGTGCTTGGCGCGACCTACGACTCAGAACATGGAGCCCTCAGGGTCGAGCGCTCGTCCATAAACCGGGCAATCGATATCCCGGTGGAAAAATACGCCCAGGCGAGGGATTGGTTCCAGCGGGTGTGCGTCGCCGACCAGATCGGCATCGCGCTCACCCGTCAGCCCGGCAATGCCCCATCAAAATAGACCCCCAGCATTTCCCGTATCATGAAACGACTGATTTTCTTTTTGCTCTGTGTTGCCTTGGCGCGGGCTGATCGTCTCCCGGAATGGTTGAAGCTTCCTGCCGCCGATGATCCAAGGCCCTCGGACGTCTCGGCGTGGGTGTTGCACGACGCCATGCGGATCACCCAGAATAGCCCCGATACGATTGTTTACAACATCCGGCATGCGGTTATGCCATTGAGCGCGGCGGGCGTGCGGAAAACCGTGTGCGAACTCGTTTTCTCCGCAGGTACATCCAAGCTTGTCCTGTTCAAGGCATGGGCCATGTCTCCCGACGGGAAGAAATGCCGTGCGTTTGGAGGGAGTGAATTCCTTGTTTATTCGCCGACGGTCTCCAATTGGGTTTGGGATCTTAGCAAGTCGGTTTATTTCAAACCCGAACGGTTTCTCCAGCCCGGCTGGATCTTTGCCTATGAGCTGGAAATCAAATCGGAGTCGGCTGCCTTTGACGTGCATTGGAGTCCACGAAGCAGTCTTCCCGTGCGGTTTGCCTCCTTGGATCTAGTGCCGATGGAGGGCGGAACTGTGAAATGGAAGGCGTTTTCGCGGGATCTGCCTCAACCACAGGCCATGGGAGCGCGGGGCGCGCTTGCCTGGCGAATCTTCGATCTTCCGGGCAGCGATCAGAGCGTTCCTCTGGACATGGAACACAACAGCATGGAATTGCGCGCCTATCTGCTGGCATCGGAGACGGAGACGGAGACGAAGTCCTGGAGCGACGTTGTCCGGCTGGTCAGGGCCGAAATGGATCCCAAGGCCATCATCACGCCGGAGGTTGCAGCCGAGGCGAAGCGCTTGGCTGGCAGTGGCGACTTCTGGTCGCGCATACTGCCTGTCTGTCAGTTCGTTCAGAAGGGAATCAGTTATCTCAATGTCACGATCGACAGCGATGTCATGGCCGGCTACCGGCCTCACGCTGCAGGCGAAGTGCTCGGCAACCGGTATGGCGATTGCAAGGACAAGGCGGTTCTGCTTTGCACGATGCTGGGATTCTTGGGGGTCGAGGCGCGCGTCATGCTTGTCAACAGCGGCCATCCCATGCGTGCTCGGACCGACTGGCCGTCGGCTTATTTCAACCATGCGATTGTCGCGATCCCGTGCCGCGAGGCGCCGCCTGCGGCAGATTGGACGACTGTTCATGCGGGAAGCGAAGATTATGTCCTGTTCGATCCGACACACGACTTCATGCCGCTCGGGCTTTTGCCCCAGGAAGACAGGGGCGGACTTGGGCTTATCCTAGCTCCGGACGTTACCGCCCCCGTGGTTATTCCCATGCCGCTTCCGAAGAACGAATCGCGGTCGAATAACATCGACATAACACTTGCGGAAAATGGCTCGGCCAAAGTTGCCGTGACGGAAGAACGCATTGGATTGTCGGGGGCCGAAGCGATGGATCAGGAGGAGACGGTCGCCCTGGACCGCCGCATGGGACGGCTGGAGAAGGCCATTCAGCAAGGAATGCCATTCATCTCGGATTTGACGATCGACAGCACTTCCGATGCATCGGCTCGCAAGTGGAACAGGACGGCGCGTTTTTCCGCTCAATTCGTTGGCAAGCGTATTCCGGGTGGAGGAATGTATGTTCTCACGGATCTGATGTCCTTGATCCCAAGCACCGATCCCTGGGATGCCGAGACGGAAGGTTGGTTCAATTTCATGCCAGGCACCTTGAAGCGTGAAATCAGGATCGCAGCACCTGCCGGTTGGAGCTTTGCTGAAATTCCGGAGGATTGGACCACAAAAACCGACGCCGGAGAATGCGAGGTCCGCTACCGCCAGGAAGATGGAATCATCAAAGGCGAAGTGCGACTGAGAATCGAAGGCGGCATACTTGACCGGAAAGCCTATCTCGAACTTCGCGATCTCCTTCGCGCCGCCACCGCCGCCGAGCGCAGGCCGCTCATGCTGATCAAAACGAAGCCGACGGCGGTTCCGGCTCAGAGCGCCACCGCGGCTCCTGCCGCGCGTTGATCTTTAAGTCAGCAGAACGAAAGCTCGTAGCTTTTAGCTGGAAGCTATTAGCGCTGTCGGCAGGCGGATACCTGCCTTCGGCCCCCTTTCGTGCACCTGGGATCGATCAGGGTTCTCGCGCAGAGTCGCAAAGCCGCAAAGGTTCCGATCCGCAATCAAATACCTGTTTCCCCTATGTCACGAAGACTTCGACGAAGGGGTGCAGGTTTGTACCGACTTCCCGAAGGCCCTGCTGTGCCCGCCGTAACCATGCGAAGGTGGGAGCTTGTCGAATGGGTTTCCTTTCTGGCCTCCGGCTTCTGGCGTCTGGCCTCTTTGGTTGCGGCTTCACCGCTCCGACCCTCCGTGTTAAGCATAAGGACTTAATAACCAAAGGGAATCAGACCACCACGGTAATCACAACGGAACCGGAGTCGTCTTATTTACGTCCAAACTTTGAATCCCATGAAAAACCACTGCTTTCTATTGATTCTCCTTCCTGTCGCGCTCTTCGCGCAATCGGGCGCCGTCATGCAGACAGCCCCAGTCGGCCGGGGAGTTGTGTTGAGCGTTCGCTCCGTGACCATGGAAAGTCCCGGTGTTGCAGGCGCGGTCATCGGTGGCACTGCCGGTGGCGTCATCGGCCACCAGTTTGGTAAAGGTAACGGAAATACCGCCGCTACTGTGGCGGGTGCGATCATCGGCGCAGTGGCCGGAGCCAACGTCGAGCAGAACGCCTCCCGGCGATCAGGCTATGAAGTCGTCGTCCAGACCGAGAATGGCGCGACTCTCAGCATCATGCAGTCGGATAACGAGATTTTGAGCCCCGGCGATAAGGTCTTCCTCATCCCGGATGCCAACGGCGCCACGCGCGTCCAGCGCGCCCCTGACGACCTTGAACTGCGTGCCTCGGCGGCGGTGCAATCGTCTCAAGCTCAATCCCCGCAAGAGATCGTTGTCACCGAGCCTCCTCCTCCGCCTCCGGCCGAGATGATCGTGGTCCGGCCCGGGGACGATTTCGTTTGGATCGAGGGATATTACGGGATCCGCGGCCACAACCGATATTGGGTCGGCGGGCATTGGACGCGCCCACCTCATCATGGAGCTGTCTGGATTGGCCCGCGCTGGGAGCATCGTGGTCGCAACTATGCTTTCATCCCTGGTTATTGGCAGGAAGGGCGCGTCGTTTCACAGTATTCGCCCCGGCGTCCCGAGGTCATCGTTTACGGCGCGCCTCCCGCTCCCCGCCGCGAAGTCCGCGACGAACGGAGCCGCCCCTCGCGCGCTCACATCTGGATCGATGGCTACTGGTCTGTCCGCGACGGACGTCACTATTGGGTTGCGGGCTGTTGGAGTCTTCCCCCGCGCAGGGGAGCGGCATGGGTAAAACCGAGCTGGCAGCATCGCGATCGCAACTACGTCTTCATCGACGGGTATTGGCGCTGAGGGGAGGCTTTCGAGCTGTTTTCTCACAGCGAGGGAAACGAGGAAATCGGCTCAGCCATCCCATCCGAGGAATAATAGGTGGTTCCTCGCTGTTTTCAGTGGAATAAGAATTGCTTTCAAGGGGATGGTTGGGCAACCGAATAGCGCAAGAGGCCAGATTCGCCACCTTGCTTCGCATCGCATCGCGATGCTGGCGGCTCACTGG
>JBAZHQ010000217.1:0-7683 GCA_041652235.1 Opitutaceae bacterium | reverse complement strand
ACGGCGGCGCGCCTGGAAGCGCAGGAACGGACGCTGGACGAATTGGAGTCCCTGATGCGGGACTTCCGCAAACAGGACCTGACGCCGCAGCAAGCGCACGATCAGGCGTGGGAGATGATCCGGGAGAGATACATCCTCCTGCCGGCGGAGCCGCCGGAATAGGCGTCACTGTCAACGCCGCGAACTACCGGATCACCTCCGCCGACCGCCTCGGCGAAGGTTCGCTCAAGGCTAAGTTCGAGCAGAACATCGCCGCCATCGAACTGCTCCGCTTGATCGAGGCGGACACCCGCGTGGCGACGTCCGAACAGAAAGCTATCCTCGTCAAATATACCGGCTGGGGTGGCTTGCCGCAGGTGTTCGCCACGCCGGAAGAAGCGCCGAAATGGAAGGCCGAGCAGGCGACGTTGAAGGAAGTTCTCCTGCCGGACGAGTATCGCGCCGCCCGCGCCACGGTGCTCAACGCGCACTACACGTCGCCGACGGTGATTCACGCGATGTATGCCGCCGTGACGCGGCTCGGCTTCACGCACGGGCGCGTTCTCGAGCCGGCCTGCGGGCTCGGCCATTTCTTCGGGCTGATGCCCGAGACGATGCACGCCCGTTCGCAGCTCACGGGCGTCGAGATCGACCCGCTTACCGCGCGTCTCGCGAAAATGCTCTATCCGGATGCGGATGTGCGCACGCAGCCCTTCGAGGAGTCCACGCTGCCGACGAACGCCTTCGATCTCGCCATTTCAAACGTGCCGTTTGGCGACTACGCGCCGTTCGATCCGAAGCTCAACCCGCGGAAATTTCACATCCACGACTATTTCTTCCTCGCCGCCGCAGCCCGGGTCCGGCCCGGCGGATTGATCGCTTTCATCACGTCGCGCGGCACCCTCGACAAACAGTATCCGCATTTTCGCGAAACCATCGCGCAGACCTGCGACCTGGTCGCCGCCATCCGGCTCCCGAACACAGCCTTCAAGAGGAACGCCAACACCGAGGTCACGACCGACATCGTCATTCTCCGCAAGCGCGCGCCGGGCGAAAAACCCGGCGGACCCGTCTGGCGAGAGAGCCGGCCGATGCCGCACGGCGATCCGGCCGACCCGATCTTTCTCAACGAGTATTACCACGAACATCCGGCCCGTCTGCTCGGCCGCATGGAACGCGCGGAGCGCGGGATGTATGGTCGCGACGAGGTTCGCCTGGCCAGCGATGGCCGCGACCTGGAAATGATGCTGGCGATGGCCGCTGGGGAACTCCCCACTGGCGTCTATCGGCCGCTGTCGGAAGCGCAGATTGCCACGATGCGCCAGACGATCCCCGCGCCGCCCGGCGTCAAACCCAACGCCTATGTGCTCACCGATCAAGGCGGCGGCGGCATCGCGCAGCGCGAGGGCGATGAACTCCGGCTCCTGACGGAACTGTCGCCCCAGACCGCGCGCCGCATCCGCCGGATGATCTATGTGCGCGACGCCGCTCGCGAATGCCTGCGCACGCAGGTCGAGAACCGCAGCGAGGCGGCGGTGGACGCCGCCCGTTTCGGCCTCAACCAAGCCTACGACTATTTTGTCGGGCAGTTCGGCCCGCTCTCCTTGTCGGTAAACGTGCGCGCATTTGCGGGCGACCCCGACTTGCCGCTCCTGCTGTCGCTGGAGAACTACAACGAGGATGCGAACGCGGCGGCGAAGACGGCAATTTTTCACGAGCGAACCATTCAACTGCGGCAACCGGTGGCCAGTGCCGGCGGCGCCAAGGAAGCGTTGGTCATCACACTGAACGAAAAAGGCCGCGTCGACCTGGAGCATGTTGGCCGACTGCTCGGCAAGGCTGAGGCGGATTTTCTTCCGGAATTGCATGGGACGATTTTTCTGAACCCGGAGACAAAACGTTGGGAGGCCGACGACGAGTATCTCTCCGGCAATGTGCGTCAGAAGCTAGCCGTGGCGGAACGAGTCGCGCGGGAGGACGCCCGTTACCGAATTAATGTCGAAGCTCTGCGGGGTGTTCAGCCCACCGATCTCAAGGCCACCGAAATCGACGCCCGGCTCGGTGCCGTCTGGATTCCGGCGGAGGATGTAGAAGCCTTCGCCAAGGAAGTCCTGCGCATGCCCTCGCACAGCACCCATGACGTGCGCGTCCGTCATGTGCCGCAGCTCGCACTGTGGTCGATCGATGTCAGCCACTACGCGAAGTCCGGTGTCGCCAATCGGAGCGAATGGGGCACGGCGCGGGTTACTGCCCATGAACTCATCGAGGCGGCCCTCAATCTACGGACGCCGACGGTCTACGACTACGACGAAAAGAAAAATGCCGTCGTGAACGCCACGGCGACGGAAGCGGTCCGCGAGAAGCAACAAAAGTTGAAGGATCGTTTCGCCGAATGGATCTGGCAGGACGACGAACGCCGGGAACGGCTCGTCGCCTTCTACAATAAAGAGTTCAACAATCTGCGCCTGCGGGCATTCAATGGCGATCACCTGACGCTGCCGGGTGCGAGTCCCAACATCGTGCTGCGCCCGCACCAGAAAGCCGCGGTGTGGCGGACTCTCCAGACGCCGAACACGCTTCTCGCCCACGTGGTCGGCGCGGGCAAAACCTACACGATGGCGGCGGCCGGCATGGAACTGAAACGGCTCGGGCTCGCCCGCAAGCCGCTCTACGTCGTGCCCAACCACATGCTCGGCCAGTTTTCATCCGAGCTGCTGACATTGTATCCCGGGGCCAACATCCTCGCTGCCGGCCGGGACGATTTCGCGAGCACCCGGCGGCGCGAGCTCATGGGTCGGATCGCAACCAACAATTGGGACGCCGTCATCGTCACGCATTCCGGGTTCGAGCGGCTGCCCATGTCGGTGCGGGCGCAGAAGGACTTTCTCGATGAGCAGCTCGCCGAACTGGAAAACTGCATCCGTGAGCAGAAGTCGGACAGGTCGGACAGCCGGATCGTCAAGGAACTGGAACGGGCGAAGAAGCGGCTCGAATTCCGCATCAAGAGCCTCGCCGCCGAACACCGGAAGGACAACACGCTGACCTTCGAGGAACTCGGCGTCGACCGGCTGTTCGTGGACGAAGCCCAGGCCTTCAAGAATCTTTTCTACGTCACCAAAATGACGCGCGTCGCCGGGCTACCGCAGACCGCCTCCGAGCGCGCATTCGACATGTTCCTCAAGGTGCAGCACCTGCAGCGTCTCAACGGCGGGGGCGGAGTGGTGTTCGCGACCGGCACGCCGATTTCCAATTCGATGGCGGAGATGTTCACCATGCAGCGCTATCTCCAGATGCAGGTGCTGCGCGACCGGCGGCTCCAGCATTTCGACTCGTGGAGCGGGACGCACGGCGAGACTGTCACCGCGATGGAGTTGGCGCCGGACGGCGCGGGCTACCGACTCAACACTCGCTTCGCCCGGTTCGTGAATGTGCCGGAGCTGATGCAGCTTTTCCGGCAGGTGGCGGACGTGCAGACCGCCGACATGCTCAAACTGCCGGTGCCAGAAATCGAGGGCGGCAAACCCCGCGTGGTCAGCGCACCCGCGACCCCGGAACTGAAAGCCTTCGTCCAGTCGCTCGCCAAGCGAGCCGAGAAACTGAAAGGCGGCCTCGTCGATCCCCGCGACGACAACATGCTCAAGATTACCGGCGAGGGTCGCAAAGCCGCGCTCGACCTCCGGCTTGTCCGCAGCCGCGCGCCGGATCATGCCGACAGCAAAGTGAACCAGGCGGTGCGGCAGATCTTTTCGATCTGGGCGGAAACCCGCGACCAGCGCCTGACGCAGATGGTGTTCTGCGACCTCTCAACACCGCGGGTGGATGGCCGTGGGTTCTCCGTTTACAACGACATCAAGGCGAAGCTCCTCAAACTCGGGGTTCCGACCGCTGAGATTCAGTTCATCCAGGAGCACGACTCCGATGCCGCGAAGGTCGCGCTCTTCAAAGACGTGCGGGCGGGTAAGGTGCGGGTGCTTATGGGCTCGACCCAGAAAATGGGTGCCGGCACCAACGTGCAGGCGAAGCTCGTAGCGCTGCACCACCTCGATGCGCCGTGGCGTCCCGCCGACATCGAACAGCGCGAGGGTCGGATCAGGCGCCAGGGCAACGCGAACGCGACGATCCGGATTTTCCGCTACGTCACCGAAGGAAGCTTCGACGCCTATATGTGGCAGGTGTTGGAGACGAAGGCGAAGTTCATCGCGCAGGTCATGACGGGACAGTCCACCGCGCGCCGAATCGAAGACTTGGACTCGCCAGCGCTCACCTACGCCGAAGTCAAAGCCATTGCGTCCGGCAATCCCCTGGTGATCGAAAAGGCCAAGATTGATGCCGACGTGATGCGGCTTTCTCGGTTGCGCGCGGAACACAGCGAGTCGCAGTTCGGCAATCGCAGTCGCGCGCGGATGCTGGAGCAGGACGTGGTGCGACTGGAGCGGCGCGTGAGCGCGATCGAGCGTGATCTGGCGGCGCGGCGCGACACGCATGGCGACAGATTCCAGATCGTCCTCAACGGCCAAAAATTCGACGACCGCGCAAAGGCCGGCTCCGCGCTGATATACTTGGTCGAGGATCACCGCACGGATCATTTGATCGGACGACAGGGCCCGGCGGTGCTCGGGGAGTTTGCGGGTTTCCGGGTCGAGTTTCGCTCGACACTGCCCGACAAGCTTACGCTTCGAGGTGAGGCCGACTACACATCGAGTGTGTCGCCATCACCGGTCGGCATCATCAGTTCGCTTGAGTATGCCGTGCGCGCCATTGACGAACAGGCGACGCACTGCCGCGAAGAACTCGTGCGTGCCAAGAAGGACGCAGGCGAATTGTTGTCACTCACCACGCGGGTATTCGAGCACGAGGAGCACTACCGTCAGCTGATCAAACGTCAGGGTGAGCTTGTGGAGGCGCTCGATCTTTCGAAGAATCAGGCGTCGAGCCAGCTCGACACATCCGCCGTCGAAATGGAAACTCCGCTGGAGAGAATCGCCGTGGACGAAACGGTCACGGCGGAGGTTCGGGTTGCCGTGTAGCCTTCAACCGGAATGGATCATGCCGCTGCTGTCGCTTTACGACTACAAGACGATGCCGTATCCCGAACGGTGCCAGCGCATCGGCGAATTGCTCGGCAAGGCCGTGGTCGGATTGCTACGCGAGCAGCGGATTGCGGCGCTCGACCGGTCGCCCGGAGTGCCTCACCGGGTAGCGGAGATCGATCTCGCTGAGATGGTTTCCGACAAAACGGAGAGACAGATAATCCGACACCTGATGCTCGCTGGCGAAGCCTCACCGCAGGATTTTTGTGCGGTGCTTCATATCTCACCTGCGACATCCTTTCGAAAACTCGCTCGGTTGCGGACCGCCGGGCTTGTCACTGTCGAGGGCAAAACCCAGGCGGCCCGCTACCGGTTGCGAGGAGGCGGTCATGAGAATTGAATTAGGCGCGAGAACACGAACTCCCAGCGAGGGGCCGTGGCTTACAGTTGCCTCCGGCGGCGCGAGGGTCTGAAGTAACAAAGTCCGATGGCGACACTCAGACTCTATCAAGGCAGCACCGTCTTTGCGGAAATCGAAGACTATTCGGTCGTAAAATCGTTACTTTTCGATGTTGTTGCCCAGACTCCAAATTCCGAGTTGTCGCCGTTCGAGAAACTTCGTGTGGTCCATGAGGTAGGTCGAGATGTGCACCGCGGCTATCTCGCCGATGTGCACATGGCGTGCGGGTGTTTTGCCGAGGCACGCGAGCATTACCAGAAGCCGGATCACCCACGGAAGCTCGGCGACATTTGCTGGTGCGAAGGGAAACTCGATGAGGCCGAGCAATACTATCGCCAATCGAGCAGTGATGCGCAGTTCTATCGGACCGGGCCTGATTACGACCGACTCATCAAGTTGGCCTTTTTTCGAGATCAACCGGCATGCATCGTCTCCCTCTTTGGCGAGGCTGATTTCGGACGAGGTTTCTTTGAAGGACAGGTGAGTATCGGCCGCAGCCACACGTCCGCCTCGTCCTACGTCCAGATTTTGGCCTGTGCTGTTGTCCAACTCGGCATTCCGACGCCAGAGAAAGTGGCGACCACGCTCGAATCTGCGTTCAGCCTATCGGCTGCCGATTGGCAAAAGATCCTTAGTTCGGAAGACACGACGTCATTGAAGATGATCGACAAACTAAAGAAGCGATGCCGACCCAAGATAGGCGCTGCGCTACCGATGACGGTTACGGAAGCGTGCAGACGTGGCGACAGCGCGCGGGCGAGACTGGTTGCGGACTACATCAAATCTGCCGATGAGTCACTGGAACCAGCGCAAGCCGCATTGGAGAGTTTTGGCACGTCCGGGGATGAAACCAAACTGGCTCAGTTCATGGCTTACGTCACTGGGTCGGGGGTAGAGTCACTCAGCCGAAGTTTCCTTTTTGCCGCGCTTGGGCATGACAGTTTCACTTCGTCAAATATTCCCGCTGACCGCATGATCCGGCTGCTGAGTAGCCATCCGATCATGAATCGGCGCCATTTTGGAAAGCTGCTCGCTCTTCGTTTTCAGAATGCGGTGCCGCTGGACGGCGACGATATTCTCACCGGGCTTTTCCAAAGCATCGGAAATCTCCCGCCGGCAACGACGAAAAAGACAGCCCTACTGAGCGATGTGTCTCAACTTGCCTCCTGTCGAGAGTGGGCGCGAGTCCGACTGGATGAATGGATTGCCGGTCGAGCCAAATTGCATGCTGAATTGGTTGCCGAGAAATGGCGCGAAGGGGCGATGACGGCGTCGCCGCATCGTTTTGCCGCTGCCGCACGGGTGACGATTGCGTCGCCGCGCGACACCAGTGAGTGGAGTGATTTCCTGGCGGAAGCGTTGGCTTGGCTACGCGCCAGATACAGTCGGGAAATCGGCGCCACGCCATGGGTCACGGAGAACCAATTATTCCAACTCTTGCGTCGACAGCTAAAAGGGATGGAGGTTATCCAGCACGCCCGTCCAACATGGCTCGATCCGCAGCACCTCGACGTCTATATTCCTAAGGCTGACGTTGCGATCGAATACATGGGGCGCCAGCACTTCGAACCATTGGAGTTCTTCGGTGGCCGAAGCGCATTTGAGGCCCTAGCTGAGAGAGACTGCCGTAAGGCAGACCTCTGCCGTGAGCGCGGCGTAGAGCTACTCTACGTGCGGTTCGATGAGAACCTGGCCGTCCGTGCCAAACAGGTCATCGAGTATGTCCGCGCAAAGTGAATTGGCGCGAGGAGGAGTGGCCGATGTCACAGGAGCTGCATTGCATCATGACAACTAATCGTATGTAATAGTCTGAGACGCCGCGCGGCGGCGATACGCCTGCATCCGCGAAGACAACTCAAGGCGGGCTTGGGTGGGTTTTGCACCGTTTGCTAAGCGAAACTTCGTCGTCGGATAAGATTGAAGCCGGCCTTCTTTTCGAATACTTCGCCACACAGTCCATGCTCCTTGGAGAGCGCGAAATAGCCCCTTTTCCCTATGAACAAGAAAATCTCGGCCATACTCGCGGCTGGCGCCGTCGTCTTGATTGTCGGTTTCTTCCTGCTGCGTTCACGGAATGCAACGCTCGCCCCACAAGCGGCAAATCTCCCTCCGACGGCCGTCACAATTGCACAAGCCGGTGACTTTTATCTTTACGCACCACTCTACGTCGCACTCGACCGTGGTTTCTTCAAACAGTATGGATTGGAGGTTACG
>JBAZHQ010000216.1:0-7715 GCA_041652235.1 Opitutaceae bacterium | reverse complement strand
GCACCGATTCGCGGGCGCTGCCGGAGGATTACATTCCCACCTGCAAACAGGCTTTGGCCAATCTCAACGGAGGCCTCGCACCTCTTGCCAGAAAAGCGATCGATCAAGGCTGGGTGCACCCCAACAAACGCATCTTCAACAACGCGCAGATCTCCGATCACTTTGCGATCATCCCCACCATCACCGAGCCAAGGGATCTCGACGAGATGGAGGCGAAGATTTTCGACATGATCGCCCGCCGCTTTATCGCGGTGTTCTATCCCGCCGCCGAGATCGATGTCACCACCCGCCTGAGCACAATAGCCGGGCACGCCTTTAAAACCGAGGGCAAGGTGATCATCGCTCCGGGTTGGTACGAGGTTTACAATAAGACCACGACGAATGGCGATGCCGATGCAACCACGCTTCCTCCCATCACCGCCGCCGACGGACAGCCCCCGAAAGCCAAGACCATCAAGGCCGAATCGCGCGCGGAAACCACCAAGCCGCCCCCGCGCTACACGGAAGCCACCCTGCTCTCCGCGATGGAAGGCGCCGGCAAGCTCATCACCGACGAGGATTTCGCCGAGGCGATGAAAGAGCGCGGCCTGGGCACTCCCGCCACGCGCGCCGACATCATCGACGGCCTTATCAACCAGAAATATGTCGAGCGCCTCCAGCGCGATCTGGCTCCCACCACCAAGGCGGAACAGATTCTCCAATTCCTTGCCGAGGTGAAAGCCGAGCAGCTCACCAGCCCCGCGATGACCGGCGGCTGGGAGTACAAGCTCCGCCAGATGGAGCACGGCAGGCATACCCGCGCGGCATTCATGCAGGAAATCATCGACCAGACCGTGGGTATCGTCGATCGCATCCGGAATTTCAACGAGGACGCCTCCTTTATCAAGCAGTGCGACTTCGTCTCGCCCACCGACAACAAACCGATGATGGAAACCCTCCGCGGCTACAAGTCGCAGGACGGAGATCTGATGGCTTATAAAATCATCGGCGGCCGGAGAATCGATGAATCCGAGGTCCGCGAACTGGTCACGAAAGGCGAGGTCGGCCCGCTCGATGGCTTCGTCTCGGTCAAAACCGGCAACCGCTTCTCGGCCAAGCTGCGCATCGTCCTCAACGAGAAGACCGGCAAGAAAAAGGTGGAACTCGACCTTGGAAACAAGGTGGACGTCAATGAGCTCACGCCTTTCTGGACGGACCCGAAAAGCGGCGCCGAACTCTGCGAAGCCGCCACCAACTACGTGCTTCGCGAACGCGGCCCCGAAGGCTGGAAGATCGCCTTCCAGATCGGTCGGCACATGTGCCAGAAACCCATCACCCGGGAGCACGTCCTGCAACTCGTCACCGCGGGGAAAACGGAGCTCATCAAGGCCTTCATCTCAAAACGCGGACGTCCCTTCGACGCCTTCCTCCTCCGGCAAGGCGCGCGCATCGCCTGGGAATTCCCCCCTCGCGAAAAGAAGGAAAAGAACGCCGACGGATCGCCGGCAAAGACGCGCAAGCCCAAGACGCTCCCCGACTTTTCCAAGGCGCTTAAGCTCGGCGAAAGCCGGGTGCACTCCGGCGGCGAGATCTTCCAGACCGACGATGCTTTTGTCGTGCGCAAGCCCGGCACCGAAGGCAGCGACCGCGTTGTTTTCGAGGTGAAGCGCCAGATCTGCCAGAAGGACATTCCGCAGGAGGAAGTCCTGCGCCTGCTCGAGACAGGCCGCACCGAACTCATCGAGGGCTTCGTCTCCAAACGAGGCTCCAAGTTCAGCGCGTACCTCGTGCTCTCAAAGACCAAGACGAAGGCCGACTTCGAGTTCCCGCCGAGGTAGCTTTAGTTGACTGCGAAGAAACGCGCACTTAGTGGAACTGCAAAGAAACGAAGAAACAAAGGCTCGATCCTTCGCTTCTTTGTTTCTTCGCAGTTCAATAATCCGCCTTTGCAGAACTTGACGCACGTAACTCCTCCCTGATCAAAAACCGGACTCCCCCCAATCATGTCCTCAGCACTTCGCATCCTCATCCCTTTTCTCGCCGCGGCTGCCTCGCTTCTCGCTTCGGAAAACGCGTTCTACGGCGCAGCGCCCGACGACTCTCATCCCTGGTGCGTGCATGATCGAAACCGCCCGCTGCCGGTCGCAGTGACGCCCGGCGAAACCGCCTCGCAGCCTCCTTCGGACGCCGTGGTGCTTTTCGACGGCACCTCCCTGGACGCTTGGGAGAACGAAAAGGATAACAAGCCCGTGCCTGCGCGCTGGGAGATCGTTAACGGCGCGCTTCGAGTCGTTCCCAAGACCGGAATGCTCCGCACCAAACGCCAGTTCGGCGATTGTCAATTGCACATCGAATGGGCGACCCCAAAGGACGTGACCGGACAAAGTCAGGGCCGGGGCAACAGCGGCGTGTTCTTCATGGGGGGCCGTTACGAAGTGCAGGTGCTCGATTGTTACCAGAACACGACGTACTCGGACGGCTACGCAGGCGCCATCTACGCCCAGAATCCTCCTCTGGTCAACGCCACCCGCCCCTCGGGAGTCTGGCAGACCTATGATATCGTTTTCCACACTCCGCGCTTCGACCAAAAGGGGGCGGTGACCGATCGCGGCTCGATCACTGTCTTCCTCAACGGCGTGCTGATTCAGGATCACTGGCTCTTTGAAGGCAGGACCGACTGGAAAGTCCGCGCAAAATTCTCACCTCATGCGCCCGTCGGACCGATCGAGCTGCAGGACCACGGCAACCCCACTCAATTCCGCAATATATGGGTTCGCGAGCTAGCGCCCGTGCATACTGCCACGCCCGCCGAAGCGGCCGCACAGCGCAAGGCGACGTCCGCGAAGCTTCTGGCGGAGGCAAGCAAGGCCGCCTCCCCCATCGACAGCCTGCTTCTCAAAATGGAATCCCTCATCTACGTCAGCGACAAAAACGTGCTCGCCGCTGCCGCAGATCAGGCCGCAAAGCTTATCGCCGGGTATCGCGTGCTCGACCGCCATGCCCTCCCAGCGAAAGCCGGCGAACTCAGGACGCTCAGAAACGCCTTCAATTACATGAGCAACGCCAAGCTTGCCCCGGCAAACGCCTTCCCAGCCTCCTCCATCGAGGAGCTCATGAAGTGCGCGGGCATCGAGCTGCCGTAGGCGGATTGCGGAAAATCCAACCAGTCGATCCAGTTTCTACAGAAGGTAACGAAGCGTCTCAAGTCATGCCACATCAGAGGCCTTGGTGCTGAACGCAACCAACGTATCCTTTGATGTGATCCGTCAGAAGAGCGCTTCGTTGCCTTCTGTTAAAGCTCCGGTCTCTGAGGCAATTGAATATTTCTTCGTAAGATCTACGCAAGCAGACGGCACGCTCAAAAATAGTTAACGAAATCGCACGAAAAGATCCGGATGCAATGTTTTGGTCCGAAAATAAAAAGGCAGGCCAGGCCCCCCCGGGCCCGGCCTGCCAACTAACTCGAACCAGTAACTAACAGTACGGACTCTAACCCGATCTGCGTCCTTCAGATGAAGGAAAAACATCCCCGAAGGGATGAATCATCATGCTTCATGCATCTGGACGAGATCGAAGGAACGAACCGGATGCTTGCGCTCCGGCCGATATCGCCTGCGGGAAGTTCCTGCGTTGTGCCAAAGATGGCGTCGCCGGACATTCAGCACAGGTAACACCGTGAAAGACTGCTCACCTGTCCTTTGTTAAAACGAGTGACCGGTTCCGTGTAAAGCGGATCAATCGAAAATAGCAGCCATTTCCAAGGATCACTAACACAGGAACCTGTAAATCTGACTGGCGGGTCTGGCTTACATGTGTTCCAACAAACCCGCTGTCATGCCACCGCTGAGACCTTTCATTCAATTCTCCGCGGGCCATGCGGAAAAACACATGCGTCGGCTTCTGATCGACAACGCTGGAATTATTCTCGCTCCTCGCTCCTCGCTTCCCGCTTCTTAAGAATGCCTCATTACCCAGCCCTTAAATAGCACAACGCGTGGCTTACCTTCTCGCAGTCTCTTTTCTCTGGGCCTTCTCGTTCGGGCTGATCAAAGGCCAGCTTGCGGGCGTGGACCCGGTGGCTGTCGCTGCGATACGCATGGCTCTGTCGGTCCTGGTGTTCATTCCCCTGCTCCGGTTGCGCGGCATCCCGGCAGCCCTGATGCTGCGGCTGGCAATCATAGGAGCCGTGCAATTCGGCGTGATGTACATGCTTTATCTGAGTTCCTATCGTTTCCTGCAGGCTTATGAGGTGGCCTTGTTCACCGTCTTTACTCCGCTCTATATTTTCCTGATCGATGCGATTATGGAGAGAGCCTGGCATCCCCGGTTTCTGGCTGCCGCACTCCTGGCGGCTGTGGGCGCGGCCATCGTGCTCGACACCGCTTCGATGACTCGGGCCCATTGGGCGGGCTTCCTCCTCATCCAAGGCACAAACCTCTGCTTCGCCGCAGGTCAGCTGGCGTGGAGACGAGCGCACGATTCCCTGAAAGCGATCGCGACGGATGGCCGGCTCTTCGCCTTGCCGTACCTCGGCGCACTGCTGGTGTGCTGCCTGGTTTCGCTTTTTACGACGGACTGGCGCACATTTAATCTCTCGGGAACGCAAATGGCCGCTATCGCCTATCTGGGAGTCATTCCTTCCGGCCTCTGCTTCTTCTGGTGGAATATCGGAGCCGAGCGCGTGAATGCAGGCACGCTTGCGGCGATGAACAACGTCAAGATGCCGCTCGCCGTGCTCCTCGCGCTGACGCTCTTCCATGAGAAGGCCGATCTGGCCCGCCTGATCATCGGCGGCGCCATCATCGCCGCAGGCATCTGGGTCGCGGAGATCGGAAGAGAGCGCAAGGGGGTATAAGAGCGTAAGATGTGTAAGAGAGTAAGGGAGTAAGGGATACAGAGCTGGTAGCTTGGAGCTCGTAGCTGGTAGCTCCCATGGCAGACTGTCGGTCTCTAACCTGCCCTGCTGTGCCCGTCATAGCCATGTGTGACTGCCTCTACGGATCGTGTACGTTTGCGACGATCCCTCAGTGGCAAGAAGGTAGGAGCCTGCTTGCAGGCGATCTGGGCGTTGGCGAGCGACGAACCATCGCTTGTGAACAAGCTCTCCTACACCAAGAGCCGATTCCTCTCTTATTCTTTGGTTGCAGTTGCCGCTGCAGGAAGAAGAAAGCTTGCCGAACGGGCTGCACTCGGCAGCCCGCCAGCGGGACGCCCATTCCCGCTCCTCGCTCCTCGATTCTATATTCTATTCTTAAGCCTGAGGCTGTTTATGCGCCGATTTGCCTGCGGATGGACTCGCCGATCTTTTTAGCCCACTGCTCCAGCTGCGCTTGATCCGATCCCTCGAGCAGCAAACGGGCCTTGGGCTCGGTGCCTGAATAGCGAAGCATGATGCGCCCGCCGGAGGGTTTTAGTTCTTTCTCCGCTTGCGCGACGAGTTGTTCGACTTCTGCCAATTCAGAGAAAGGCCTCTTTTCTCGCACAACGACGTTGAGGACGAGTTGAGGAACATGCTTCCAGCAGCGAGCCAGCTCCGACAGCGTCCGGCCTTTGGACTTCATTATGCGGAGCACTTGGAGGGCAGCCACAAGCCCGTCGCCGGCGGTGCCATGGTCGCGGAAAATCAAGTGGCCGCTCTGTTCGCCGCCGAGGTTGAAATCGCCTCTCAGCATTTCGTTGATGACGTTCTTGTCGCCGACTTCGGTGCGGATCAACCGTCCGCCTGCGGCGTTGATGGCGACATCGAGCCCGGCGTTGCTCATAATGGTGCCCACGAGCGTCTTTTCTTTAAGCGAGCCTTCAGCGAGCATATCGAGCGCGCAGATTGCCATGATATCGTCACCATCGATAAGGCGGCCGGTCTCGTCGCAACAAAGCACGCGATCGCCATCGCCATCGTGCGCGATGCCAATGTGGGCGCGGTGGTCCAAGACTTTTTCGCACATGCTCTTGGGATGCATGGAGCCGCAGTCTTTGTTGATGTTCATGCCATCGGGTTGATTGCCATAGACAAAGACCTCTGCGCCGAGCTCGCGTAAGACGCATGGCGTGGACTTGTAAGTGGCGCCGTGGGCGCAATCGACAACAACCCTCACGCCATCGAGTGTCATGCCGCGCGGAAACGAACTTTTGGCGTATTCGATGTAACGGCCCAAAGCGTCATCGATGCGGACGGCTTTCCCGATTTCATCTGCGGTGGGCCGGATGTTTTCGATGTCTCCGCTAAACACCAGGCGCTCGATTTGTTTCTCGATCGTTTCGTCGAGCTTGTAACCGTCTGCACGGAAAAATTTGATGCCGTTGTCGGCGTAGGGATTGTGCGAAGCGGTGATGACGATGCCGGCATCGGCGCGCAGACTGCGGGTGACATAGGCCACGCCTGGAGTGGGAATCGGACCGATGAAAAGCACATCTACACCCATCGACAGCACGCCTGACGAGATGGCATTTTCGAGCATGTAGCCTGAAAGCCGGGTATCTTTCCCAATGACAATCTTGTGGCGTCCGCCACCACGTGCTTCGCGCTCGAAATGTTTGAAGACGTAGCCTGCTGCGCGTCCAAGTTTTAGGGCGGTTTCGGCAGTGACGGGCTCGATGTTGGCGGTGCCACGCACGCCATCGGTGCCGAAGATTTGCTTTGATTTGCTCATAAGTGTTTTAGTGACAATGAAAGGCGTCATAAGAACGCCGTCGCCGGGGCTTTCTTTATAACTGCACAAGTAGCCCGCAGGCGAATCGAGAGGCAAGGTGATTCAATGCCAGTCAGCGTTGGTGCGCGCGTTGTTTTTAACCACGGAACACACTGAATACACGGAGCCGATGTATTTTTTGCCGCATAGGTTGCTGAAAGGTAAAAGCCCTATTCTCATAATCTCTCATTTTCATACTATCCCAAAGCTCTGCTGTCCTTCCTTCGTGCTTTCGTGACTTCGTGTGAGAATGGATAGAAGTCCGATTGCCTTTCCTCCGCGCGAGACCGGTCAGAATCCGTGTGGTCAGTGTATTCCGTGGTTAAAAATGGATCGAAGTCCGAGCTTTGGAAGGCGGGTTGGTTTCCAGATGGCTGCAAATCCAGAGCTGGCGCCCTGACTTCCGCAGTCATACTATCGTTAATCAAGCATTCTATAACCAGTTCGATGCATAAACTCGATGCCCCGCAACTTCAGTCGTTAGGCGCGCCCGGAAAGGGCGGAGCGCAGCAGATCGAAGATTGGCTTCGCGGGCTGCTGCAAGGAGGGACTTTGCGTCTGCCTTGCGGCTTGGTCGAGTTGCGCGGCAGCCAACCCGTGGTAACGACGTTGGGCGACATCAAGCGCGCGTGTGGCGTTGCGATGGAAACCGCGAAGCAGGGGCTGCGCGCGCTGGAAATGGAGCATTGGGTTCTTTTGGTGGACGGCGCGCACACGCGTCTGCTCGGGCCGCCGCGATTCCGCGTCAGCGTCACCAAGGAAAACATCGCCGGCAGCGTAGGGCGGGCGATTGCCGTTTATCCGATGGATGGACTGAGCCCGCTTGAAAGCATCGATTACGATCGATTGCGACAGGGGCAGAACATCGCCAGCCGCAAATCGGTATTGGCGGTGGAAAAGGTTGAGCTGACATGGAGTGCGCAACTGCGCCTTGCAAGCGGCGCGCAATCGGAGCTCCCCCCGGACGCTCTCTTCAAGCTGGCGGCAGGCAGCCAAGTCCGCCACGAAGGGCGTTTGTGCACAGTGCAGGCGGATTTCGAGGTGCGA
>JBAZHQ010000215.1:0-7724 GCA_041652235.1 Opitutaceae bacterium | reverse complement strand
CCGCGAACTCATTTGCACGCCGCGGGTGATCGTGCCGCGCGAGAGTTCGATGAGGCGCTCGGTCTCGCTCGTGGCTTCCTCCGCGCGCTTCGACAGGGCGCGAATCTCCTCGGCAACGACCTTGAAGCCCGATCCGGCTTCGCCCGCCCTGGCGGCCTCGATGGAGGCGTTCAGGGCGAGAATATTGGTTTGGAAGGAGATCTCGTTGATCGTCTTCACGATCTTCTGTGTCTCATCGCTGGTCTGTGCGATCCTGCCCATCGACTCTACCAGCGAGCGCATGGTCTTCGCAGAATTCGTGGCCAGGGAGGATGCCTCACCCATCTGGGTGATGGTGTCCTGGGCTGCGGTCGAATTGTTGCGATTCATCCCCGCCAGTTCTTCAAGGGAAGACGCGGTCTGCTCCAACTCGGAGGCCCCCTTGGCGGCACCTTCGGCCAGGTTCTTGCTCGAACTTACAGATTCGTTGGCGGTGAGGCCGATCTGATCGGAGCCCAGAGAAAGCGATTCGATGGAATGGAAGAGCGTGGCATGCACCGAACGCAGCAGCAGCGTGGTGACCACGACCGACGCGATGAGAATAGCGCCCAGCAGGCCGAGCGTGCCGGTCAGTTGCCAGCCGGTTTCGCCGCCCTTGCGGATGGCGAATTTTCGGAGCTCCTCAATTAGTTCCTGCCTGAGATTGACCAGCATCCCGTGTCGGGCATCCAGAGTCCGGGTCAGCTCGTCGATTTTTGCCTTTGAATACGCAGGAACGGTGTCCACGGTCACGGCATCGAACCATTGGTTCAGCATCGTGTCCGGGTCCGCATAGGTCTTGTCGGCCAGGAGCCTGTTGATCGACGCTTTGACCTCGGGCACTGCGGAGAATTGGATCTGCTGTTCGAAAAACGCCTTCTGTTTGGCGAATAATTGGAGCCTGGTAAGGTCGGTTGCGTTCACCACCGTCCCCTTTGAAATATACGCCAGGTTGCCGTTGCTCAGGTCATCCGTGCTTTCTATCAGGAGATCCATCCATCCCAGCGCTTCGATCCGGGACTGGATTTGGATGTCTTCGGACTCCTGGGAATAGGTGATGAGCGCGAGCCCCCGGGGCAGGTCCCTGGCATTGCCCGCGGGTTTGAGCATCTCGCGGCTGTCGCGTTCGGCTCGGCGCAGTTCGAGGTACTGCGAGGCGACCTGGGCGCCTTCATAGCCCGCGAAAATGAGCGTGCCGCACAGGGGCAGCAGCATGAGGAGCAGCAGTTTTTGTCTTAGGGAAAAATCGAGCTTCATGGGGCTATTTCGTTTGGCTGTGGGCGGGTCCATTCCCGGAATCTGAGTTTTGGCGGCTTTCTCCAGGCTCGTCATTGCCTTGGAAATGCGGCTGCGCCGCCGCGACCGATCCCACCAGGGCCTCCAGATTCCAGGTGGTGCGCCTCAAGGTCTGCACCTGCTCGGCGATGACATGGGAGGTTGCCGCGCTTTCCTCGGAAATGGCGGCGTGCTGCTGGATGACATGGTCCATCTGCTGAGTCGAAGAGTTGATTCGGTTGATTCCATCAAGAGCTTCCTGAGTGGAGGCATAGATGCCATTCATCTTGCCGCTGGATTGCCGCACTTTCTCGTCCATCTGCTGGAAGACGGTATCCACCTGTTTGCTCAAGCCGGAGCCCTCCTCGATGATTTGGGCGGAGCCGTTGATGAGGCGCGCGGTTTCAGCGGAGGCTTCGGCTGTGCGCATGGCCAGTTGGCGCACCTCGTCGGCGACGACGGCGAATCCGGCTCCCGCGTCACCGGCGCGGGCGGCTTCCACCGAGGCGTTGAGCGCGAGAAGATTGGTTTGAAACGCGATCTCGTCGATCGTCACCACGATCTTGCGTGTCGCCTCGCTGTTGTCGGCGATCTCTTTCATCGCGGTGGCCAGTTCGCGCACTCCATTGGCGGAATTCGCGATCAGCTCCGTGGTGATGAGCATCCTTTCGGCGGCAAGCTGCACACTTTTGGCATTCTGCTTGTTCATCGATGTGAGCTCTTCGAGCGAGGCGGCGGTTTCCTGCAGGCTGGCCGCCTGTTCGGTGGCGATCTGGGCGAGCTGCTCGCTTGCGCTCGCAGTGCGATCCGCCGCGTCGGACATCTGCCCGGCATGTTCAGTGAGCGAACGGGTGGCACCCCTGAGGGTATGGTAAATACTTCGGGCCTGGAGCACGGCAATGATCACGGAGAGCAGGATGACCGCGCCCAGGATCGCCAGGGTTTGGGACCGCTGCCTGCGCACGTCTGCCAGATATGCGGTATTGTAGGACTGCAGCTCATCGAGCACATGAGGCTGCATGGATGCTATCAAGGCGATCATGCCTTGCTCTCCCACCTGCCGCCACGTGCCAAGGTAGTTCTTGTCGAAGGTGCGCAGCGGACCTGTATCGGGCTGTATAAAGGTGTGCAACACCTCCTCTGTCCGGGTGTAGGTGGCCGACTCCACCGTCTCCTTGAAATAGGGCCGCAGGCTCGGCGGCGAACGCGTTATCAGCAATTGGAAGATATACCTGCGCAGTTCGCTGAGGGATTGAATATTCGCGAAGATTTGGATGATGGGCAAATCGCCGCGTTCGTGAGCCCAGCTATAGGTGCCGATCTCCTCGGAGCTTTTGTCATGAATGGATGCGCACCAGGCAAACGATTGAAGGCGCGCTTTGAGCATGGGATTCTGGGTGTCCGAGGCCAGCGACGTGATCATAGCCCGTAGCTTGGCCCTTACCGGAGCGTAATTATCGACACCTGTCGGTATATTACGATCTGAGGAGGGGCGGATTTTCAGGAAGAAATCGCGGGTGGTATTGATCTTCGGGTATGCTTCCAGCAGCGTGGTGTAATTGTCCCGAAATTCCTTGCTGAAAGCTTCGAGGTCGACCTCAGACTTGATTTTCGCGAAGGTCCGGTCCGATTCCTCGATTCTTTTTCTGAACGTTTCCCCGTAGTCCTCGGAGAGGAACATCCCATAGCAATCCTGTCCTTCATTGTTCATGAGGGCTCCGAGCCGCCCGCAATCGATGGCGATGCCGATGGCCTGTCCCATGTGCTCCAGGTTGGCGACATTCCGGTTCATCCTGCGCACCTTCATTGCGGCAAATACCAGGGCGCCCGCGAGGGGAATCGCCACTAGCACAAACATCATATTACGCAGGTTGAGCTTAAACATTGGGGGAATGGGTGCTGTCTCTATCGTCGGAGTGCGGGCGGTATCATAGGAAATGCGAGTCGGACTCCGCAATGCCTGCTTTTGGTAATCCGCATGAAAAAATACTACCCGGGAAGCTTATCTCAACATCGCGCATTCTGGAGACGCTTCCCTATGTAACAAGGCGGTAAAAGGCGCCGGAGCGAAAACCGGGTTTGCGTGGGGGCGTTCTACGCGGCTAGCTCCTGGCTGCGCTGCAACATATCATGAACAAACATCGCATCGGCATCATCGGGGGAACAGGACTCTATCACATCGAGGGGTTCACCAACCAGAAGTGGGTGAGCGTCAAGACGCCCTTCGGCGCGCCCTCGGACGAACTGCTGACGGGCTCGCTGGCGGGGCGCGACGTCGTCTTCCTGCCGCGCCACGGACGCGGGCACCGCATCCTGCCGAGCGAGCTGAATCATCGGGCCAATATCTGGGCGATGAAGAAACTCGGCGTTGCCTGGATCGTCAGCGTGAGCGCGGTGGGTTCACTGCAAGCGGAGTACAAGCCCTGCGATATCGTGCTGATCGACCAGTTCATGGATCGCACGAAGATATCTCATCAGCACACCTTCTTTGGCCGGGGCATCGTGGCCCATGTCGCGTTTGCCGACCCAATTTGCGAGGAATTGCGTCGGATATTGTTGAAATGCGCTCGGGCGGCGAAGGCGAGGGCGCATGACGGCGGCACCTATGTGTGCATGGAGGGCCCGGCTTTCAGCACGCGCGCCGAATCGCTTACGAATCACCAGATCGGATACAGCGTGATCGGCATGACCAACCTGGGTGAGGCCAAATGCGCCCGGGAGGCCGAAATCGCCTATGCAACGCTCGCCATGGTCACCGACTACGATTGTTGGAAGATGGACGAGGCCCATGTGACCATCGAGATGGTGGTGGAATACCTGAATCGGAACGCGGAGACCGCCAAGAATATCGTGACCCGAACAATCGCAAGTATCCCGTCCGAGCCCGACTGGTCCTGTCACCACGCCCTGAAGAACGCCATCCTCACCGACAGGAAAGTCTGGCCCTCGAAGACGGTGAAAGAACTCCAGCCCCTGCTGGCGAAGTATCTCTGAGCAGGGCTGCTCTTCACCAGACGGAGTCGATCCCGCCCTGCGGGAAAGCGAAGGGAGGAACCAGACGGCGTGTCAGTTATGCTGGCGCGACATGTGACGCCTATTCATTGCGGATCTTGAGAACGGACAGAGGTGGTATAACTTGTCATCGTTAACGAAAGATTAGCAGCATGACCCCCTGGATTGCCTGCCGGGCTTGTTCAACCAGGGTCGTGTGACGGCTGTCGCGTCACACAACCTTCAGAGTTGGGCTTATGGGGGGCACGAAGAATCGTGCCCCCAAGCAACACTATACTGCGCACATTTTATCAGCCAGCGTCATCAAAAACTTGATGGCGACAACGATCTTGGCTCCGTAAATCGGTATAAGTCCGATCAACGTCAATGCAGTCTCGAGCAGTGGCTTAATTTTGGCGTAGGTCTTACAAAGATCCTCGGCAACTAGTGCTTTGGGACCGGTGAGTATCTTTTCTATCTTATCGAGCGCCCTGAGGGCCTCGGCATGATTTTTGGTAGCCATATGTATTGTTGTTTTTCAGCGACGAAATGTCGCAGAAAGTCGTTTTTCGCCGAACGTTTAACTGTGAGCCGCGCGTACTGCTGGCGCGGCGGTGGGATGCACGTATGGCATGGGGAGGGACGGAGCGTAGAGGGGACAATCCGAAGGAGTCATGCTACTAACTACGCCTAAAATGAAAAATAATCATGAGAGGAATGCCATGCACCTCACCGATACAGTGCTTGTCGGCACTATATGCGATCAATAACATCAAGCTCAAAAGCACTTAGTAGCATGCCCCCTCGGATCGTACCTCACATGGGTTTCTTGTTTTCCTTAAGCCGTTCGATGATTCGCTCAAGCCGCTTTTTTCGGGTGTCTTCCATTTTGGCTGACAGATAAAATCCGGTGTAGGTTCGTCTGACAGAAAGGGACATATTCAGGAAATTCGTTAGAGCCTGCCCGGTCCCAGACAATGCCTCGGTCAAGATTCCAACTTGCGCCTCCAAGATGGGCGTCGGCTTAGGACGATCCCACGTCCCCATCTTTTGGGCTTGAGCGATCGCGGCTTGGCCCGCCGCCGTCATGGTGCCGTCCGCAATCAGCTTCTGAGCCAGCTCTCGGTTGCGCTCAGACCAGACACTGCCCTTTCTTCGAGGCGTAAATTTCTTGAGATATTTCTCGGCCCCGAGGCTTTGGAGCTGGCCGTCGATCCAGCCAAAGCACAACGCTTCTTCCAGCGCTTCATGAGCCGTCAGCGTCCTCAGCTTGCAGTCTTTTCCGAAGACCAGCCAGATACCGGGACAATTCCGATGGTTCTTCGCGAGCCACTTTCTGAAGGCCGCTCGATTCTTAAACACCAATTGATCGTCTTTCATGTGTCATTCTCCTCTGCCGAACGTTTAACACTGAGCCGCGCAAGGGGATGGCGCGACGGGTACGGAAGCAGCCGACGTGACAGCCCGCGGCGTTGGCTCCGGTGGCTGGTTGAACCAAGCCGCTGGCGCGGCGGTGGGATGCACGTGTGGCATGGGGAAGGACGGAGCGTGGAGGACGATGGTGTGGGAGGCAAGACTCGTGGTCTATGTCCCAGAACAAAACCACCAAGAAGTCCGCGGGCGTTCCGGCACCGCGCGTTTACCAAAATGATTCCCTGCGCCTGCTCGGTGAGGCGTTGAAGCGGCGCGATCTCAAAGGGTCAGCGACCCATTACATGACAACCCTCGGCCTGACTCTCTAGGATCGACCGCTCTGCCCTGACTTCCCCGGGCTTGTTCAAACAGGGTCGTGTGACGGCTAGCGCGTCACACAACCTTCAGAGTTGGGCGGTTTCATTCGCTACTTTCCGACTTTTGAACCCGAATGTCTTTTCCTAGGTCCTGGTTAATAAGCTTTCGATCATAGTAGCTGCAGACATAATCCTGCAACAATGCGCCAACAAAAGATGCCGCTGCTAGAAAGAACAGAAGGCAAAACATCCTCCATCCCTGCAAAGCGGTAAAAAACCCCGGCCACATGTCACCACGAACAGACGCAGACAGCAAGCGACCGAGCACAGCGCCTAAACCGGTCGCCCAAGCGAACCCATAGAGAAAGTGAATCTGAGATGCCCACAAATCCATGTTCTTTTGGAAGGCAGGGAAATTGCAGCGGCGGATCCATCGAACATAGTCTCGCTTGTATGTATTAATTAGGAACGGAACATCCCTCGGCAGTTCGGTTGTTGGATACCGACAGTCGAGAGCAAAAATCACGACGCGTGCCACGAGCCGATAAAATAGCGCGCGGTGAAGTGAATAGATAAAACTACCAACGATAATCGCAAGAAGCACAATTCCCGCGCCCTCTTCCAAGCCAATGGTGCTCGCGAAGACCCCGTCTATACCGTTCCGACAAAAGAACAGGGCGAGCAAGAATGCGCCACCGCTGAAACCGAAACGGAGAAGATCAACGAAGCTTAGTTTTTCGAGCATAGGTGGTTTGTCTTTGCCAACGTTAAAGGTGATCCGCGCCGGGGAATGGCGCGACACGTGCGCCAGCACGGGGCGTGACAGTCCGGCTTGGCTCCGGTGTCTGGTTCGGCATTATTTAATAGGTAGCTGCAAACCCTTCAATAGCCACTTAGTGGTGTCCTTTTCCAACTTTGCACTGGCCCCAGTTATGCCTCGCATATCTCCGCATGGTTCAAAGCCTGCTTCCGCAAAAACCTCAGAATTGAATGCCTCATAATATTCTAAGATATCTTTGACTGCTTTCCTCAGCGGAGGCTCGTCAACTTCGCCGCCATGCATCGATTTGTCTCGAATTGCTTCTGCATCCTCTCGCAATGCAACAGCCATCTTACTGAGCCTCTTTTTGAATATACGCTCAAAGAGATCATCAAACTCTGCACGAGTAAGAAAAGCCTTTGAGATGATCGCATCCGTCAGTTCAGCGTTCGCCGAATGAATTTTAATAATGCCACCATATAAGGCCCGCCGATGGGCCCGCTCAAGTCGCTGAAATAGATACGCAATAACTACCTCGAATGGTAGATCGACAGATACTAGCTTAGGATAATGTTCGAGATACTTTTGTAGCGTTGGCTTCAAGTTATCGTACAATCCTGCAACTTGTTTATAATTTTGGGGGATACTCATAGGGAAAGTTCAGCCCAACAATGTTATTAGCCTCAGGAAAGTGAGGCAAGGGGGTGGTAGGTCAGGGCTGATTCATTCTAATTCCACCCCTCAACGAGCAAGGCAATAGCGCGCTGGGGCTTTGCTGCCATGCGGCGGTGCATTTGGGGAAGGGTGCGTGAACGTTGCCGCTCGCAGCTGGGCGCCAGGTAATGGCGCGCAGCGATCGCCAGGTTACGCAGGGAAGCCATCACCTGGGCGGTGCCGCGGTTTTGGATTTGATGGCGATCTTCGTCGTAGGAGCGGTCGCGACGATAATG
>JBAZHQ010000214.1:0-7733 GCA_041652235.1 Opitutaceae bacterium | reverse complement strand
GCCGGCAACCGGGCCACGTTGTATTCAACAACTCCCCACAGATTCAGCGTGCCGCTGAATACCTTATCCCCCGGGTTCTTTTCCACGGGAACCGCTTCGCCGGTCAGCGCCGACTCGTCGCTTGCGCTTTTCCCCTTGGCAACGACTCCGTCGGCGGGAAATGCATCGCCCGGCTTCACGATCACGCGCTCTCCCACCTGCAACTGCTCGATGGAGATTTCCTTCTCCTCTCCATTGGGAAGGATCAACGTCGCCTTTTTCGGAGCCGTCTTGAGGAGCGCGCTCACCTCCCGGTGGGTGCGATCGAGGGCATATTCCTCCATCGCTCCCGATGCGGAGAACAAGAATAATAGGAGAGCCGCCTCGCCCCAGGCGCCGACACACGCGGCGCCGATTGCAACTGCGAGCATCAGAAAGTGAATATCTAGCCTATACTTGCGCAGGTGCTCCCAGGATTCCTTCGCCGCATCGTAACCTCCGGCAACCAGCGCGATGGCATAAAGTGCGTGACCCAGCCACCAGGGTCCGATGTTCATGGACTCGGTTACAGCGCCGGCAATGCCGAAGACCGCGCAGGCGGATGCAAAAATGGCGAGTTCCTTCCATTCGGACTCGTCATGCTCAAGCCCCCGAAGCCCAGCCGCCTTCTTTTCCTCCGCCACCAGATCGGGCCAGGCGAATTCCCTCCATTGCCAAAGTTTCGAAGTGGTCTCGGAAGAATCGCCCGCGATCTCCGTTATTGCACCGTCACGCCTGAGTATGAAGCCCTTGGGGGCGGATGAAGGGATCGTCAACTGGGACTCGATGGCCGCGATCGTTTGAGCCAGGCTGATTTCCAGCCGTTTTAGATCCACCTCCCCAAGAGTGGCCACGGAAACCTTTCTTGACTGCGCATCGATGCGGACTGCGCTGACACCCGGTTGGTGCTGCAAGAAATCGGCCAGGGCATATGACCAGTTGCTATTCATGCTGGGCCTTTCCATGCACAAGAGATCCTTGGCTGCCAACAGGATTCATGCGCCTTGAACGATGTTACCCATTCGTTACGGGATTTCCGCAGCAGCGTCACCCCGCGATGGTTTATTATGCATGAACAAAACCATGCAGGCCACTATCCTGACAGTCGATGACGAGGGAGACGTGCTCGGACTTATCCGCTTTCACCTGGCGAAAGAGGGCTACAACGTATTGATGGCCGGCACTGGACAGGAAGCTCTTGACCTCATCCGCGCGAAACGTCCGGACCTTGTTCTGCTGGACTTGATGCTGCCCGATATCGACGGCTTCGGTGTCTGCGAGATTCTCCGGAGCCATCCAGCCACGGCGGCGATTCCCATAGTGATCGTTAGCGCGTGGGGAACGCGCGACTCGTTAAATCTAGGCCTCGAACTGGGAGCCCTGGACTATCTTACCAAACCTTTCAGCCCGAAGGATCTCGTGGACAGGGTGCAACGGCTCCTGTCGCCCCAGGGCAGCCCGAATAAGTGACTTGGAAATATACGGAAGTTTCAGGGCTCGGCTGATCTTTTAACTAGCCCTCAAAGCCGCCTGGGCCTATTCTGTCACTACCATGAAGACAGTCTTGGTACCCATTGATCTCTCCGCGACAACCGCGACTGTCTGTGCAGCCGCCGTCGCCTTCGCTCGCAATGTAAACGGCAAGCTTTTGTTCCTTCACATCGTCCAGCCGCCGGTCATCACGAGCGACTATGGCATCGCTATGGAGAACCTGGAGGAACTCGTCTCCGTAAGCGAAAAATCGGCCACAACCCAACTGGAAGTGCTGAAAAAACAATTTGAGACTCCGGACCAACCCGTCGAGACCATGCAACTCACGGGAGCCCCTGCGCCGCTCATCTTGGAAGAGGCGCGCAAATGCGGCGCCGATTACATCGTCATGGGTTCTCATGGCCATACCGCCCTCTATGATCTGCTTGTCGGCACAACCACGCATGGCGTGCTCAAGCAGGCGAATTGTCCTGTCCTGATAATCCCTGCCGTTTCAGGCGAGGCACGTCGCAAAAGACAAATCTAGCGGTTCGAAGCTGCGGTTTTCCTGTTGTGTGTTTTTTTCGTCATCGCAAGGAGTGCGTCTTTTCTCTTTTCGGTTCGGGTGCGGGCGGCTTACCATGAGGCATGCTCGATTGTTTCGCCCGGCGTTGCTCGCATATCGCATCGACACTCAGGCTTCATGACGAAATCCTCATTGTTGCGGCAGGCATGCCCGTCCCCCTGCCCGAAAACAGCGATCAGTCTTACCCCTTCATAGCTCATTCGGAATATTTCTATCTGACGGGAGAGTCCTCGGCGGGGGGAATCGTCGCCTTCGACCCCCGTTGTGGGCCGGAAGCGGGATGGGTTCATTTTGTGCCCGATGTCTCCGAGGCGGAGGCAATATGGGAGGGAAAGGTCCAGGCTCCAGGCAGGCCGCTGAGGGAATTCGACGCCTGGCTGGCAACGCGCATCGGGAGGCCTGTCGCGGCACTTGGAGCTCCCCTGCGAGCTGTGGCAGGCGGCGAACCTCTCTCATCCCGTATTCGTATTCTGTTTACGCACGCGCGTCGTTCCAAGGACCCCCTGGAACTGGATCTGCTGCACAAGGCGGCGGCGGCTACTGCCGCTGGTTTTGCCAGAGCCCGGAGCATGATTGTCCCCGGAATCAGCGAGCGGTCCATCCAGATCGAGCTGGAGGCGGAATTCCTTCGCAACGGAGCGGATCAACCCGGCTTCGGAACGATCGTCGGCGCGGGCCCGGACTCCGCGGTCCTTCACTTTCCCCCTGGATCGCGCACAATCGCAGACGGGGATTTTGTCCTCATTGACGCAGGGGCCCAGGTGAATCGCTATACGGCCGATGTGACGCGCACTTCGATCGCCGGAACACCCGCGGCTTTTCAAAGGGATCTTTACCAGGTGGTGCTTGCCGCACAGGAGAAAGCCATCGCGCGCTGCAGGCCCGGAACGGAGTGGAAGGATATCCATATCGCCTGTGCGATCGACCTGATGGCGGGCCTCGCATCCATGGGGATCGTGCGCGGCGAGCCTGAGCGCCTTTTCGAACGGGAGGCACATGCCCTGTTCTTTCCCCACGGCCTGGGCCACATGCTCGGCCTGGGCGTTCGCGATGCCAGCGGCCTCGCTCCGGGAAGAACTAGGGATCCCAGGGCTTGCCTGGCTTCGCTCCGCATGGATCTTCCCCTGCTCCCGGGTTATGTGGTGACGATCGAACCCGGACTCTACTTCATTCCCCCTCTTCTCTCCGATCCCGCGCGCAGGGCAAAGTATCGCGACTGTGTGAATTGGGAGCTCGTGGACCGGCACATGCATGCCGGTGGCGTGCGGATCGAGGACGATGTTCTCGTAACGTCGCAAGGGCCTGAAGTCCTGACCGCGATGATTCCTAAAAACCTCGGATAACGCGCCACTCCATCCGATTGGGAAAACTGAACATCCGCTGGACGCGGCTGGGCCGCTATCGAACGGAACCCCGCATAATAAACACCGTCGGCGCGTTCCAGGGCAATGTCAGCTTCGTCCTTGCATTCTAATTGAGCGACCAGCAAGTTCGTGGGCTTTTTCCGAAACTAGACGCTTCCGTGCCATGAACCAGAACATCCGCAACATCGCCATCATCGCCCACGTTGACCACGGCAAAACCACTTTGGTGGATCAACTCATGAAGGAAGGCGGCGTTTATCGCGCCAACCAGCACGTGGAAGAACGAGCGATGGACTCGATGGATCTCGAACGTGAAAAAGGCATCACGATCAAGGCGAAGAACACTGCCGTTCACTGGCACGACAAGACCATCAACATCGTCGACACCCCGGGACACGCCGACTTCGGCGGAGAGGTCGAACGCGCCCTGCGAATGGTCGATGGCGTGCTTCTCGTGGTCGATGCCTACGACGGTCCTCAAGCCCAGACGCGATTCGTCCTCCGCAAAGCCCTCCAGCACGGCCTCAAGGTGGTCATCGTCATTAACAAGATCGATCGTGAGAACGCGGAACCCCGCAAAGCCCACGATAAGGTTCTTGAGCTTCTATTGGAACTCAATGCCTCGGAGGAACAGTTCGATGCCCCTGTGGTGTACGGCTCGGGTCGCGATGGCTACATGATGAGTTCTCTCGATGGCGAGCGGAAAAACATGGATTCGCTTTTCGAGGCTATCCTCGAGCACGTGCCGCCTCCCTTTGCCAAACCGGGAGCCCCGTTTCATATGCTCGTCTCAAACATCGATTGGAGCGACTACGTGGGTCGCATTGCCGTAGGCAAGATTTTGGGAGGACAGGTTGCCATCGGGGATACCGTATGGGTAATCCGCAACAGCGACGGCAAACGCACTCGCGCGAAAATTACGAAAGTCTTCGAGTTCTCCGGCCTCCAGACGAACGAGTCTCCCATCGGCATCGCAGGCATGATCGTCGGTGTCTCCGGATTCGAGGATATCGATATCGGCGATACCATCGCGACTGGCGAAGATGCCCATGCCCTGCCCTTCACGCAAATCGACCCGCCGACTCTGGAGATGACGTTCTGCATCAACGACGGCCCTCTTGCCGGTCGTGAGGGCAAATACGTAACTTCACGCCAGCTTCGCGACCGGCTTTACCGCGAAATCAAAACCAACGTGTCGATCAAGGTCGAGGACACGGACAAGGCCGGCGTCTTCAACCTCAAGGCGCGCGGCGCCATGCAAATCGCAGTCCTGGTCGAAACCATGCGTCGTGAGGGCTTCGAAATCCTCGTTTCACGACCCCAGGTAATCACTCAGAAGGATGCAAAAGGACACGTACTGGAGCCTTATGAGACGCTTTGGGTGGAGCTGCCGGAGGAATGCGTGGGCGTCGTGATGCAGAATCTGGCCAACCGCAAGGGCCAGCTCACGAACCTGGAAAAGCATCCCCATGGCACAACCCTTGAGGCAACCATCACGACCCGCGGTCTCATCGGCTTCGAAATCGATCTGGTGAACGCCACGAATGGCCGCGGCGTCATGTCGCATTTGTTCAAGGAATATGGTCCCTGGGCGGGCGATCTTATCACGCGCCTCACAGGAACCATTCTCGCAACCGAAGCGGGCATCACGACGGCTTATGCCCTGGATTTCGTCTCTGAGCGTGGGAGGCTTTTCGTCGGCCCCGGCGAGGATGTGTACGAGGGCATGATCGTGGGTGAAAATCCCCGCAAGGAAGATGTGCCCGTGAACGCCGCCCGTGCAAAGCAACTTACAAATTTCCGTTCCCAAGGGGAAGGCAAGGGTATCCAACTTTCACCTCCGGTTAAGATGTCGCTAGAGCGGGCCATAGAGTACATCGCTCCCGACGAGTATGTCGAGGTCACCCCAAAATCCCTTCGCTTGCGGAAGAAAATCCTGAGTCAACTCGAACGTCGCAAGGTCGAGCGTGCAGAACGCAGCGCCCAGGAGAAGAGTTGATCGCTGTTGCCCGATGCCTTCCCGCTCAGGCCGTTCCTAAAGGCGCTCTTGCTTTCCTGAGAGGATGGCCTCGCATCCTTCCCTGTAGCTGGAATAACCAGCTCCAATGAAGGCCACTCTCTTATCGCCAAAATAGTTCTGTGCCTGTGTGCTCATTTTCACATAATGGGTGACATGCCAACCGTGCTCGCAATACTTGCAGAGGGTTTTGAGGAGATCGAGGCAATCGCACCAATCGACCTTCTCAGGAGAGCTGGAGCCGATGTGACCATTGCGGCCCTTGGAAAAACAAACCGTGTCAAAGGACGAAGCGGCATCATTCTCACTGCGGACATTCTTCTGGAAGCAGTGCAGGCTCAACGCTTCGACTGCCTTCTCTTGCCGGGCGGTCCCCATGTGAAATTGCTAAGGGCTGATGCTCAAGTGCGCGCGCTGGTCCTCTCGTTCGCAAAGAACGATCTCTGGATCGCGGCGATTTGCGCCGCACCCGCCATTCTGCATGACCTGGGATTACTTGTGGGCAGACGCTATACCGCCCACTTTAGCGTCGCCAACGAACTCCCCGAGATCCTTGCCGAGCTGCGAGTCGTCACCGACGGCAAACTTATCACCTCCCGCGGCGCAGGAACCTCCATCGACTTTGGCCTGACGATCGTCGAACACCTATTTAACCCTTCTAAAGCAAGGGAGGTTTCGGTGGCCATCTGCGCCTAATGTGCCAGTCAGTCATTAATCTCCTAAAGGGGACTCGCTTTGATACGATAGAGGCATAGGGTGTATCCCCTAGTTTTCATGGACGACTCAGTCCTTACCCTCATTCGTTACTTCCGCTGGGACGTGACGGGGCGAAGTTCGCACAATATTCTGGCACGACATGATCATTAACATCGTCATGAAGTGCAACACTCCCATGCCCCCCGACTCGGGGACATCGTCCGAGATGTTTTGGCTTCTTCTGGCAAAGGGGTCCGTTAGTCGGGGACATGCGGTAACCATCTATTCGCGATGCTGGCCGGGCTGCCCGGATCATGAGATCCATAATGGCATTCGCTATCATCGTGTTCAAGGCTCCAACTGGTCCCACATCTACCTCAAGTATCTCTGGAGGGATTTTATCTGGAGCCTGCGCGTCTTCTTTGCCCTAGGTCCTGCGGACATCACGATCGTAAATGGCACCTTCCTTCCAATTTGGCTCGGCTGGTTCAGGAGAGGCTCGGGAAAATTAGTTATCATGCCTTTGGGTCTTCCCCACGGCCAATACCGTTTGTATCGGCGCGTGGACTGTCTGCTTGCGACGAGTACTTTCGTGAAGGATGCTATTGCTCGGGAGAATCCTCGGTTCGCAGATAAAACTCAGATCGTTGGACAACCGATTGATTGGACCTTGCTGGCTCGCGAATGCAAATCCGTCAGCATGAACAAGCCGATTGTGATCGGTTATGTGGGCCGGATTCATCGCGACAAGGGCATGGATCTTCTCGTCGGTGCAATCGAAATTCTCTCCCGAAATGTCTCGCTGCCTCCATGGAAAGTGCTCCTTTGCGGGCCCAAGGATGAGGCAAACGGCGGTTCAGGTGAGACCTATGCTGCCGACCTGGAACGTCGGCTGTCGAAAGTACTGTCCAGCGATAGGTATAGCATTATCCCGCTGCCCAATAATTTAGAACGGCGATATGCGATGTATCGCGAAATCGAAATCTTCTGCTACCCAAGCTTGCCCAATACCAGCGAAATATTCGGATCGAACGTCGTCGAAGCGATGGCCGCCGGAGCCGTTCCGGTTGTCTCGTCGCTAAAATGCTTTAATGACTACCTGACACCCGGCGAATCGAGCGAGTGCTTCGACCATTCCTCCCCCAACGCCATTGAGCAACTGGCCAATGTCCTTCAATTGCTGATCGAGAACCCGGTCCGTCGCGCGCGACTCTCAGAGGCCGCCCGAGCGGTGGCCTATCGTTACGACTACCCGCTCTTCATCTCGCGCATCCTTTCAGAATTTGCCACCTTGGCTGTCTCGCGCTAGCATCATCCTGCAGACACGCCCCACCAACGTCACGCCAAGTTCCTCGCCTGCCATGTCCCAACATCGCTGGGCACCTTGCTTCAATTCAACCTAGAAAACGCAGTTGAATGGCCACGAAAAACACGGCGCGGCGGGGCCGCAACCAAAGAGGACAGATGCCAGAAGCCGGAAGCCAGCAAGGAAGTCGGATGTCTGAGATCGGAGGTCGGCGTCACTCTGCGCCACTGCGTCACTGCGCGAGAATGGATTGGATGGTTGGGGATCGGTTCAGAA
>JBAZHQ010000213.1:0-7747 GCA_041652235.1 Opitutaceae bacterium | reverse complement strand
CGCCTGAGCCGCCTTGTGCTCTTCGAAACCGTTCCAGGTGTCGAACGTCGCAAGCCGCTGTCCAGGAAAGCAATGGGGCTGATTTAAGCGCCATTCACGTAATACGTGACAAACCGGATTGAATAACCTGCCATGCCGTAAGGAATGGCCGAGACCCATCCCCAAAACGGTCGGCACTGTTTTCAGTGCGGACAGAATTGCCTCGCTTGATTTTTCCTATAGCCGAGAGCCCTGTTCAGTCCGACTTCTGCGATCCGTTTTCCTTTCTTGGCGGCGGACCGCGGCTCGGCCATCGTTCGATCCCATAATGGCCGAGCCGACGAATCCGCAGCCCAACGCGACACCCGCGCATCAACCCGCCAGCCAGATCCATCGGATCGCGGGATGGCGGCGCGTGATCCTATGGCCATTCGCGGTTCTGGTGCGCCTGTGGAACCGCTCGCTGCGCTTCGAGATAGATCCGGAGTCGCTCGCCATCTATTCGCGCATGGACAGACCGATCGCTTTTATCCTTTGGCATAACCGCTTGTTTATTGCCGCTGAAATCATAAGGCGTTATCGCAATGGTCGCTCAGCGTATGCATTAGTGAGCGCCAGCAAGGATGGCGCATGGCTTGAGGTGTTTTTCTCGATGGCCGGCCTGCGCTGCGTGCGAGGCTCCAGCAGCAGGCTCGGCAGGGAGGCCGCCTCGGCCCTGATCGATCTCGTGAAAGAGGGCAAGGATATCGGCATCACGCCAGACGGTCCTCGTGGCCCATGCTATGATTTCAAACCGGGAGCCCTTGTCGTGGCACGCCGCAGCCATGCCAACGTATTGCTCATGGGCATGGAGTTTCACTCCGCCTGGCACCTGACAAGCTGGGACCGGTTTACGCTGCCCCTGCCCTTTTCCCGTGTGACCATCAAGGCGCAGCTTATCCAGGCCGAAGAGATCTCCGGCGACCGCGACGAGGCCGCGGCTGCGCTCAGGCAACGCCTGCTGGCAATCAATCCCGATCCGCATCCATGAGTTGCTCTTTTCGTGTCTCGATTTTCGTTTCCATTCTGCTAAACGCACATTCCTTCCTAGCTCCTAGCTCCTAGCTCCTAGCTCCTAGCTCCTAGCTCCTAGCTCCTAGCTCCTAGCTCCTAGCTCCTAGCTCCTAGCTCTCCTTCCCAATTTCCCATGTCCACCCAGGTAGAAAACGTCGTCATCGTTGGCTCAGGCTGCGCCGGTCTTACGGCGGCCATTTACACGGCCCGCGCCAATCTCAACCCGCTCCTGATCGAGGGGACGCTCCCCGGCGGCCAGCTCACGACGACCTCGGAGGTGGAGAATTTCCCCGGGTATCCGCAGGGCATCGACGGTTTTCAGCTCATGAGCAACCTGCGCGAGCAGGCCGCCAGGTTCGGCACGCGCTTCGAACAACTCCTTGTCGGTTCGGTGGACTTCTCTTCCTCGCCCCGCAAACTCATTTGCGGCGAACGAACGATCCTGGCCAAGGCGATCATCATCGCGACCGGCGCCTCGCCTCGCATGACCGGCGTTCCGGGAGAGAAGGAGCTTTTCGGCGGCAAGGGCGTGACCACCTGCGCAACCTGCGATGGCGCCTTCTATCGCAAAATGGATGTGGCGGTGATCGGCGGCGGAGATAGCGCCTGCGAAGAGGCCCTGTTTCTCACACGCTTCGCAAGCAAGGTGTACCTGGTGCACCGCCGGGACAGCCTGCGCGCCTCGAAGATCATGGCCGAACGCACCGTTTCGCATCCCAAGATCCAGATGGTATGGAACGCCGTCCCCACCGCGATCCTGGGCGTCGAAGAAGGTGCGGTGAGCGGCCTGAAGCTTCGCGACACGAAAACAAACGCGATGAGCGTGATCCCTGTGAAGGGAGTCTTTGTTGCGATTGGCCACACGCCCAACAGCGCTCCTTTCGCATCGGCCCTCGACGTCGACGAAGCCGGCTATTTCAAGCCCCTGGCCGGGTCTCAAGTGCGCACCAACACCCCCGGGGTGTACGTCGCGGGCGATTGCGCCGATCATGTCTATCGCCAGGCTATCACCGCTGCCGGCATGGGTTGCCAGGCTGCCATCGAAGCGGAACGCTGGCTCGCCGAACACGGCGAGTAAACGACGCTCGACCCGAGCTGCTATGCCACGACTTTGCTCGCCGCCAGAGCCTCGTGCACAACCTGGGTCAGGCGTTGGACATCGAAGGGTTTTGCCAGGAAATAATTTCCCGGAGCGCACATGATCTCCTGACCGACGATTTCGGCGCCATAGCCGCTGCAGAACACGACCTTCAAATCGGGACGTTCCTCGCGCAGACTATCGGCGAGATCCTTGCCGGTGACGCCACCGGGTAGCACCACGTCGGTGAATAAGAGACTGATGCTTCCCTTGCTCTCCGCCCACAACGCCGCTGCTTCCTCCCCGTTGCTGGCCGACAGAGTGCGGAAACCGCCGCGTTCAAGCACGGCTTTGATCACCATCCTCACGGCTTCCTTGTCTTCAACAACGAGTATCATTTCAGACGGAAAGCTGGCATCGCCAACTTGGGCAGGCAAGCCGCCCTTGAGGAAAAACATACGTACCCGTGCAACGAGGGGAACTACTCATCATTGTCTATTAAGCTTGCGCCGTCCCCTCACGAATCTCGCCCTGCCCCGCAAGAGCCCGAGCCAGCGCGGAGCGCACTTCGTCCCCCGTGAAAGGTTTTTGCAGTACCTCCGTGACGCCCAGCAGGTTGAGCTCCTTTTGATCCTCCTCCGATACCCGCCCGCTCACGACAAGGATGGGGCCTCGATAGGCGCTGGCTCTCACGAGGCGGGCGAACTCAAGTCCGCTCATGCCCGGGAGATTCAAATCCATGACGATCGCGTCAAACCTGTCCGGAGTCTTGGTGAACATGCCCCAGGCAACCCGTCCATCGACGGCCACCGTCGTGGCGTGGCCCTGCGCCCGCAACAGGCCGGAAATGATGTGGCTGATCGATTCCTCGTCTTCAACAAGGAGAACTCGAAGCGAAGGCATCTCGGCTTGCGCGCCGGACGCGGATGCGGAACGTTCGGACAAGGGCTCCGATCCGGAAAACACCGGCAGGGAAATATGAAAGGCGGTTCCTTCGCCCTCCTTCGTCTCCACGTCAACCCGGCCTCCGTAGGCTGCCGCCAGATGCCAGATTGTCGCCAGCCCCAGGCCTGTCCCCCTTCCTACTTCCTTGGTCGTGTAGAAGGGCTCGTAGAGCCGCTCCATGACCGAGGAAGGCATGCCGCTGCCATTGTCGCGCACGGTCAGCCTGATCCAGGCTTCCGGCGCCGGCCTTGGGGCGGTCTCCAAGGGAACAAACGCATCGGCCCCATATAGCGTAGCTTGAATATGGATACGGGCCCGCCAGCCGTCTTCTGGCGGGCCGGCCAGCTTGTCCGAGAGGGCATCCCGCGCATTCACGAGGAGATTGAGCAGGATCTGGTGGATGTCGCCGCTGCTCACATGCAACAGGGGAAGCGAGGCCGGGATATCGCATTCGATGGCGATCCGGCGGTCGAAAGTATGCCTTACGAGTTCGATATTCGCCGCCACGACGTCCTTCAGGGCAACAGTCTCGGCGGCGTGTTCGCTCTTGCGTCCGAAAGCGAGGAGTTTCCGGGTGAGGACCGCGGAGCGGCGCGCGGCATCGGCGATCACCCGCAGTTCGTCGCACAAGGCGGGTTCGTGAGCCCATTCCGACTGAAGAAGATCGGCGTTGAGAAGGATCGGCGTGAGAAGGTTGTTGAATTCGTGGGCAATGCCTCCCACGAGCTCGCCCACGGCGCGCAAGCGCCGGCTTTGGCCAATCTCCGCATCCTTTCGCCGGTGATCCGTGACGTCCTCCATCAAAAAGCAGAGCCGCGCCTTGTCGCCTTCCAGGGGAACGGCCGTGACCACAAATTCGCGATGATCCTCCCGTCTGGAATAATCCACCCTGGCGGATCGGTTCGCATCGATGCAGTTCCTGAAGAACCTCTCCCAGTATTCCTGCGCCTCCTTGGGCAGGCCGAGGGATGAGATTCCGCACCCGGGAGCGGGCGCACTTTGAAGCCCAAGCAGACGCACCCCGGCAGGATTGATCGAAACGAGAGTCCAGCCTGTTTCGCCCCGCTCCACCACACCCAGGGCAAACGGAAGATTCTCATACAAGGCGCGAAGCAGTTGCTCGGACTGCTGCAAGGCCTGCTCGACCGCTTTCCATGCGGTAATGTCCTGCACCGTTCCAAAGGAGCCGATGCAACGTCCTTCGCGGTCTTTGACGGCACGGGCACGGACATGGACTTTCTTGCGTTCTCCGCTTCGGAGAACAACCCACATTTCCATCTCGTAGGGGATGCCCTCGCGCTCAAGCTTCCTTATCGCATCCTCCCACTTTTGGCGGTCTTCCGGCAATACGAGAGCTTTGATTTCATCCACCGCGATCGCCCCTGTCTCCAGGGGCAGGCCCGAAATATGCAGGATCTCCTTGGCAAAGGAGGACACCTGGCCTTCTCCGTTTTTTCGCAGCCAATGCCCCACCTTGGCGAGTTGCTGGGCATCTGCCAGAATGCTCCTGCTCTCCTCCAGTTCCTCGGCTTGGCGCGCAATCCGCTTTCTTAGGGAACGCTGGCGTATCAGAGCCCATATCGCGATCGCAAGGGCGAGGGCCAGGGCGATGGCGGCTAAGGAGACTGTCTCAAGCAAGGTGAAACGCCTCGGCTCGTAGGGAGTGAACCACTTGTTATGGAGCTTTTCAAATTCGCCGGACTGGATCAGTTGGGCTATTCCATCGTTCAACAGAGCCAGCAGCTCGCTGTCTCCGCGATGGGTGGCGAAGCAGAAGGTGACAGTGTATCCTTTGATCGGATGCCCGGAGGGAACAACGTTCGTGAAGCCCAACTGCCTGGCTTGAGCCATCCCTGTGATGCGCGAAAGAAGCGCAGCATCCACTTTGCCTTCCGACAGCAAACGCAGACACTCCTGGGTGGAGACCTGAAGGAGCTGTTCAGGCTTCATGCCGATCGACAGCGCATATTGATAGCCCGCAGGAGCTGCAGCGACGACCAGTTGCAGATCCCGAGTTTCTTCCAAAGCGACAAAGCGCTTCTCGCCACGCCTTATAAAGAGCACACCCTGAATCGCCAGATAGGGCGTCGATGACTCTGCAGTCGCGTCGTACTTCAGCGTCCGGGTATATTGCTGAAGGATGTCGAATTTCCCATTTCCGAACTGCTCTAATCCAATCGTTCTCGGCAGGGATACCCGGTAAATCTTCAAATGCATCTGCTTTGCCACCAGATCGAGCAGTTCCGCTGCAAACCCAACCGGATGCCCCTGCTCATCAACGTAGCTATAGGGGTAGTAATCGGCGGGAGCGTGAACAATCAGGAGGCGTTCCTGCTGGTCAGCCTTTGGGCCATTCTGCCCGTATGTTCCAGCGAGAGAGCAACATAGTAAGACAGACGCACTAATGAAAATGCGCAAGAAAATCACTGGGCAGCCTTGCGGAGAGAAGACCACTGTTATAACGGAAGCCGGTTATTAACATATGATACGGCCCTATAAGAGGCAAGCCTTGCTATTGTCTCACATTCAAAGGTGCCATCTCGTCCATCAGTTATCCAAATGGTGGAGAGTATGCCTTATTAATAATTGGAATAATTCCAAATCTCACTTGAAACTAAGTCCCATTCCAATCTACTTGCTGCCTCATTTTCCATGGTCTCGCCTCCTCAACAAACCCTTAGTCAGCGGCTCGTAGATAGCGGGCTTCGCGCCACGCCGCAGCGCGAGCTTGTGTATCGAACCCTCCTGGCCCGCATGGACCACCCCACCGCTGAGGAGCTTTTTACCCGCTCCAAATTGGAGCTGTCGGGAATCTCCCTTGCCACGGTTTACAACTGCCTGGAAGCCCTCGTAAACTGCGGTCTCGTCAAGCAGGTGCAGCTGGATCGAGGCCCCTGCCGCTACTGCCCGAATCTGCACGAACACGCCCACCTTTACGACCAGACTTCGGGACACATCACAGATATCGAAATCCCCCCTCAGATCGCAGCCCAGCTCAGATCGCTTCTTCCGTCAGGCTACGAGTCGTCCACCATCGACCTGAATTTCCACGCCCGTCCCACCCCCCAGTCCTGATCCCCACTTACATCCCTTACGCTCTTATCCACATACGCTCTTAAGCCCTTACACCTCTTACGCTCTTAACCTCACATGTCCGCCATCGAAATCAAAGACCTCCACGTCAATATCGGCGACAAGCCGATCGTAAAGGGCCTGACCCTCACCGTACGCCAAGGCGAGGTTCACGCCATCATGGGCCCTAACGGCACCGGGAAATCCACCCTGGCCAAGGCCATCGCCGGCCACCCCGACTACACCGTGACAAGCGGCACCGTCCTCATCGATGGCAAATCCGTCCTCGAAATGGAACCCGACGAACGCGCCCGCGCCGGCATCTTCCTGGCCTTCCAGTACCCGAGCGATATTCCCGGTGTTTCGATCGCCAATTTCCTCCGCGCCGCCCTCCAATCCCGCTTGGTCGAGGGAGAGGAACTCAATGCCAGTGCCTACTACAAGCAGCTCTACGCGATGATGGACCTGCTCAAGATCGACCGGAAATTCACCTCCCGGTACGTCAACGAGGGCTTCTCCGGCGGCGAGAAAAAGCGCTGCGAGATCCTCCAGATGGCCATGCTCTCGCCAAAGTTCGCCCTCATGGACGAGACCGACTCCGGGCTCGATATCGATGCCTTGCGCGTCGTCGCCGAGGGAGTCAACAGCCTGCGCGGCCCGAATCTCGGCATCCTGCTCATCACCCATTACCAGCGCCTCCTGGACTACATCATCCCCGACCATGTCCATGTGATGTACGACGGCCGCATCGTGAAAAGCGGCGACAAGTCCCTGGCCCTCGAACTCGAGGCCAAGGGCTACGACTGGGTCAAACAGGAACTCGCTCTCGTTTGATCGCCCACACCCGGATCAACCCGCCTACAGCCTGCGCCTCGCACCTAAAGCTTCCACCACCATGTCAGACATCGACACTCTCCCCACCGCCGGGAACACAGAGGCCAACCCTTTCTCCGATATCGACCAGTCGGCTGGCAACTTCTCCTACGACGTCAAGTACAGCTTCGACGCCGGCGCTGGTCTCAACGAGCAGACCGTGGAGTACATCTCCGCCGTCAAGAAGGAGGCCCCCTGGATTCTCGAATTCCGCAAAAACGCCCTGAAGATCTTCAACTCGAAGCCGCTGCCGACGCATTGGGCGTCCAAGGATCTCGAGAACATCGATTTCAACAAGATCCGCTATTACCTTTCCCAGGGCCAGAAACCAAAGCGCACCTGGGACGAAGTGCCCGAGGACATCAAGCGCACCTTCGAACGCCTGGGAGTCCCCGAGCATGAGCGCAAGTTCCTCGCCGGCGTCGAGGCCCAGTTCGACTCGGAGGCCGCCTATTCCAACATCAAGGAACTCGTCTCCAAGCAAGGCGTGATCTTCATGAATTCCACGCAGGCCCTGCGCGAGCATCCCGACCTCTTCCGCAAGTGGTTCGGCAAGGTGATCCCGACTGCGGACAACAAGTTCTCCGCGCTCAACTCCGCCGTGTTCTCCGGCGGCTCCTTCATCTACGTGCCGCCCGGCGTGAAGGTCGCCCACCCGCTCCAGGCCTATTTCCGCATCAACGCGGAAAGCTTCGGCCAGTTCGAGCGCACGCTCATCATCTGCGACGAGGGTTCCGAGCTCACCTA
>JBAZHQ010000212.1:0-7797 GCA_041652235.1 Opitutaceae bacterium | reverse complement strand
GCGCGGCCGGCGCGCTCCACGGCGCCCTCCAGGCGGGCGCCATCGCGAGCTCCTTCACCGCCTCCCAGGGGCTGCTCCTGATGATCCCGAATTTGTACAAGATCGCCGGCGAACTGCATCCCTTTGTGCTGCACGTCACGGCCCGCGCATTGGCCACCCATGCCCTGTCGATCTTTGGCGATCAATCGGATGTCATGGCCTGCCGCCAGACCGGCGTCGCCTTGCTCTGCTCCCACTCGGTGCAGGAAGCACATGACCTGGCCGCCATCGCACATGCGGCCACCTTGGCAACTAAGGTTCCCTTCCTCCATTTCTTTGACGGTTTCCGCACCTCTCACGAGGTCCAGAAGATCGCCATCCTCAGCGATGAGGACCTCCTTTCGATGATCGACAAGGACCATCTCAAGGCCTTCCGCGAGCAGGCCCTCACGCCCGATCGGCCCGTCATCCGCGGCACGGCCCAGAACCCCGACGTGTTCTTCCAGGCCCGCGAATCCTGCAATCCGTTCTACGATGCCGCTGCCGCCAAGGTGCAGGAGATCATGGACGCCTTTGCCGCCCGCACGGGTCGCCAATATAACCTTTTCGACTACGAGGGCCATCCCGAGGCGGATCGCGTGATCGTGGTCATGGGCTCCGGCTCTGATACCATTTCCGGAACCGTCGACCACCTAAATTCCAAGGGCCAGAAGGTCGGTCAGGTAAAGGTGCGCTTGTTCCGTCCCTTCGATGCCGCCGCCATGCTCGCTTCGCTCCCCAAGAGCGTGCGCAGCATCGCCGTCCTGGATCGCACCAAGGAACCCGGCGCGCTCGCAGAACCTCTCTTTCAGGATATCGCCACCGCCCTCTACGAGAGCGACCGCGTGGGCAAGGTCTCCCTCATCGGCGGACGCTATGGTCTCGGCTCCAAGGAGTTCACCCCGGCCATGGCCAAGGCGGTCTTTGACGAACTCGCCAAAGCCAGCCCGAAAAAGCGCTTCACCGTCGGCATCAACGACGATGTGACCCATCTGTCGCTGCCCTACGACGAGAAGTTCGATGTCGAGTCCGACGACACCCGTCGCGCCGTATTCTACGGTCTGGGCGCCGATGGCACCGTGGGTGCGAACAAGAATTCGATCAAGATCATCGGCGAGGGCACCGACCTCTACGCCCAGGGTTTCTTCGTATATGACTCGAAGAAGTCCGGCGCGATGACGGTCTCTCACTTGCGCTTCGGCCCCAAGCCGATCCGCTCACCCTACCTCATCGGAAGCGCGGATTTCGTAGCCATTCATCACTTCCCCTTCGTCGAGCGCATCGATGTGCTCAAGGAAGCCCGCCCGGGCGCGACCCTGTTGCTCAACATAGGAACTCCTGCCGAGCAGGTGTGGGATCGCCTGCCCCGCGAGGTGCAGGCACGCATCATCGAGCTCAAGCTCAAGCTCTATGCGATTGACGCGATCTCCGTTGCCCACGCCGCAGGCATGGGCGGCCAGATCAACACGGTCATGCAGACCTGCTTCTTCGCGCTCTCCGGTGTTCTGCCGCGCGACAAGGCGATCGAGGCGATCAAATACGCGATTAAAAAGACTTACGGCAAGAAGGGTGATGCCGTTGTCGCCAAGAACCACGCAGCGGTGGATGCAGCCCTGGCCTCCATGCACGAAATCAAGGTTCCCGCTACGGTGACCGGCAAGGAAGTCCGCCAGCCCATCGTGGCCGATGCTGCTCCCGAGGCCATCAAGCGCACGATCGGTGTCATGATGGCCGGCGACGGCGATCGACTCCCCGTGAGCGCCTTCCTGCCCGATGGCACCTTCCCCCTTTCCACGACCCAATGGGAGAAGCGCAATATTGCCCTCGAAATCCCGGTTTGGGATTCCTCGCTTTGCATCCAATGCAACAAGTGCGTGCTTGTCTGCCCTCACGCCGCCATACGCTGCGCCGCTTATCCCGACGCCGCTGTTGAAGGCGCTCCCGAGTCATTCAAGAGCGTCAAGCTTCGCAGCTCCGAGCTTCCCGGATATAAGTTCACCATCCAGATCGCCCCCGAGGATTGCACGGGTTGCACCCTTTGCTCCAAAGTCTGTCCCGCGAAGGACAAGACCGCTCCAAACCGGAAGGCCCTGATGATGGTCCCGCAACCTCCGTTGCGTGTTCAGGAGCGGAAGAACTACGAGTTCTTCCTCAAATTGCCGCCTGCGCCCGCCGCGCTCTTGCGCCCTGACGTCAAAGGTAGCCAGTTCCGCCAGCCCCACTTCGAATATTCCGGTGCCTGCACGGGCTGTGGCGAGACTCCCTACGTAAAACTGCTTTCCCAGCTCTATGGCGACCGTCTGCTTATTGCCAATGCCACGGGCTGCACCTCGATCTATGGCGGCAATCTTCCCACCACGCCTTACTGCACCGACTCGAACGGTCGTGGCCCTGCTTGGTCCAACAGCCTCTTCGAGGACAACGCCGAATACGGCCTGGGCTTGCGCGCCGGTGTTGACCAACTCGTCGTGCAGGCTCGCCGATTCCTCGATGAATTCGCGGATCGTCTGCCCGCTGCCGAGGTTGCCGGTTTCAAGGAGGCTTCACAGGAAACCGATACCGGAATAGCCAAGGCTCGCGCTCATGTGGCGGCCATCAAGGCAGCTCTCGCCCTCATTGATGACGACAAGGCGCGCCAGTTCCTTTCGGTCGTCGATTATCTAGTTAAAAAGTCTGTATGGGTGCTCGGCGGCGACGGTTGGGCTTACGACATCGGCTTCGGCGGCTTGGACCACGTCTTTGCCAGCGGACGCAAGATCAACATTCTGGTGCTCGATACCGAGGTGTATTCCAACACGGGCGGTCAATGCTCCAAGTCCACGCAGCTAGGAGCGGTGGCCAAGTTCAGCGCCGCAGGCAAGGGTACCGACAAGAAGGACCTTGCGATGATCGCCGCCAGCTATGGCAACGTCTATGTCGCAAAGGTCGCGTTCGGGGCCAAGGACAGCCAGACCGTCCAGGCCTTCATTGAGGCCGAGGCGCATCCAGGGGTGTCCATCATCATCGCCTACTCGCATTGCATCGCACACGGCTATGCCCTCGCCAACGGGCTCGATCAGCAAAAACTGGCCGTGGATAGCGGCTATTGGCAGCTCTTGCGCTACGATCCCTCTCGCATTGCCAAAGGCTTGGCTCCGCTCGTTCTGGATTCAGGCGTTCCCAAGCAGCCGATCGCTAACTTCATGAAGAACGAACTGCGCTTCCAGATCCTCCATAAGAGCGATCCGGAACGCGCCATCGAGCTCGGTAAGCGCGCTCAGGCCGCCGCCGATGCCCACATTGCCCATTACAAGCACTTGTCTGAAGCTGATAAACCTGTTGCGCCCGCCGCGCCTGCAGGCGAACAGCCTAAGGCTTAGGCAGTCCCTTCTCACGGGGAGGCCGAGCCCTCAGGCCCTGCCTCCCTTTTGCTTGGAGTTCACGTCCGAGATTTCAGATTTGAGATCTCAAATTTCGGATGTCCAATCGCAGATCTCAACTTGCTCGCCTCACGCCCCATGAATCTTAACACCACCTACCTCGGCCTTAAACTCAAGAACCCCCTCATGCCCGGCGCTTCTCCGCTCGTCGATAATCTCGACAACGTGCGCCGTATCGAGGACGCGGGTGCTGCAGCCATCGTGATGCATTCCCTTTTCGCCGAGCAGATCGAGGGCATTCAGGTGGCTTTCGATCGGCACATCGAGCGCTGGGAGGATAACTTTGCCGAGGCTTCCACCTTTTTCCCCAGAACCGATGACTTCGTCCTCGGTTCCCAAGAATACCTCAATCAGATCGCCAAGATCAAAAAGGCCACGAAGCTGCCGGTCATCGCGTCTCTCAACGGAACAAACGTCGGCTCATGGATCGACCACGCCAAGCTGATCCAATCCGCCGGCGCAGATGCTCTCGAGCTCAACACCTACTTCCTTGCCTCGTCCCGCGCAGCCAACGCCGCCGCGGTCGAACAGCGCGTGTTGTCCATCGTTGCGGCAGTCCGTAAGGCCGTCACCATTCCCATCGCGGTCAAGTTGTCGCCCTTCTACACTTCGGTGGCCAATCTTGCCGGGAATCTCGAAAGCGAAGAGGTGAACGGCATTGTGATGTTCAACCGGTTCTTCCAGCCCGAAATCGACCTTGAGGAACTTGAGGTGCATCCAAAGCTCGATTTGTCGACTGCTGAGGATCTCCGGCTCCGCGTTCGCTGGCTCGGCCTGTTGAGGGACCAGGTGAAATTCAGCTTGGCTTGTTCGGGTGGCGTGCACACGTCCGCCGACGTCGCCAAGGCTTTGCTTGCCGGTGCTGACGCCGTTCAGGTGACCGCCGAACTGCTTACCCGGGGCCCCGGTCGCCTTGCCGAGCTTCTCAGAGGTCTGGTCGAGTTCATGGAGAGCCACGAGTACGAGTCCGTCACCCAGATGGTGGGTGCTCTCAGCTTGCGCAATTGTCCCGATTCCGAGGCCTACGAGCGCGGCAATTACCTCCGCACCCTCCAGCTCTGGAAAGAGTAGGGAAGCATCGGCGTCGGGAATGCTGCTTTGGCCGCCCGCAGTTGCTGTCTGTAAGCAGTCGGTAAATCAGCGCCGCTCAGAGGAGCGTTGCTGGGTTTATTCTTGTCATAATAAGTGCACTTGAGACAGTCTGGCCCAGACCTTAGTTTTCCAGCGGCAGGACGGATCGATGCCGTGCTGCCCAAACCTGTAACTTATTGCCCACGCCTAGCTGCAGCGCGCCCCTTATCGCATGCTGTTTTCACCTAAAATCAGAGGCTTCTTCGTCGAGAAAAACGATCATTCTTGGATGATGGCTCGGGTTTCCTCGCTTGCCTTGCCCTTTGTGGTTGAAGAGTTGAAGGAGATACCCTTGAGCGATGTGGAAGGCCTGAAGACCGCAAGCCAGCAGTTGCTCGCGGGTAAATCGCAAAGTGGCTATCTCAACGCAGTTTGTGGCATCAATCCTCCCAAGCGTCTGATTCGTCGGGCAACGGTCGAGATCAAGCGCGCCAAGGAGCCCAACTATCTTAACGAGGTCTGTGTCCAACAACTCCGCATCGAGCCCGATAAGTTTACCCTGGCGGCGCTCAATGCCAGCGATGGCAGCGAATTCGATCTCAACAAACCCGCCGGCAAGGAAATCGTCATATGCGGCATGCCGTCCGAGGATATTGTGTCCATGCAGGATTCGCTTCTGCAGAGTTCCATTTACCCGACACGCATCGAGCTTGGCACTGTGGCATCGCTGGGCGCCGCCATCGATTACCTGAGCACGATAGACAACAAGGCTCCAACTCTGCTGTTGGAGATCGGAAGCGAATCCACTCAATCCTTCATCATCGGCACCAACGGGGTTGAGACCTCGCGGCCCATTCCTTATGGCATTGATGCGATGATACCCGTGGTGCACAAAAAACTCAACCTCAAGGATGAGGAGTCGGCTAGGAAGTTATTCTTATCCAATACCTTCGACTTTACCAGCATGGGTCCGGAACTCGTCCAACGCCTGCTCAAGGAACTCCAGTCATCCATTGGGTTTTACGAGGTGCAGACCGGCCAGTCCATCTCACAACTGATCTGCATTTCGCTGCCTCCCAAACTGGGATGGATCGAGACGGCGATCGCCGGTTCCCTGGGTGTGACTGCTGTCAAGGTGGATCTCGTTTCCTGGTTAAAATCTCATCGGATCGCCTTATCGGAGAATGCCTCCAGAGTAGGAATCGACAGCCGCTGGTTCGGCCTGTTTTCGCTAATGGTGAGCTACCACAACCCCGAAGCCGCAAATGCAGCTCCTGCAGAAAAAAAAGCCTGAAGCCGCGTCGCCGACCATTCAGGCGTGGCATCCGAATTTTCGCAATTACGAGCGATTGCCCGACATCAAGGTCGTGCGCACGGTGTTCTTCATCAATGCGGCGGCTATTACCATCGCGATCGCCGTCGCCGGCTTTGTCGGGCACCAGGAATACATGCTCGCTAGCATCCATTCACAGATTGTCGAGGTGCAGGCCCGCATCGATCGCGACAAGAAAGTCAGTGATCAGGCGATCGCACTGTTCGCCAAGTTTCAGGCAGGCGAGAAAAAGCTTCAGGAAATCGATGCCTTTCTAAAGGCGCGTCCTGCTGTGTCTCCGCTCTTGCTCCGCCTTGGAGAGACGCTCCCAAAAAACATCGCCCTCTCGCAATTTGATGCCCGCGAGAAAGTGGTCATCCTGGGCGGCATCGTGCGCGGCGCGCCTGAGCTGGCGAGCGGCCAGGCAAATGCCTACGTGGAACAACTTCGGAAGGATAAGGAGATCGGCGCCCTGTTCGACGATATATCGCTGACAAACGTCAGCCGCGATCCCCAGTCGGGCCGTCTCAACATCGAACTTTCCCTAAGGCTCAAGGGGGAGAAACCGGAGAAGAAGTGATGGCCACCGCAATCAAAATCAACAAGGAGCAGATCCTCAACTTCCTCAGGAAGCATCCTGTGAGCATAGGCTGCGGTGTCGTCTGCGTTTTGCTCGGCGTCTTCCAGTTCTTCAGGTCCGATGCGCGTCCTGCCGCGGAGGTTGAGCTCGAAGCCAAGACGGCGGAAGCTGAGCGCCTTGCTTTGAACATCAAGAATGCGGCCCAGTTGAGCGAGCATCACGACCTCGTGGCCGCCTCGATACGGAAAATCGACGCCCGCCTCATCCACGTTTCCGCTCTGGCGACAAACCTCCAGTATTTTTATAAGATTGAGGCGGAGACTGGCACGAAGCTTATCGACCTGAGGCAGAACTCGATTTCGGCAAACAAGGAGAAGAAAACCGGGAACTACCTCGCCGTGCCCTATACGCTCTCCGTCCAGGGCGACTATGCGAAGCTTATCTTGTTCCTCCAGCACCTTGAAAACGGGAATTATTTTTGCCGTGTGAACAGCGCGCTTCTCTCTTCGTCCAGATTGGCGGCGACCGAAAAGAATGAAGAGGCTTCGGATGGTCGCCTCGTAATTACGCTCAACCTCGAATTGGTAGGTGTGCCATGACCCCGCGCTCTCGCTTCCTCAGTCTCCTTCTGGTGACCTCGTTCGTCGCCTCTCCCGCGTTGTGCGAGCCTCAGGTCAAATCCGATATTCTTCCGGGCGCCCAGCGCCAGCCCGCAGTTGCGCTGGCTCAAAAACTTGCCCAGGTGCCTGCCCTCTCTCCTCTGTCGCATGATCTTAAGTCGCCCTTCAACCCGCCTGGTTTCGAACAGGAGGACGAGGATGAGGCGAAAGCCAAGGTTGCAGCCGCCGCGGCTGAGCCCGTAAAGCCAAAGGGGGATCGCGATATCCTCGAGATCATCGCAAGCAAAGTGAATCCCTCCGGCACTTTTATCATGGGTGGCGAGCCCATGTTGCTCATTAGTAAAAAGAAGTTCAAAATAGGAGATTCCCTCACAATCGCCTTTGATGGCCGCGATTATGAGATAGAGATCACCTCGATCGAACGCACTTCGTTTTCGCTGCGCCTTAATCGCGCCGAAATCTCACGGCCTATAAAATCAGCCCCAGCCAAGAACCCATGAAATCCAGGTCGCTTCTTCTGATCGCCTTGCTGGCTTCCACAGCCCTTCTCTACGGGCAAGACGTGCCAGCCGCGGCTGCCGCTCCCGCAGCCCCCGCGGCCACATCGACCCCCGCCTCCGCCACTTCTGAGGTGAAGATCAAGGATGTCGCCGAACCCGCTGGCGTAGCCGTGAAATCAGGCAAGGATTCCACCGGCCATGACACGCTCTCCGTGGACTTCCCGGATGAGGATATCCGCACGATCCTTCGCAACACCGCCGATCTCTTCGAGCTCAA
>JBAZHQ010000211.1:0-7805 GCA_041652235.1 Opitutaceae bacterium | reverse complement strand
TGGTCTCGGTAATGAGCTGCACGCCGGGTGCGACCTCGTCGAGTGCCGCGCGCCAGAGCCGTATGATCGCATGGGTCTGCGGCAGGTGGAGACACGACGTGCCCGGTTCTTTCCAAAGAAAAGCGATGGCATCGAGCCGGATAAAACGGGCGCCGCAGGCCACGTAGTGCAGCAGCACATCGATCGAGGCGAGAAGCACGGCGGGCTCATGGAAGTTCAGATCGACCTGATCGGCGCTGAACGTGGTCCATATCTTGCGCTTTCCATCCCGCGCCTCGAACTCGGTGAGCAAGGGAAGGGCGCGCGGACGGACCACAGCCGAGAGATCGGGATCGCCGCGGACGGCGATGAAAAAATCACGGCAGGAGGGATTGTCGCCAAGGTAATCTCGAAACCAGCCGCTGCCCGCCGACATGTGGTTGAGGACCGCGTCGACCATGAGGTCGAAGTGACTGCCAAGAAATGTTATGTCTTCCCAGGTGCCGTTGGCAGGATCCACCTCGTAATAGTCTTTCACCGCAAAGCCATCGTCCGAGGACCAAGGATAGAAGGGCAGAAGGTGCACGCCGCTGACCATGCCAGTCAGGTGTCTTTGGGCGAATTTCCCAAGGCTCTGGAGGGGAGGGCGGCCCTCTTCCCTTAACTGATCGGCATAAGTAATCAGGATCGCATCTCGCTGGGTGAGCGAGCGAGATCGGTTGTTGAGCTGCTCCGTCAAACCCGATGCCAGGAAACGATCCAGCATCGCAGCCAGTTTATCAGCGCAAGAGGAAGCGACGGCAGGACCGTAGAGCGATGATAACAGTGCTAAAATACGAGGGTTCATGGCGAGTGACTTCAAAATCCGGACCACGCTTTTTTCGTGCTACGATGGTCTCGATTCAACTCAGCCTGCGAGTATTTCCAGAACATGCGACAGTATAGCCGAATGGCAAATTCCCGATAACTGAAAGCCGTTTGCCGACAACCCCGGCTTGCCAAAAGGCTCGACCACCGAGGTGCAAGTAGTAATCGAAATTAGAGATAGCCTTAATTCCACAGACTGAATGGCCACAAGAAGGCGCAAAAGATTCAGAGATGATGACTGCGCCTAAAGATGCGCCTATAGGCGCGCTACGGCCTCAATTGGAACCGCAGACTCTTTTCGTGCCTTTTCGTGGCAATTCTCTGCGCACTCAGAGCAGCTTCTCCACAAAGGGAATCAAGGAGTAGAGTTTCACACGGAAGCGCTGCCACCAGCTTCGCGCCGGCTCCAGAGGGAGTTCCTGAGCGACTCCGTTGCGTTCGCCCGCCCAGAAAACGCGGGCATGCGTGGTTGAGGCGCCTCCACCCGGATTACGGACGAGCTTGACGAGCCAGCTTCGCTCCGGGGTCGCATCCTCGAGGATGTTGCGCGAGAGCTGCGCGGCCAGCTCCGGACTCTCTATGACCGCCGCGATTTCCGTATTATAGCGCTTGGAGCGCTCATCGAGATTGAAGCTTCCGATCCAGATCCGCTGCCGATCGAACACCATCGCCTTCGAGTGAAGCGAGGCAGGCGGGCCTTTGGGCGCAAACCATCTTCTGGGCCTGGGAGACATGGGCTTGGCCTGCACTTTGAATTCATAAAGCTCGATACCGCTTGCGAGCAGCTCTTTTCGATAACGCCGGTAGGCGGAATAAACCAGCGGCTGGTCGGTTGCCTCGAGGGCTCCCGTGATCATCCGGATGCGCACCCCTTTCTTTGCGAGATCGGCAAGCTGTTTCACGCCTGCCGCTCCCGGAACGAAGTAACCGCACTCTACCAGCAGCTCCTCCTTGCATTCGTCGAATTCGAGTTCAAGGCGTCGTGCAACCCGGGTCGTTTCCGCCGAATTTCCCTTCATCTTGTTTGGGGAATCCCAAATGACTTCACCCTTTGCCCAAGCTAGGTGATCGGGATTCTCAGTGACTTCGCGCATATACTCATCCCGCAACCCGGCATACCGTTCCCGGCTTCCCTCCGCTCCGAAGACAATCGTCTGCAGGCTCCTGTTCAGTTCTTCCGATTCGGACGGGGTAATAGGTGTTCGGGTAAGCGCTTCTGCCGGGATTGCCCAGGGGCTGTTCCAAAACATGTCAAAAGCGGCCGATGTCTCCTTCACGAGCGGACCCGCCATCAGAAGGTCGAAATCGCGAAAGTTATCCTCTTCGCTGATGCCGAAGTAATTGTCGCCGATGTTCCGTCCTCCGAGGATCGCAAGCTGGTTGTCGGCCACGAGAACTTTGTTGTGCATGCGCCGGTTCACCCGATTGAGGTCGGTCAGATATTCGGTGGTCTTCATCCAGCGTCCGCGAAAATGGAATGGGTTGAAGACGCGCACCTGGATATTCGGATGGGCGGCCAGCACGATCAGATGGCGATCGTCGGCCTGGTTGTTATCATCAAGCAGAAGTCGCACGCGCACTCCGCGGTTGGCGGCCTCGAGTATGCGCTCCGTGATGAACTGGCCGATCTTGTCGGGGTCGTAGATGTAATATTGCAGATCCAGCGTATGCTCGGCGCTGTCCACCAACGTGGCTCTGGCCATCAGTGCATCGGGTCCGTACTCCAGGATGCGAAATCCCGACTGGCCCGGATATCGCGATTGAGCATCGGCATACAGCCTTCCCAATCGGGTGGTCTCAGGCGATGGCAAGCAGCGGGACTCAGGCCGTTTGTCAACAGTACGGGTTGTGGTGCAGGCTGCTAGAGACAGGCACAATGCGAGAAATAGAATCCGGCATATGAACTGATTCGAGCTGCGCGTCATTTGCTAGGGAGTGAGGTCGTCTATCGTGAAAATCGCAGACAATTGCCACAAAAAGGCACGAAAAGAGTCCGTGGTTCCGACTGAGGCCGTAGCGCGCCTATAGGCGCTTCTTTGGGCGTAGTCGTCACCTTTGAATTTCTTGCGCCTTTTTGTGGCTATGCAACTGCGTTTCCTGAGCGTCACGCGGTCTTTGCAGGCAAATGTGGCAAACGGATGCGGCCTGTTGCTGCATCACCAATGCAATCACCAATGATCATTTCGGAGAAAGCTGCTCTCCCGCGGATTGAGATTCCTCGCACTCTTCCACATGAGACCGCGCCATCAGGGTTTCCATGAATCTCTGGAAAGCTCTAAAGAAAAACCATCCTCCGACAGCGGCGACGGCTCCAAAGCCCAACATCTTCCAGTAGAGGCCGACAAAGAGATTAGATAAGCCCAATACGACCGCTCCAATCCAGACAGTCCCCAATACCGCCAACCCAAAGCCGGTGGCAATGAGTGTCTTGTCCTGTCGCGTCTCCTTGATCCCTAATTTTTCGCGTATGGGCCCCCAGAAACCCAGGGGCTGGGCGCGCCGATAGAAGTCCATCAGAATTTTTTCATCCTGGGGCGGGGTCAGCAGCGTGACTACGGTCCACAAGACCGTGGTCAGGGCAATGGAAACCAGCACTTGATACCATTCCGACAGCAGCGGGCCGCCATGGGCGCTCAGCAGCGGAGCCAGCGCGAATCGCACCAGCAGAAAGATCAGCGGTCCGCCCAGGGATGCGGCCAGACGGCTATAGGAATTGAAGCGCCACCACCACCATTGCGCCCAATTGGCCGCGTATTCCGCCGAACTGAGGCCCAGCATGAAAATCGCAACCGTGATCAGGCTTTCGGCCTTTAGCGCCACGATGACCGACAAGCCGCAGATCAGAAACAGTACCATGCGTCCCACAAACAGGTAATGCTTATCGGTGCACTGGGGGCGCATGAAACGTTTGTAGACATCGTTGGTCACCACTTGGGCGCCGAAATTAAAGTTGGCGCTGAGCGTGGACATCAGTGCCGCCATCAGCGCGGCAATCTGCAGGCCAAGCAGGCCGTGAGGCATATACGTGACAATCAAATTGCCAAAGGCCGTCTCGCGCACCGCCCTCGTCGCAGTATGATATTCGGGCCAGCGGGCCACGGCCGCCAAGCCGGGCAGGGTGACTGTCAGCAGGAGTACAAAAAGGACGATTTCAGTCCAGATATACATTTTGGCGGCCTCACGGCCGTTGCGGCAGGAAAAAATGCGCTGGCCTTCCATCGCGCCCGACATCGGCGCCACATCGCCGCCATAGCCGATGCCTGTGCCGATGAACCACGCAATCACCGCCACCAAGCCAAGCTCGCCATGATCCAGCGGGGGGAAGCTGTTCATCATCTCCGTGCCCCCGCCGGCAACAGCGCTTTTAAGCAGGGCCGCCGGCCCATGAAAATCATATACGATGAATCCGCATAACACGCAGCCGGCGATAATCATGACCAGGCTCTGAAAGACGTCGGTGAAAACCACCCCCAGGTAGCCTGAGGTGAACACGTAAAGCAGCACCGCCGGGACGATGATAACGATCGTCTGCACCTTGCTCCATCCAAAGACCGGTTCGGTCACTTTCGACATGCCCAACAGGCCGACTCCCGACCATGCAACGATGGCAATGAACGCGCTGCGGATGGCGATCCAGATATGAATCAGCGAGCCGATCCGTCCCGGGAAACGCATCTCATAAAATTCGGGGGAGGTGAAGAGATTCAGTTTGCGCCAGAAGATGGCGAAGAGGATTCCGCCGACCATCAAAGCCAGGCCGAATCGGCTGATGTAGAGCCAGCAGACAAACAGGCCGGTCCCGGCGGTCCAGGCGATATAGGCGGGCGCCACATCCGAATTCAGGCAGGCTGCGGCAAGGGAAAAGCCGTTGGCCCAGCCGGGCAGGCGCCGGCCTCCCAGAAAGAAATCCTCCATGCTCTTGCCCGAGGAGCGCTTGAAATAAAGCCCGATTCCCAGCGTGCCCAGCATGTAAAGGCCGATGACAAGGTAGTCTAATGAGCTGAATTTGCTGGCTGCATCCTGCAGTACATTATTCATGGATTCTTCTGCTTTTGATCGTTGTTTTTCTTCTTCGCCCTGCTTTGTCGCATGGCATCGAATGCGGAGACAAAAGTGTGAAGTCGCAATAGGCAAGCAGATGGTCGGTTGCCACCGAGGCATTTTACTGTTACCTCATGGCTTATGATGACACTTCTTCAGCCATGAAGCATCGCCTGGTTTCAGGCCTTGATGCTATCGTGCATGGACTGGGGATCGGCGCATTGCTGCTGGCGTGCGCGTCGTTGTGCGTGGCGCAACAGGCGCAGCCTGCTCCCGCTCCGGCCATTCGCTCGGTCGAAGTGAAGGTGGATGCGCAAACCACCCACCAGACCATCGAGGGCTTTGGCGCCATGTGGATCGAATTCCAGGACCGGCCCGAGTATCGCGATCCCGCCTTTTTCGACCTCGCCGTCAACGATCTCGGACTGAGCATCCTGCGCATCTTTGCCGGCTTGGACGTGGAGCCGGTCAACGACGACGACGATCCAAACCACTTCAACTGGCCCGCCTTCAAGATCGCCACCATGAACGAGCGGATGAGCTTCGCGCAGGAGTTCAAGAAGCGCGGCGTGAATCGCTTTCTCCTGACCGTTCTGTCTCCCGGCGAGTTCCTCAAGACCAACAGATCCACGGACTGGGGCGGCGCCTTGCGCGCCGACAGCTACGACGAATACGCCGAACAGGCGGCGGCCATGATCATCCTGGCCCGAAAGAACTGGGGCATCAATATCACCGAAATGACGATCCAGAACGAGCTGCTCTTCGTCGAGTTCTACGGCTCCTGCGTCTATCATCCCGAGGGAGCGCGCGAAGCGGTGCGCGCCTTGATGCGCAAGTTCCAAAAAGAGGGGATAAAAACCCGGATCTTCATGCCCGAGGACATGATGGTTTACGAGCGCATGATGGCCTACATCAAGCCGACGATGGCCGATCCGGAAACCAGCAAGTTCCCCGGCGGCTTCTGTACACACCGGCTGGGAGACTACGACGAAGTGCGGCGCTGGTACGAGAGCACCAAGCAGTACGGACGCGAGAATTGGATGACGGAAACAGGTAGCCATCCGCAGACTTGGACCGGAGCCATGAACATGGCGGAGGTCATGTACGATTATCTCGTCGGAGGTAATTTCAACGCCTGGATCTATGAGCGGCTGACGGGCGATGCCACAATGGTATCCGCGCTGTTCACCAACGGAAAACCCGCGCCCAAATACTACGCGGCGAAGCACTATTTCCGCTACGTTCGGCCCGGCGCCGTGCGAGTCGAGGCCCAAAGCCCTGACAATGACCTTCTGGTCTCGGCCTATCGCCACGATGTGGATGGCACGCTGACAGTCGTTTTGATCAATCGGTCCAGCCAGTCGGCGAGTGTGCAACTCTCGGCAGTCGGCAAGGGTCTGCCGCAGACTTATTCCGTTTACCTTTCGACCGAAAGCGACCATTGCGCCGAGCAACCCCAAGCTGCGACGGCGCCGAGGTTCGAAATGCCGCCCAGGAGCATTGTCACCCTCTACGGCAAGAGCGACGGCATGAAAACGCGCCAGGCTCTCGATCCCGTTCCCATCGCCTGGACCGAGCCCAAGCCGGCCTCGGCAGGCTCGACTGAGCGCTGGGGAGACCCTGCGCCCATCGTCACGCCTCCCATCCTCAAGGCCGCAGGCTGGCAACGCCATCCCGGCGAACCCGCCAGGATTCGGCAAATGGTCGGCGCAGGCATTCCCGTCGATACCACCGACGCCCGCGGTTGGACCGCCCTGCACATGGCCATCTTGTGCGGCAACGATGGCAACGCCATCCCGACGCTCATGGAACTTGGGGCCAACGTTAACCAAGCGGCCGTGGATGGCTGGACACCGCTGCATGCGGCAACCGCCAGCTTCCACGACAATCGTTATCCCGTTTTCCGGCTCATCATGGACGCCAAGCCCGACGTGAACGCAAAGACTCTGGATGGTCTGACACCGTTGCATTCGGCCGTCACCAGCGCCCATGTGGGCTATCAGCAGAAGGAAGAGGATGCAGTGAACCGAGTGCGCGACCTGCTCAAGGCGGGCGCCGCACTCGAGGCGCAGGACATCAACGGCCGCACACCGCTCCATTGGGCGGCCATGCAAGGCGCCCAAGTGGGCGTGAGTGTCAGTAATTTCATGGTCAATGCGCTGCTGGAAGCCGGTGCGAACGTGAGCGCTGTGGACAAGCTGCATCGGACGCCGCTGCACTACGCTGCCGAGCAAGGTTACGACCCGATCGTGGCGGCGCTGCTAAAAGCCGGTGCCAAAATCGACGCCAAGGACAATCAGGGCATGACACCCGCCGATCTGGCCGCTCCGCGCGCCCTGAGCTCCACGATGGTTCTTTTGAAAAAGGGCGCGAGCGGCGCCACTGCCGCCGGATCTGTGATGGGAGCACTTGCGGCCAACGAAAAAGGGACCGGGATTCTTGGAGCGGAATTAATTCGAGCCATTCGCGTCGGCAACGTCGAGGAAGTGAAGTCTCTCCTGGCCCGTGGGGCCGATGTCACGTACAGAGACAGCGACGGCTTCCGCGCCATCGACCGCGCCCGCGACTTCGGCAACCCCGAGATCCTCGGAATGCTGCAAGAGGCAGAGAAGAGGCCAGCGGGATTAAAGTGACGCCGCCGTTTCGTCCGTGGCGGATTTCGAGTTTTATGCCACATGAGATCATACCAGTCGCGTCCCTTGGCATATTTGCGGGTGATAGCTGCATTGAGCTTGCCTGCCAGCAGAGACGGCAGGTCGTAGTGCTGGAGCAAAAAGGTGACGTGCCGGGTAACTACCCGACGTTCGCAGAGAGCTCCGGTCGGCGGGCGTGTGTCAATTTCCACTTTGATCGCGAGCTTCCGATCCGGCAGACCCGATAGTCCCACGTCGTGAAGAAGCCCGGCCACGCGCACCCAC
>JBAZHQ010000210.1:0-7819 GCA_041652235.1 Opitutaceae bacterium | reverse complement strand
GGTGAAGCGCCCATGGAAGGAGGCACGTCGAAGGATCTGGCGGCGGGTTTCTCCATCGGTTTGTGCAAGGCGGTGCATTATCACGGCGAAGACGCACGTGCCTGTTTCAAGGCGCTCGAGGCCGGTCTCAAGCCGGGTGACTGGGTCGCCGTCGTGGGGGCGGGAGATATCGACCAACATGCGCGCCGGTGGGTGTTCGGACGGAAGTGGGACCGGTGGGTGGAGATGGTGCAGCCCCAGCTTTCTCCCGCGACCGTGCTCCTTCGCGAGGAACCCCTGGCTGAAAAGACCACGTTGCGCGCAGGAGGGGCGGCCCGCGCCTATGCGGAGCCCGCGGGCGTGGAGGATCTGAGGCTTCTTCTCGGAGCCGCGAAACACGCCGATATCCGTGTTTTCATTCTGGGGCGCGGTTCGAATGTGCTGGTCCCCGATGAGGGTGTCGATGGGTTGGTGATATCATTTTCCAATCCCGCCTGGTCGGCGTTTGAGCCTCGCGGCGAGGGCTGCATCTGGGCGGGCGCCGGTCTGAGACTGAAAAATTTCTGCGGGCTTGCCGACAAGGCCGGACTCAAGGGATTCGAATTTCTCGAGGGAATCCCGGGCACGGTGGGCGGCGCCCTCCGCATGAACGCCGGCGCGATGGGCGGATGGATTTTCGACGTGGTCATAAAGGTGCAGGTAATGCTTCCCGATGGCGAACTGCGCTTGATCGACAAAGCCGACATGAACGCAGAATACCGCGGCTGCGCCTTTTTGGAGAACGCCATCGCCCTCGGAGCCCTCCTGGGCCCCTTCTCGAAGGGCGAGAGCGGGGAAGTCGGCCGCCAGATCGAGGAATACAGGCTCAAGCGCCAGGAGAGCCAGCCCCGGGAGCCCAGCGCGGGATGCATTTTCAAGAATCCTCCCGGGGAATCCGCCGGAAAACTCATCGATGAATGCTGGCTCAAAGGCGAGCGCATCGGCGGGGCCGAGGTCTCCGCGGTTCATGCCAATTTCATCATCAACCGCGATTCGGCGACCACCTCCGACGTCATGGCTCTGATACGTCTCGTGCGCACCCGCGTTCGCGAAATCAAGGGCATCGAACTCGAGCCAGAGGTGCTCCTCTTCGGAAAGGACTGGAAAGATGTCCTGTGAGCGGTATTCGCCGCATTTCCGATTCTCAATCTTCAAACCGCAGACAATTGCCCTGAAGCGGCGGAGCCGCAATCAAACCAACCAATCAATTCAGATTGAACAGAAGACAACGAAGCGTCTCAAGTCATGGCGCCTCAGAGGTCTCGGTGATGAACGCAACCAACGTATCCTTTAATGCAGTCTTTCAGAAATGCGCTTCGTTACCTTCTGTTAAAATCCTGAATTCGATATTCTTGATTATTTTTGTGGCCAATCCGTCTGCATTGGATGATCACGAAGAGGCATTGCTTGGTTGAGCCGCAACCCAACCCGTTCGACAAGCATTCCATTGAGAAAGCAATACTTGTTAGATCACGTATCTCCGTGGAAGATGTGTGCGCTATATGATAAACAATGGATTCTTTCGATAAACCGCCATGTCCAGCGAGAAACTTCCAGCTCAGATCCATAGCAGCGCGAATATGGAGCCTGTCGCTGGACCTTTGAGCATTACGCATTGGGTTTTCGAATTTCAGGAAGGACGTGTGTTCAGAATTATCTTTTTGGCTGCCCTTTTATTCTATGCCGGGTTCCTGGCTCTTCGCATGGGCGCAGTGGCAGGAGCGGCCGATTCGTCAGGATATATAAATGCCGCGTCAGAGATTTTGAGCGGCGAGTTTCACCCGCTTCAGCGGACCATCGACGGGCTGCCGGCGGCAGATCTGCCAAGCCACGCTTATGTTCCACTTGGCTTCAGCCCGGACCAGTCGGACTCGGCGCGGATAAATCCCACTTATCCCATGGGGCTGCCTTTGTTGATTGCAGCAGCCTCATTCGTATGTGGCCTAAACGCCGCTCCTAGTGCAGTACTCCTTGTATCGTCCCTGGCCTTGGCAGTCGCCACTTATAAGATCGGCCGGACCTGCGGCCTTGTGCGCTGTTCTTCGTTCTTTGTCGCCTTCAGCCTGGCATGCAGCCCGCAGGTCCTGATGATGTCCATACAAACAATGAGCGATATTCCCGCAGGAGCGGCCGTTTCGCTCGCCCTGCTTTGGGGGATGCAGGCAGAGAAGCATGATCGTGCGGCGTTTGGCGCTGGTTTGGCGTTCGGCCTCGCCGTGTTGATCAGGCCGACATCCGTCCTTCTGGCTCCTGTAATGCTACTGCTTTGTTATTCAAGCTTCCGGGCGCTTCTTTGGATTGGAATCGGTGCATTGCCTGGGTTTGCGACTAATCTGATTTTCAACCGAATGTTATATGGGAATCCACTGTCGTCAGGCTATGGGGCGATGGGTGATTTTTTCTCCGCATCAAATCTCCTGCCATCAGCGGTGAACTATATTAAATGGGGATGGGTTTGTTTTACACCGCTTGCCTGTCTCGCGATATTCGCGCCCCTATGGCCGGGGGTCCGGCATGTTCGGGCGATGATGGCACTCTGGATATGGTGCGTCATGCTTGGGGTTTTCTACGCATCTTATTCTTACACTCAGCAAGCTTGGTGGTACCACCGCTTTCTGATTCCAATCGGACCCGCTTTGGTCGTGCTTGGCATGATTACGCTGAGGCAGTTTTGGAGCAAACTTCCCTTTGCGCTGCGGGATTGGCATGTAATGTTATCTTTTATAGTTATGTTGCTGTGGTCCTGTTGGTGGACTTCCGAGCTATACGCAACCAATCTGGGGAAAGACGAACGCATGTATAAGCAAGCCAGCGAGTGGGTGAATTCGAATCTGCCCCGGAATGCCGTAATTGTCTGCAAGCAATGCAGCGGATCACTCTACTACTATTGCCCGCAAGTGATTGTCCGCTGGGATTCCATGCAGGAAGGCGTATTTTCCAAAGTGCGCGAGGCGGCAATCAAGAACGGCCTGCCTATTTATGCTGTGATGTATAAAGAAGAATACAGGCAGTTGAAGAATCCGGAAATACGCGGGCCCTGGCATCGGATCGATAGCGTCCGGCATGTAACTATCTGGAGACTTGAGGATCAGCATTAATTTCGCAGACTGAATGGCCACGAAGAGGCATAGCGCGTCGGAACGGGCTTCCTCGCTGGCTTCCGGCCTCTGGCCTCTGGCTTTCTTTTGCCGAGAATCGTCGGCTACTTCATTGCGGCCCAGACGCGGTGGACGTCGTCATGGTCCTCGAGCTCCTGGAGGAACTCGCCGACATCCGCGCGGTCGGCGTCGCTGAGCTCGGGGTACATCTTGGCGACGTAACCGATCTCGCTCGTGGTGACGCTCCAGCCATTCTGTTTGAGCCACACCGAGGCGGCGTGGAGCTCGGTGCGGTTCATGAGAAAACGGGCGCCCGTGTGCTCGGCGGGAATGTCGTCGTTCTGCTCGTGGGTGAGAGGCTCGAAATTGTCGGCTCCGCATTCGATGGCGGCGGCTTCGACATCGATGGATTTGTCAGGATGGTGCGCCTCGACGATGCCCAGATGATCAAAGAGAAACTTGTTGCTGCCGCTGGAGCCGAGGGTGCCTCTGCGGAAGATGACACGAATTTCCGGCGTTGTGCGGAAGTTATTGTCGGTCATCACCTCGACGATGACAGGCACTTTGTGGGGGGCGTAGCCCTCGAACACGATATGCTCCAGGGTCATCTTTTCGTCGCCGATGCCGGCGCCCTTCTTGATGGCTCGCTCGATGACGTCGCGGGTGACGCTTGCCTTGCGCGCTTTTTCGACTGCGGCGAAAAGACGCGCGTTGCCGTCGATATCCGCGCCGCCGAGCTTTGCGGCGACGGAGATTTCCTTAACGAGTTTTTGAACGACCTGACCCTTTTTGAGGTTCACGATCGCGCGTTTTGCATGAAGCCACTGGCGTCCCATAGAGGGGCAAGGATGAAACAAAGGATTTGGCCGCGGGCAATCGCTAAAGCGGAAGAAGCTATAAGTTTTAAGCTATAAGCTGTAAGTGCAGAGGCCAGAGGCCAGATGCCAGATGCCAGAGGCCGGAAGCCAGAGGCCAGAAGTCGGAAGCCGGAGATCGGAGGTCGGAGATCAATTGACTAAGAGAGCATCAAGGAAGACCGGGTCATTCCGATATGCCTGACTTACATCTTACATCTTACAGCTTATAACTTAGAGCCTACTCTAGCAGCATTTCCTTCACGGAACGGCCGGCGGGGATCATGGGCAGGACGTGCTCGGTGTAGGGTACGATCACGTCGAGGACGTAGGGGCCGTCGTGGTCGAGCATCTCCTGAATGGCCTCGCGCAGTTCCTGCTTTCGGATGACGCGGCGTCCCTTGACGCCGAATCCCTCGGCGATCTTGACGAAGTCGGGATACAAGCCGCCGGGATTGTCCGGGCTGCCGATGTTGTTCACGTCGCCCAGGATGGTGTTGCCGCGCAGGCTGCCGTAGAAACGGTCTTCCCATTGCATCACCATGCCGAGGTGCTGGTTGTTCAGGATCATGGCCTTGGCGGAGATCTTCTCGATCTTGGCGGTGGCGAGTTCCTGGACGTTCATCAGGAAGGATCCATCGCCGTCGATATCGATGACCTCCTTGTCGGGGCAGGCCACTTTGGCGCCGAGTGCGGCGGGGTAGCCGAAGCCCATGGCGCCCAGCCCCAGGGAACTGATGTAGCGGCGGGGATTATCGAAGCGATAGAACTGGGCCGCCCACATCTGATGCTGGCCCACGCCCGTGGTGATAATGGCATCCCCCTTGGTGAGCTCGTAAAGGATCTCGACGGCCTCCTGCTGCTGGATGTTGCGGGATTTCCTGTCGTAAGTGAACGGGTACTGCGTCTTCCATGCCTTTACCTGCGCATGCCAATCGGAAAGATCGGGCAGGGCGGGCTTGTTGGCGGCCAGCATCTTATTGAGGCGGTCCAGGGCGTATTTGATGTCGCTGACAATTGGATACTGGACGCGCTTGTTCTTGTTGTGCTCGGAATTGTCGATGTCGATGTGGACGATCCTGGCTGCGGGGGCGAACTTGCCTGTGTCACCCGTGATGCGGTCGTCGAAGCGAGCTCCAAGGACGAGAAGCAGGTCGCATTGATCGACCGCCCAATTGCCATAGGCAGCTCCGTGCATGCCAAACCAGTGAAGGGAGAGCGGGTGTGTTTCGGGGAAGGCGCCGAGACCCATGAGCGTGCTTGCGACAGGAATCCTGGTTTTCTCGACGAAGACCTTGAGTTCTTTGCATGCATTCGCGGAAACGATCCCGCCGCCAATATAAAGAATGGGGCGCTTGGCTTCGCCCAGGAGGGAGAGCACCTGCTCGAGATCCTGTTCCGAGGCATGGTGCTCCAGGCCGATGTAGGGATTGCGGAACGAGATGGTTGCAGGGTACTCGGGGACAAAACGCGCCTGTTGCACGTCCTTGGGAATGTCGATGACCACGGGGCCGGGCCGGCCGCTCCTGGCTATTTCGAAGGCCTCCTTGAAAACGCGGGGTAAATCCTCGACCTTAAGCACAAGGTAGGAGTGTTTGACCACCGGGAGGGTCATCCCGAAAAAGTCGGTCTCCTGGAACGCCATTTTCCCGATGTATTTTTGGAAAACCTGGCCTGTTATCGCAACAAGAGGGATGGAATCCATGTAGGCGTCGGCGATGGCTGAAACGAGGTTGGTTGCTCCCGGGCCGCTGGTTGCCATGCATACGCCCACTTTTCCTGTCGCCCGGGCATAGCCTCCGGCGGCGAAGGAGCCTCCCTGCTCATGCCGAGGCAGGATAGTGCGAATCTTTCCACTGCGGGCGAAGGCTTGGTGAAGTTCCAGGGAACTGCCACCGGGGTAGGCGAAAATCACATCCACGCCTTCGCGCAGCAGGCATTCAACCACGCAGTCCGCCCCCTTCATCTCACGGGGAGCCGGGACTTTGGTTTTAACAGAGGACTTGGTGGTTTTCTTCATGGCGTCGTAAGTATGCTTAAAGAAGCCTAAAAGGGAAACTCATCAGGTTTAGGGGAGGCAAGAGCGGTTTTTGGGAAATGAGGCCGATTTCAGGGCTTCGAGGCCATGCAGGGCCGGCTTGCGGGCAGGCGGTTCCTGGCAGGTTCTCCGACCTGCTCGCCGTGGCGGTGCTATCAGGGGCAAGCTTCCGTCTTGAACAAAGGCACCTGCGGGAAGAGCTTGTGGGTGTGAAACTGCTTTTCATCGGAGACATCGTCGGGCGCCCGGGGAGGGAAATCATCAGTGCCAAAGTGCCGGCTTTGAGGCTGGAATTGGGCTTGGATTTCGTCATCGCCAACGGCGAGAACGCCGCCGCGGGCTCGGGCATCACGGGGTCTCTTGCCAGGGGAATCCTCGCAGCCGGAGTCGATGCCATCACGCTTGGCGACCATGTTTGGGATCAGAAAGGATGGGAAGGGGAGATTGCGTCGTTCGATCGGGTATGCCGCCCTGCAAACCTGCCCAAGGAGTGTCCGGGACGGGATCATGTGATTTTGGAGAAGGACGGATTTCGCCTGGCTGTCTTCACCGTCATCGGGCGCAACTTCGTCGCCATGAAGGGAGAGTGTCCCTTTCATTCCTCCGATGAACTTCTGGCCAGAACAGTAGGCACGGGGAAAGCAGACGGAGCCTTGATCGAGATTCATGCCGAGGCCACTTCTGAGAAGCAGGCGATGGGATGGTATTTCGACGGACGGGCGATCGCCGTGCTGGGAACGCACACGCATGTGCCCACGGCAGATTCCAGCATTCTGCCAAAGGGAACCGCCTTCCTTTGCGACGCAGGAATGACCGGACCCTACGAAAGCGTCCTCGGACGGGACATCAAGGCGGTGATCGGGCGCTTTGTCGACGGGATGCCGCGGCGCTTTGAAGTCGCCGAAGGCGATGTGCGCCTTTCCTCAGTCCTGGTGGAGTTCGATCCGGTATCCCGCCGGGCGACGAAATGCGAACTGGTCACGGTGCGCGCTTAGTTCGCTGGAGACGGTCGTAGCGGGCTTGAAATGTGCGCCGAGTGTGGTTTAACAAAGAATGTAGTCTTGCCCCTTGGTGGGCTTTGCAGGGAAATCACTGGTGTCCATGATCTGGCTCTACCGCTTGCTCTTTTTCCCGGCCATATTGCTGGCGTCGCCCCATTATTTGAGGCGGATGCTCAGGCGTGGCGGCTATGGGGCAAATTTTCAGCAGCGTTTTGGCTTGGTTCCCGAGTTGCCTCCCAGGAGACCTGGAATCAAGCGCATATGGGTGCAGGCTGTCAGCGTGGGAGAGATGCTGGCCATCGGACCTCTTCTCCAGGCCCTCCATGTGGATGCCGATGTGGAGATCTATCTCACGACGACAACGAGCACCGGCTACAAACTTGCGATCGATCGCTACCCTCAGTTGGTGATGTCCATCGGCTATTTCCCCATCGATGGATTTCCATTTTCCTCACGCGCATGGAAAAAGATCGACCCGGACATGGCGATCGTCACGGAAGGGGAACGGTGGCCCGAGCATATTCATCAGGCCCGGCGCCGCAGGCGGCCGGTCATCTGCGTGAATGCGCGCATGTCCGACCGCGGCTATATGCGCATGAAAAAGGCGCAGTGGCTGGTGCGCTCGCTCTTTGACGGCATCACGCGCTTTCTTCCTTGCTCGCGCCAGGATGCCGACCGCCTGCGCGATTTGGGATTTTCAGAGGGACGCATCGCGTTTGTCGGGAATATAAAACTCGATATCGACATCGCACCGATCGGCGAGGAGACGCGCCGGCAGTTGAGACGGGAGCTCGGGGTTGGCGGCGGCAG
>JBAZHQ010000209.1:0-7821 GCA_041652235.1 Opitutaceae bacterium | reverse complement strand
TAGAGCCTGTCCCAAGATTGCAAATTATTGTTAATAAATAGGAAGCAAAATAAAATAGTGGCCGAAACCGGGTGAAAAACCTGGCTTCGGCCAAAAAACGCCCGCTATAATTCGGGTGTGAACACAAAAAACAGCAGCGTCATAAACAGCATAAGTCTTCAGAGCTGTCTTCGTCCAGCCCTGACTCACGTATGTGCCAATAAAGACTATCATGAGTTTAGAGAGCAGTTGGAAAATGTGGATAAGATGCTGAAGACAGGGCACCTAGAGTCGATGGCGATGGATTTTGCTCTGGAAGGCTTTGAAGAGGCACCGTTGAAGCAACAGAAGGCGCGGCTTAACTTTTCTCTCAAGGCCTTGAGAGTAGAAACCTTGCGCATGCTGCTTGGGAATCCATCGTATCGTGCTTTTAGCAAGGCAGTGGCATCGAGTGATTTATTGGCAGACTTTTGCGTCGCGCGCCAAATCGATGGGATCCGAGGGATATCGAAGAGCACCTTGGATCGGGCAGCGAAGTTTTTCACTGCCGAGCAGGTGCGGTGGATGATGCAAGTGCTCCTTGAGATGGGAGGAGAAGACGATCGTTGTGAGGAGCTTGGGCTACGCGAGTCCATTGACACGAGTGTGTGCCTTGTGGATACGACCTGCCTGGATGCGAACATCCATTTTCCTGTGGACTGGGTTTTGTTGAGGGATGTGGCGACGACTCTGTTGAAAGCGATCAAGTTGATCCGGCAAGCGGGTCTATGCCAGAGGATGCCAGGTGAGCCCGAAGTGTTTTCCAGGCAGATGAGCCGCCTGTGCATTGAAATGACCCACACCCGGCGCAAGGACGATGCAAGGAAGTCGCGCAAGTCAGTCCTGCGTAGAATGAAGCCATTGATCAGGACGATAGCCGAGCATGCTCGCCGACATCGGGACCGACTGAGCAGCGACTATGCAAGCACCTGCTACAGCGAGACTCAGGCAGTTCGGATCATTGAGCGTGTAGATCGGATGCTTGCTCAAGTGCCAACGGTGATCAGGCAGGCGCACGAACGCATCATCGGCGAGCGCCAAGTTCCCAGTTCCGATAAGATCCTCAGCGTGCATGAATCTGATATCCATGTGATTGTAAGAGGGAAGGCAGGGCGCGAGGTGGAGTTTGGCAACACCCTGTTTCTGGCTGAGAGCAAGCAAGGACTCATCTTGGATTGGGAGTTTTACAGGGAACAAGCGCCATCCGAACCCAATCAGTTGAAAGAGAGCCTGAAACGTCAGAATGCCTATGACTTATCCGAGACAATCAAGGCAGCCTGCGGGGATCGCGGGTTTAGCTCAAAGATCTGCTCTAAGAAGTTGCTGAAGAATGGGATCTTTGATGCCGTGTGCCCGAAGAATCCTGACGAGCTAAAGCAACGCATGAAAGACAAGCGTTTTGAGGACCTTCAACGTCGGCGTGGCTCAACGGAAGCCCGAATCGCCATTTTCAAACAAAGACAGGCTAAGCGTTTGCGCTGTCGTGGATTTGACAACCGCCATCGTGCGGTTGCCTGGGGCGTGCTCGGGCATAACTTGTGGCTCATATCCCGCTTGCTCGCTCAACAGAAATCTCAAGAAGATTCAGCATTAGCAGCTTGACGACATCAATCTTTTGTCACTCAATAGAGATCCTGCGCTTCATGTTGTCCGGATATCGAGGTCTCAGGGAAAAACGCTCCGATATCGCCATTCCATTGCGATATAATATGGCCTCTTCGCTTCAGTACGCCTCTCTGTACGTCAATTTTCAAACCTCTCTCATAGAAACCGGGAACTTGGGACAGGCTCTAGGTAGCAGCCAGTTCCTCGGTTGTGATTTGACCATGTTTAATAATATGGTCTATGACCGTCTTTGCACGTTTTGCAGTTACGTTTAAAGCAGCCTTAAGAATTGCGGGGGGAAAGGTCGGCATTTGGGCTCAAAAGTAGAAGCGGGGAAACCTCGAGTGCTGCAGCAATACGCTGTAAGGTTTCGAGCGTGATGTTACGCTCTCCCCGCTCAACTGCGCCAATATAAGTGCGATGTAGCCCGCATTTATCTGCAAACTCGTCCTGATTTAGGCCGAGTCTTTTGCGAGAAATGCGAACATTTGTACCTACAATAGCGTTTAGATTAGCGGGCATTGCCACCCGCTGAGAATAACACAAATGACGCCTAAAAGGCGACCGACTATAAGTAGCATTCGCCCGAACGGCTTTCCTTTGCAACGAAAGGCAGCGGATTTTGACGACAATGGACTGTTCTCCCCCGTCACTTGGGTAATCATAAATCGAGGTTTTTGAAGGGATGTGGGGAGGCCTGGTGTTAGCTAGTGAAGGTTAGTGGCGACTTTCACTTTGTGTCTCACCCCGGACAGCCGGGGCCAAGCTTGACAACCAGTAACTAACAGATGGCACAAAAGGCTCCAAGCGGAGCGGCTCCGCTTGGAGCTTCTGTCATTTTGGGGATCGTAAGGTATTCGGCACCTATCAGGGACAGGGTTCAAAAACCATACGGGCCAAAGGCAGTTTTTGCTGCGTGGAATCAAGGGAATCGGAAGACGGTCGGTCGGTGGATGGAAGACGGATCAGACTTACTCCTCTTCCACTTCTTACGCTCTCTACCCTCCGGCTCCGTCTTGACATCGCAATCCTGTCGGCACTCTGATCCGCAGTTCGCCGTTCGCCTTGCAGGGAACGCGATTTCACGAGATATTGAACCATGAAGAAACCGATCCGGGCCCGACGTGCCGAAGACAAGGAGCTGCGCCGGAAGTCGATTCTCGACGCTGCGGAGAAGACAATTGCCAATCGCGGACTGGAGAAAACGAACTTTGGCGAGATAGCCAAGCGCTCCCGACTCAGCCGGGCTCTCATCTATGTTTATTTCCCGAAACGCGAGGACTTGATTCACGCGGTGTGCGAGCGGGGGTTGAAGAAGATGCTTGGCTGTTTTGAAGCAGTCGTCGCGAGCCATGCGACAGGACTCGATCAGACTCTCGCCCTAGGGCATGCGTACCATGCGTTCTCCAAGGAGGAGAAACTTTATTTCGGCGTTCTGTCCGAAGCCGATACCTACGAGATCCACCCTACCTCGATGAACGAGATCGAGTGTGCGGTGAGCCAATGCAGCAAGGAGGTTCTCAGCGTGGTTGCCGCCGCGATCCAGCGGGGGAAAGAGGATGGATCGATCCGCAAGGACGTCGGAGATCCGATGCAAACTGCGGTTACCATATGGTCTTTTACCCATGGCCTGATCCAGATATCCGGCAGCAAGCAGTACCTGCTCAAGGAGGATCTTGGCATCGGGGTGGAGCAGATCACGGCCCAGGGCTTCAGGCTGCTGCGCAACGCATTGGCTTCGAAATGAGGCGGCAGGAATATAATTGACATGGTGTCAACACGTGGTGCGCTATGCCCTCATGAAGCCCGGATACTTCAGCGTTTTTGTCATCGCTGCCACGATGCTGTCTGCCAGCGGCGAGTGGCCGCAACGCCCGTCCGTGGTCCAGTCGCTGGTCGCGGAGGCGATGGCGGGGAATATAGCGCTGCAGACGCAGGCGGTGGACGTGGAGCAGGCGCGTGTGCGTCTCGATGAGGCGCGCAGCTTGTTTCAGCCGCGCCTTGATCTTTTGGCCCGCTACACCCGGGCGGATGGCGGCCGCACGATAGACCTGCCCATCGGAGATCTGCTCAATCCCGCCTATGCGACGCTCAACCAATTACTGGCGGCGCAGGGTCAATCCGCATCCTTCCCGCAGGTGGCGAACCAGTCGATCCCCCTGCTGCGGGAGCGCGAGCAGGAGACCAAGCTCAGGCTGACCCAGCCGCTCTATCGTCCTGAGATCAGCCGGGGAGCGCAGGCCAGGCGGGCGAGTCTGGAGAGCCGGGAGGCCTCGCTTGCCCAGTTCAAGCGCGAACTGCGCCTGCAGGTCGAGTCCGCCTATTATCGCTGCCGGCAGACGGAGGCGGCGGTGGAGATTCTGAAGTCCGCGCTCGGGCTGACGGGCGAGGCCCTGCGCGTGAACAGGCTGCTTTTTGAAAACGACAAGGTCACGGAGGACCGCGTGTTGCGCGCCGAGGCGGATCAACTGGCGGTGCAGCAACAGAGTCTCGAAGCGGAGAGGGATCGGAACCTCGCGCGCGCCACCTTGAATTTCCTGCTGAACCGTCCCCTGTCCACTCCGGTTCCGGGCTCGTCGGGTGATGAATTGGTCCTTTTCACGCAGGCCGTGCTGGCGCTCACGCCGCCCGAATCGCCTGCGCCCGACGGACGGGAGGAACTTCTCGCCCTGCGCAAGGCGATCAAGGCCGCCTCGGCAGCCGAGGATGCGGAACGGGCGCGCCTCTATCCGTCGCTTGCCCTTGCCGTCGATGCGGGAACGCAAGGCGAAAGCTATGGCACCGGGCGTGGCTACAATTTCGTGCAGGGCTCCCTTGTCGCCGCGATCAACCTATGGGATGGGCGCGAGCGCCGCTCGGGCGTGCAGATGGCCCGCCTCGAACGTCGCAAGCTGGAACTGCAGCTCGCCGGTGCACGCCAGCAGATCTCGCTCGAAATCATGCAGGCGGCGGACGAGCTGCGCTCGGCTGCGGCAGCTTGCGCCACGGCGGCGCGGCGGCGCGAAGCCTCAGCCAGAGCTTTTGAAATCGTGAGCAGGCGCGAACTCGAAGGACTGGCCAGCCAGCTCACCTTCCTCGATGCGCGCAACGAACTCACGCGCGCCGAGCTCAATCTCGAAATCACCCGCCAATATCTGCTCATCAACGCCGCAAAGCTTGATCGGGCAGCCGCGTTGACGCCGCTGCCCTGAGACACGGAGAGAGACCATGAGACCTTCCCCATTCCTTTTCCTCGCTGCGTTTGCAGCCCTGTTTTTCGCCGCCTCCTGTTCGAAGCAGGATGTCACGCCAGCGTCCGCGAGGCCCGTTGCCGTGCGCCTTGAGGCCGTGAGCACCTCGACGGAGGCCGTTCCCATTTATGCAACGGGTTTGCTGAGCCGGAAAACGGAGGCGGATCTATCGTTCAGAATCGGCGGCATCATCGAGGAGATCGGGGTCAGGGTGGGCGATGCAGTGAAGCAGGGCGATGTGCTTGCCCGTCTGCGTCAGGATGAGATCGAAGCCCAGGTTTCGCAGGCCAGGAGCGCGCTCGACAAAGCCAGGCGCGATCTGGGCCGTGTGGAGAGGCTTCGTGCCGGAAACGTTGCCACCTTGGAGAATCTCCAGGATGCCACAACGGCGGCCGAGTTAAGCGCCGCCGTGCTGCGCATCGCCGAATTCAATCGCGCCCATTCGGTCATCGCGGCGCCTGCGGACGGACGTATCCTGCGCCGTCTTGCCGAGCCGGACGAACAGGTTGCGTCCGGCCGCTCCATCCTGTCCTTTGCCTCGGATGCCGACGGATGGATCGTGCGCGCCGGGCTGGCCGAGAACGATCTCGCCTGCGTGCGGATCGGGGACGCCGCGGAGATTCACAGCGGTGAAAACGGCGACCCGACGGCACTCGGCGAGATTTCCCGCATTTCCGAGGCGGCGGATCCGGCGACACGAACCACCGAGATTGAGGTGAAGCTCGTGAAGCCGCCCGAGGGTGGTCGCTCCGGCTACGTAGTCCGCATGCTTTTGCGCCCCGGGATGGTGGCGGAGCGTCCGGTCGTTCCCGCAACCGCGCTGGTGGAAGGGACGGACAAGCAGGCTTTCATTTACATTGCGGATCAAAGCGCGACGACCGCGCGTCGCTTGTCCGTCGAGATCGACCAGATCAATGGCGAGAGGGTCTATCTGCGCACACAGCTGCCGCGCGGAACGCGAGTTGTGACGCGGGGCGCCGAGTTCCTGCGCGACGGCCTGGCCATTGAAGCCGCGAAGGAGTGATCCATCGGATACGGGAACGATGGCTATGAAAATCACATCTTACGCGGTCAGGAATTTCCAGTTCACCCTCGTGGTCTTTTTCTGCCTGGTGGCGCTGGGGGTGACTTCCTTCCGGAACCTGCCGCGCAGCGAAGATCCGGCGCTGCGCATCCCGGCGTTCAACATTGTGGTGATCTATCCCGGGGCCAATCCCACCGACATGGAGCGCCTGGTGGCGCGACCGCTCGAGGATCGACTGAAGGAGCTCGATGACATCGACAAGATCCGCACCAGCGTGCGCGATGGCGTGGCAATCGTGGGAATCGAATTCTTCTACGGGACCGATCCGGACAAAAAATACGACGATGTGCTGCGCCAGGTGAACGTGGAGCGACCGAACCTGCCGCCCGATATCCTGAGCACCGAGGTGATAAAGGTACAGACGACCAATGTCGCGCTTATGCAGGTGGCCCTCGTCTCGAAGGACGCCAGTTATGCGCGGCTGCAGGATCTGGCGGAGGAGTTAAGGAAGCGCTTCGAGCGCGTGCCGGGCATACGCACGGCGGCGAAACATGCTTTTCCCCTCAAGCAGGTGCGCGTCTCGCTCGACCTCGACAAGCTGTCCCGGCTGCGTTTGCCGCTGAGCCGGGTGATCGCCGCCATCCAGGGGGCCAACGCCAACATCCCCGGCGGGGCGGTCGAACTCGGAAGCCGTCGTTACAACCTGAAGACAAGCGGCAGCTATACCTCCATCGATGAAGTGCGCCTGACACCCATCGCGGGATCGGGCACAGCGGTCGTCTATCTGAAGGACGTCGCGGAGGTGGACTGGAGTTACGAGGACAAGGAGGACTTTGGCCGCTTCAACGGCGAGCGGGCGGTTTTCGTGACGGCCATGCCTCGCAACGGCATCAATATCTTCGATACACGGGACGGATTGCGCGCGGCGGTCGAGAGATTCCGCGGCCAGGGCACTCTGCCGGGCGATGTGAGGATCGAGGCGGCCTTCGACCAGTCAGTCAGCGTGGAGAAGCGCCTGGGGCGCCTGGAGATGGATTTCCTGATGGCGTTCGCGCTGGTGCTGCTGACCGTGCTGCCGCTGGGATTCCGCGCTTCGCTTCTGGTGATGATCTCGATCCCGCTCTCGCTGGCGATGGGTTTGACATTGCTCTATTTCACGGGCTTCGGACTCAACCAACTGAGCATTGTCGGTTGCGTGATCGCCCTGGGGCTGCTGGTCGACGACTCGATCGTCGTGGTGGAGAACATCTCCCGTTTCCGCCGCATGGGCATTCCGCCGATCGAGGCGGCCATCCAGGCGACGAACCAGATCACAGTGGCCGTGATCGGCACGACGGCGACGCTGCTTTTTGCGTTCCTCCCTCTCATGATGTTGCCGGGTGGCTCCGGCCAGTTCATCCGCTCGCTGCCCGTGTCGGTGGTTTACACGGTGTTCGCTTCGATGGTGGTCGCGCTGACGATCATACCGTTTATTGCCAGCCGGGTCCTGACGGGGAAGGAACCGCCCGAGGGAAACGTGCTGTTGCGCCTGCTGCATCATGGCATCGAGCGCAGCTACCGCCCGCTCCTGCACTGGTGCATGCAGCATCGCGGAATCACGTTGCTGATTGCGGCGGCGCTTTTCGCTTCCAGCCTGCTGCTGATCAAGCCGATCGGATTCAGCCTTTTCCCCGCGGCAGACTCGGAGCAATTTCTCGTCAAGATCAACGCCGAGGAAGGGGCCAGCATCGCGGCCACAGACGGCATCGCCAGGAAAATCGAGGCGCTGCTGGCCGCCAGCGACCGGATCGACTGGTGCTTCACATCCGTTGGGAAAGGGAATCCACAAATCTACTACAACGAGATCCCGCTCGGACAGAAGGCCAGCACCGGCGAGATCTTCGCGAAATTCAAGCCCTTTGATCAGAAGACGCGCATGCAGTTTCTGGAGCAGCTCCGCCGGCA
>JBAZHQ010000208.1:365-7824 GCA_041652235.1 Opitutaceae bacterium | reverse complement strand
GATGGCGCCGATGACGACGTTGGTCTTCAGCGGGACCGTGAGCATCGAGTGCACCTCGAAGCCCGTGTTCATTTTCTGGAGCGAAGCGCCCTCGGGACCGGTTTTGGAGAAGAAGAGCGGCTCGCCCGTGGCGATGACTTTGCCGACGTTGCCCGTGCCGAGCGGCAGCTTGAGCGAGAGGAGTTTCTCCGATGTCAGCCTGAATTTCTGTTCCTTGTCCTTGTCGTCGCCCCAAAGCGTGGGCGAGTAATAAACGTGCTTGAAGACGATGTCGTTGCCCTCCGTCAGATAAAGGGTCATCGACTGCGCCTGCAGCGCCTCCACCACCTTGCTTGCGGTGAGCTCAATCACAGAATTCACGTCCTCGCGGCTGGGCGCCGGTTTGGAAATGATCTTGATGAGCAGCGATCTGCGCAGCGTGTTTGCGATGGTATTGGCGGCCATGGAAGGAGTTAGAAAGCGGGAAACGGGTTCAGACGCCGGACAGCCCAGCAGCGACCCGGAATTTATGGATACAGGCTTGCCAGTACAAAACTATCCCCGCAATGCGAAACGCAAGGAGGCGTGCGACGGGCGAATGGCGTCTTGCCATGATAATAAAGGTGAAGAACATGGTATTATGATAAGAAATATAGCACGCGTTCTTGGCCTGAGAAAAGAAAGCACGGGAGAGCGCGGGGAATGTCTGGCAGGGCGGTTCCTTTCATGGAAGAAACGATATGCCATCGTCGCCCGGAACTGGCGCAATCCCAAGGACAGGCGGGAGGAGCTGGATCTTGTGTGCAAGGATGGGGAGATCCTGGTCTTCGTCGAGGTGAAGACGCGCGACTCGCTGAGCGCCGTTCGCGGTTATGACGCGGTGAATGCGCGCAAACGCAAGGTCATGAGGCGGGCGGCGCTGGCGTATCTTTTCGCTTTGGCTCCCTCTCGCCGTCCCAAAGCTGTGCGCTTCGATGTGGTCGAGGTCTCCCAGCCGGCCGGCGGCGGTGAACCGCAGATTCTTCATTTCGAGAATATTTCCGTTCTGGGAAGGCATTTTCTTCCGTGAGCCGGAGTCGTTCCTGGTATGCCGGATTGCGCAACTGTCCGGTTTGGATATGAGTGAATCATGCCCGATTCGCCGCAACATCCGTTCATGCAGGGTCTGAGCAAGTATCGGGGGGCGCCGCCGACGATCGTCGTCATCTTCGGCGCCTCCGGCGATCTCACCGCCCGCAAGCTGATCCCGGCGGTGTACAATCTGGCCTATGACAATCTCCTTCCAGCGGATTTCCATCTGGTGGGGTTCGGGAGGAAGCCGATCGGCGGTGAGGAATTCAGCAAGCGCACGATCGCCGCGGTCAAGGAGTTCTCGCGCAGGGAACTCAAGCCCGAGGCTTGGGGACGGCTTGAGGGGCGCCTGTCCTATGTCGCGGGCGGATACGACGGCAAGGAAGCCTTCGCGCTTCTGGCCGCGCATGTGGACAAAATCGAGAAGGACATGGGCTGCGAGGCGCAGTTGCTGTTCTACATCTCCACGCCGCCCGACGTTTTCTCGTCGATCCTTCTCAACCTGGGAGCCTGCGGCCTGGCTTCGCGCCGGCTCGGAACGCCTTTGCATTCGAAGGTCATTATCGAAAAGCCCTTTGGCCGCGACCTGGCCTCGGCGGTCGAATTGAACCGGGCTGCGCGCTCGGTGCTCCAGGAGCATCAGGTGTATCGGATCGATCACTACCTGGGCAAGGAGACGGTGCAGGATCTCCTCGTGCAGCGTTTTGCCAACTCAATCTTCGAGCCCCTGTGGAACCGCAACTTTGTCGAGTGCGTGCAGATAACGGTCGCGGAAGTCGGGGGCGTGGGAGCCCGAAGCGGGTACTACGAGCAGAGCGGATGCCTGCGGGACATGATTCAGAACCACACCATGCAGCTTCTGGCCCTGACCGCCATGGAACCTCCCGGGTCGCTGGACGCCGATGGGGTGCGCGACGAGAAGGTGAAGGTGCTGCAGGCCATCCAACCGCTCAGGCTCGGCCCAGGCGGGGATGCCGCGCGGGCCCAGTACGCAGCCGGCCTGGTCGGCGGGCGTCCCGTTCCCGGTTACCTTCAGGAGCAGGGCATTTCTCCGGCCTCAGGCACGGAGACCTTCGCCGCCCTGCGGCTCTCCATCGACAACTGGCGCTGGCAGGGGGTGCCGTTCTACCTGAGGTCGGGCAAGCGCATGGCCCGGCGCGTCTCCGAAATCGCGATACAATTCAAGCGTCCGCCCGGCACGCTCTTCGCCGCGGCGGGCGAGCGCTTCCAACTGGCGCCCAACACGCTGTCCTTCCAGATCCAGCCCGACGAGGGGCTCGGCCTGGTCCTCAACGGCAAGGTGCCCGGCCTGGAGACTCGCACCCAGCCCGTGAGAATGAGCTTCCGCTACGCCGCCACCTTCGGCTCCAACACGCCCGAGGCTTATGAGCGGCTCGTCCTCGACGCGATGATCGGCGACGGCACGCTTTTCATTCGCGGCGACGAGGCCGAGGCCTCCTGGCGCCTGTTCACCCCCCTGCTCGATCACTGGAAGTCACAGGGCAGGGAAGGAATGGAGTCCTACGATGCCGGTTCCTGGGGGCCGCCGGGCGCGGAAGCGCTCCTCGCGCAAAACTCCCATGCCTGGCGTCAACCCTGATCCCTCCCATGTCGGAAATCTTTAACGCCCTTCCGGGCATCGAAGTTCCCGTGGGCGAGATCAGCGCCGCCCTGGCCGGCATTTGGAACGACAGTGTCGCCTCCGGAGGCAAGGCGCCCGTCGCCGACGATATGAGGGCCGTACAGGTGAATCTCGTCCTGCATTTCGGCTTCGACGCGACGCCTGACGACGCGCTCACCGAGTTTCGCACCGCGGTGCGTTTCGCCTCCCGGTATCCCAGCCGCGTTGTCGTGCTCTGCCCGATGCGCGAGGGCTCGGGCGCCGGAGCCGTGATTCGCGCCAAAATCTACGGCGAATGTTTTCTGGGCAAGTCGAGGGAGGACGCGCGCTGCTGCGAGTTCGTGATTCTCAACTATTCCCTGGCGGCCCGGCGCTTTCTCGAGAGCCAGGTGTCGATCTGCCTCTCCTCCGAGCTTCCCTTGTATTACTGGGCTCATCGCTTCACCGCCAATCATCGCCTGGCGGATTACAATTACCTGCTGACGAAAGCCCGGCGCTTCATTTTCGACAGCGCCCATGCGCCGGCGGATGCGCTGCAGTATCCCTGGCCCAACCCGGCGGGAGTTCGCGATCTGGCCTATGCGAGGACGCTCCCCATACGCCAGTCGATCGGCCAGTTCCTTTCCCGTTCGGCGCCGGAGCGCCTCGTTGCCGGTCTGCGCCGCGTCACGTCCTCCGCCGAGGCCGTCCACCATGCGGAGGGAAAGGCCCTGGAGAGCTGGGTGCGGGGACGTCTGGTCGATTGCGGAGCGCAGACCGAGGCCGTCGAATGGCGTTCGGCGGAACTTCCGCACGGACAGGATACCTGTTTCGATCTGGCCTTCGAGTACTCCGATGCGAAGCGCTTTTACTGGCGGGGCAATTGCCACACCGGCGTCTCGGAATTCGACGCCGACCTGGGCACGGGCGAGATCAAGCTTCCCTCCCACATCAGCCTCCTCGCGCCCGAGCACGCCCTGGCCGAGGCGATGTTCTTCTGAGCCACACCCAAAAAATCCTGAAGTTAGAGATTGGAACACTGAGGTCGCAAAGGTGAAGGAAGGGCGCGGAGGAAAGGATGAGGAGTATCTGGGCTGAAAGGGATATGCTCCTGTTTCATGAACGGTACATGGGCACAGCGTGTAGATTTGGAGAATAGGGGATTAGGGGGGTCGAACCTTTGCTTCTTCGTTTCTTTGCAGTTCAATCCTTCGTCCCTTACCTGTCTTTCCCGGTTTACGCTCTTACTCTCTTATTTCGCCAATTCCCCGCGTTCGATCGCACCGGCGATCATAGCCTCGGCGTACTTCCAGACCGCGGGGGCGCCTTCGGCGATGTGCTTGTTGCGGGCGATGACGCGATCCGAGGTGATTCCGTGCTTGCGCCAGGCGTGGCCCTGGGTGCGCACGTTGAGGAGCATGGGCTGGAAACGGTCCATCGCCGCGGCGAATTTCGCCTCGGGAGTCTTTCGTTCCTCGAACTCGACCCAGAGCGCGCGGAACTCCGCCGCCTGATCCGGGGGCAGCATTCCGAAAATGCGCGCGGCGGCGACGGCCTCGCGTGCGTGCTGGTTCGCCATGGCCGCGGTGTCGTAGGCGAAGGTGTCGCCCGCATCGATTTCCACGAGGTCGTGGACGATTGCCATTTTCAGCACGCGCAGCACATCGAGCTTTCCGTCTTTCGCATGTTCGGCCAGCACGAGCACGCAGAGGCATAGATGCCAGGAATGCTCGGCGTCGTTCTCCTGCCGGCGCGACCGGGTGGTGATCGTCTGCCGGAAAATGTCCTTCAACTTGTCCACCTCGACGATGAATTCGATCTGTCGGGCAAGTCGTTCCGTGGAGCTCAGGCTGGGAGAATCGCTCATGTCCCAAGGCACCCAAAAGCGGCGCGGATTACCATGTAAAAAGAGCGTAAGTGGCGTAAGAGGCGCAAGAGCGTAAGTGAATAGGAGTAAAAGGCGTAAAATCGGCCTTACAGACACTTCATCCTCCTCCGATCCGGCTTTCCCGGCTTTGCCAAAAGCTTTTCCTTGCGCAGTGCGCCGAGGGCGATTTCGCTGCACGTCCTGTACGCCACCATGAAAATACTCGTTGCCGATAAGATTTCACCCAAGGGAGTCGCCTATCTGCGGAAGCAGCCGGGCTTTGAAGTGGTTGAGGCTTATGGCTCTTCCCCGGAACAGATCCTCGGGTTGGTGAAGGACGTTCACGCCATCGCCGTGCGTTCCGAGACCAAGATCACCAAGGAAGTGTTCGCCGCCGCCCCTCTTCTCAAAGTCGTGGGCCGTGCGGGTGTCGGCGTTGACAATGTCGATGTCGAGGCCGCCACCGATCGCGGCGTGGTCGTGATGAATACGCCGTCGGGCAACACCATCGCCACGGCCGAGCTCACTTTCACCCACATCCTTTGCGGCGCCCGTCCTGTGCCCCGGGCCTCGGCTTCCATGGCTGCCGGGAAGTGGGACCGCAAATCCTTCAACGGCGTGGAGCTCTTCCGCAAGACCCTTGGCATCGTGGGGCTCGGCCGGATCGGCGGCGAGGTTGCCAAGCGCGCCCAGGCCTTCGGCATGCGCGTGCTGGCCTATGATCCATATCTGGCTCCGAGCCGCGCCAAGACCTTGCAGGTCGAAGGCGTTTCGCTCGACGAGCTCATCGCGAATTCCGACTTCATAACGGTGCACATGCCCCTCACCGATGATACGCGCTACATGATCGACGAGGCCGCTTTCGACAAGATGAAGAAGGGCGTGCGCATCTTCAATTGCGCCCGCGGCGGCATTATCAAGGAAGCCGCCCTCATCGCGGCCCTCAAAGCAGGCAAGGTGGCCGCAGCGGGTCTCGATGTGTATGAAAATGAGCCTCTCGCCGCCGACAGCGAACTCCGCAAATTCCCGAACGTCACGCTCACTCCCCATCTGGGAGCCTCCACATCCGAAGCCCAGGATGCAGTGGGCGTCGAGATTGCCGAGCAGATCGCCGACGTGCTTGCCGGAGGAGTGATCCGCAATGCGGTCAACGTCCCCTCGATCGATGCCGCATCGCTCAAGATTCTCAGGCCCTATCTCGAACTCGGCAGCAAGCTGGGCACGCTCGTCCAGCAGATTGCCCCGGCCCAGGTCGCCCAGCTTCGTTTCACATATTGGGGAAAGATCACCGAACTCGACTCCAATTCGGTCACGCGAGCCATCGAGCGCGGCTGGCTGCGCCGCATCGGCGGCGAAGAAGTCAACTTCGTCAACGCCCCCGTCGTTCTCTCGCGCCTCGGCATCGGAGTGGATGTCATCAAGTCCAATAGCGACAGCGATTACAACGAGCTCATCCAGGTCGAGGCCCTTTCTCCGGACGGCGCGGTGTTCTCCGCCTGCGGCACGCTCATAGGCAAGATCAACAATCAACGCATCGTCGCCATCAACGGTCGCGATGTCGAGGTTGCCGCCGAGGGCAAGCTTCTCGTGCTCGAGAATGAGGACCAGCCCGGCATGGTCGGCACCATCGGCAGCATCCTTGGCAAGGCTCATGCCAACATCGCCGACATGTCCCTCAGCCGGCTCATGCCTGGCGGCACCGCCTACATGGTCGTGCGCGTCGATTCCGAGCCCAACGCCGAAGCCCGCCAGGAGATCAAGAACCATCCCGCGATCAGAATGGCCAAGTTCGTCCAGCTCTAACCCGCTGGATTCATTCTAGCTCCTGGATTCTAACTCCTAGATTCCTGTTCCCTCTCCCCCGTGCTCATCGCGATTCTCCTCTCGCTCATCGCCGGCTACCTGCTCGGAGCCCTGCCTTTCGGCTATCTTGTGGCGAAGGCGAGGGGCGTGAACATCTTTGAGGTGGGAAGCAGGAATCCGGGCGCCACCAACGTGGGCCGTGTCCTCGGCAAAGGCCCGCGCAATCTGGTGTTCGCGCTCGATGCCCTGAAAGGCGCGATCGCGGTTCTCTGGCCCGTGCTGCTGCCCGCCTGCGCCGGGGTCGAGGTTCGGAGCACGGTTCAGGTTGCAGGTCTTGTCGGCGCGCTTCTGGGGCATAGCTTTTCCTGCTTCACGCGGTTCAGGGGAGGCAAGGGAGTGGCCACCGCCACCGGCGGCTTCCTCGTATTGATGCCCAAACCGCTCCTCATCGCAGCGGCCATCTGGGCTGCTGCGTTCTATTCCTTGGGCTATGTCTCCCTGGCATCCATCCTGGCGGCCTCATCCCTGCCCGTAGCCGCTTTTCTCTTTTCCACGCCCTCCATTGCGATCGGAGTGACAACGGGCGTGGCCGTGTTCGTCGTGCTGCGCCATAGCAGCAACATTCTGCGGCTGCTCAAAGGCACCGAGCGCAAATACGTCGGGAAAAACGATGAGAAAAACCCTCCATCCGACGCGGCGCATTGAGCCGTAATGAATGTTATGCAACCTTCATCGCCAAACTCCATGCGCCAGGAAACCGCATCGTTTGCGGAATTGTGATTGATCAATCCCAATCTGCGTTCTCCGTACTACGGTGCTCTCATGTCCTTTCAGGCTAAGAGGATTTCCAGAATGACAGTATAGCCTCATGATTTATTCCCGATAGCCGAAAACCGATCGCTGACAGCCAAGACCTGCCTGAACTTAAAGCTTTAAACTTACACCTTATAGCCTCTTTGGCTGCGGCTCCGCCGCGCTATGTCCTTCCCGATTTCCCAGACCTGAATCCCTTCATCGCATCCTCCCATGGCTCTCATCGTCCAGAAATTCGGCGGCACGTCCGTCGGTGACGTCGAACGCATCAAGAAAGTCGCCGAGCGCATCAAATCCGTCCGCGACGACGGTAATCAGCTTGTCGT
>JBAZHQ010000208.1:0-355 GCA_041652235.1 Opitutaceae bacterium | reverse complement strand
TCGCCCGCGCCGAGTCGATCTGCCCCAATCCCAGCGAACGCGAGATGGACCAGCTTCTCTCGATCGGCGAGCAGGAGACGATAGCCCTCACCGCGATGGCCTTGCATAGCATCGGCGTCCCTGCGATGAGCTACACCGGCGCCCAGGCCGGCATTTTCACGGACAACGCCCACACCAAGGCCCGCATCCAGACGATCGACGCCAAGGCCCTCATCAAGGACGTCAAGGAGGGCAACGTCATCATCGTGGCCGGTTTCCAGGGCATCGACAAGGATGGGCGCGTGACCACGCTGGGTCGCGGCGGCTCGGACCTCACCGCCATCGCGCTCGCCGGCGCCATCAAGGCGGACAAGTG
>JBAZHQ010000207.1:0-7825 GCA_041652235.1 Opitutaceae bacterium | reverse complement strand
GCCACAATTGTGAAATTGGGTATTGTGTACCGTTCTATATCGTCAGTGTCCTCGAATCATCACATGCAAGAGCCCGCAGCCTTTGCCGTCCTGGCGCATCGCGATTTCCGATATTTCCTGATATCCAGGTTCCTATCGGCGTTCTCCCTGTTCATGGTGGGTGTCGCCGTAGGGTGGCAGGTTTATGATTTGACGCATGATCCCATGGCTTTGGGCTTCGTGGGGCTTGCCCAATTTCTGCCCGCTTTCCTGCTGACCCTGCCGGGTGGTTTGGCGGCTGATCGCTTCGATCGTCGGCGGGTATTGCTGGCCGGATATCTGCTGGAGCTGACGGTCGCCGTGCTCTTCCTTCTCATGACCCATTTTTCAGTGGGCAAGATCGGGATCATTTATGCGGTTGTGGCGCTGATAGGAGTGGGACGGGCGATCCTGACTCCTGCGAGTCTGTCGCTGGTTCCCGTTCTTGTGCCACAGGAGCAGCTTGTGCGGGCGGTGGCCTGGAGCTCCTCGGCTTTTCAGACTGCGATGATTGCCGGTCCTGCGGTGGGAGGTTTCCTGTATGCGCTCGGGCCGATCTACGTCTATTCCGTCGCGGTGTTTTTCCTGGTGATCGCTTCGTATCTGGCAATCCGGCTCAAAGTGAAATTGCTGGTGCACAGCGCATCATCGGTGGGGATCAATGACCTGTTTGCAGGCGTGAAGTATGTTTTTGAGCGCAAGGTGATCCTGGGTGCGGTGTCGCTGGATCTTTTTGCGGTGCTTTTCGGCGGGGCGACCGCGTTGCTGCCGGTCTATGCGGCGGATATTCTCCATGTGGGCCCCTGGGGCCTGGGTTTGCTTCGGAGCGCGCCCGCGGTGGGCGCGGCTGCGATGGCTTTGTGGATGGCCCATCATCCCGTGAAGGGAAAAGCGGGCATGCGGATGTTTGTTTGCGTCGCCCTCTTCGGCGTCTTTACCACGCTCTTCGGCGTCTCGCGATGGTTCCCCCTGTCCCTGCTGGCCTTATTCGGCCTTGGCGCTGTCGATATGGTGAGCGTGGTGGTGCGGCATACGCTCGTGCAACTGGCGACGCCGGACGAGATGCGGGGCCGGGTAAGCGCGGCGACCATGCTTTTTGTCGGGGCCTCCAACGAACTGGGCGAGTTCGAATCCGGCATGACCGCTTCCTGGTTCGGCACGGTGGCCTCGGTGGTGATCGGCGGCCTGGGAACGCTGGTCGTGGTCGGCATATGGGCCTTCGGCTTTCCGGCTCTTCGCAAGCTCGACCGGCTTGAAGATATCAAGTCGTAGAACGGTGGAGCCGTGATCGAAGAAGATAGAATCCAGGAGTTAGGAGCTAGAATGGGCGTCCCGCAGACGGGACACCGAGTGTGGCTCACTACGTTCGCTTTCAAGGACGAAGCTGGAATTCCAGCAGCTTGCCAACGGGTGCGCCCCAAAAGGGCGCCGCTGTCGTCATGCGGCAATGCGCATGCCTATTCTAGATTCTAACTCCTAGATTCTATATTCTTTTCTGTCGGTTCAGTAATTCGGCACCCATACGGTGTACTTATCGACCCGGACGAAGACACGCCTGGGCAGTATGCTGCGCAGGTGGATGATTCGGTTGCTGACGACCTTGCCGGACTTGGGATCGTAGAGCATGAACGCGTAATGGGCATTGTCAGGGATGCGCACCAGGATGAGGGCTCCAATGTCCTCGGGCCTGTAGTCCTGTGCATAATATGCGCCCTTTCGCTGAGCCGCTTTTGCCTGGAGTTTCGTGGCCGTGTCTTCCGAGATGATTTTGATGGACTTTGGGTTGCTCGGCGCCTCGAAGGGGAATTCCATCTTAACCGTCGGCTCCGGCGGGAGCCATTCCAGGTGTTTTTCCTCCTCGGGTGTCCAAGCATCCGCGACATGCCACCGTATATCCGGCGTACGATGGAGTTCGACCAAGGCGAACACCGCAGGGACGATCAGGAATATCCAGCTCGAATAGGCCAGAAGGCGCAGATCGAGGAAGTGAGGGGGCTCGGGTATGAGCCGGGGGGCAGGATGGATGTGAGTGAGACTGGCGAGCTTGGCGTTGATCTCGCGCAGTTGTTGCAGCAACTCGCCAGGCTTTACCTCCTTGTCTGTCGCCTTGGAGTATTCCCGCAGACAGCGTCCTGTGCCGTCGAAGAAACCCCAGCGCGCATCGCGCACGTGCCCCTCGATAAAGCCGGGCATGATCCAGCGCAGGGACAGGCGCATGCATAGGGCGAGCCCCAAGGGGAGGAAGGCTGCGGGCAGATAATCCGGTCCGGGCCAGGCGAGGGCAATGAGTGCGCCCAACGCCACCCATGCTCCAAGAATCAACAGCAGATTGCCGAACCAGAAGGCCCCTGACTGAAGGGTTCTGGCCATGCGATGCCAAAAGAGAGCCTCCGAGAGATGTTTCGCGCGATCGGTCAAGCTGCTCTGCATCCGATGCGCCCATACCTCGTTGGGGACGAAACCGTATCGGTCCGCCGAGGGGAGCATCCAGCCAAGCAATAAGGCCTCTTCCGCGTCGGGATGGGGATTCTCAAAAATATCCTGCACCTCCTTTTGATCGCTGCACGCGAAGACGGCGCTCAGGTGCTGGCGCGCTTCCGCCCAGGCGGTGGGGGATTCGAAGCTCATCCGCCAGATCCTCGATGTGCCGTTCACACCTCCCGCTTTCATCCAGTCGGATTTTGTCGCGCGCTGGATGGCCTTGGCCGCAAGGCGCGCTCCCTCGTTCAACGTGCGGTAGGCCTGGAAATCCTCCTTTTCCAAGGGCATGAGGACCGAGGCGACCGTGAAAGCCTGCACGCAGGATAATGTGGTTCCGGACGTGTCTTCCAAGAGCATGTCGCGAAGATTCGCGGAATCCACCTTGCGTCCCTGCCAGACGAGTGAGCCTCCCGAAAGCTTCTGAAGAGCGACGGAGAGGACGATCTCGCTCTTGATCGGCATGGCATAGGACCTCAGGTCGGAAGCCATGAAGAGCGCGAGGGCATCGTCGAGCTTCTTGGCACAGGGGGCGAGGACGGGGTGATTGCAGATGAAGTGTGCGAATGTGCCGGGCGTATCCTTGTCGATGACCTGTTTCTTCGCCTCTTCCCAATTTCCCGAGGTTTGCAGGATTTCCGCCATCTCGGGCACGGTGTAGGCGTGATTTTTCCACCTGAAGAGAAGTTCGTTGCGGGGAAGATGGTAGCGTTGCTTGGGTGAGCCGCCCAACAGCCATTCGCGCACTTCGTCGATGCCCCAGCGGGCATCGCGGCAGCGGGAGAGCAGTCCGTGGAGGAGCAGATCGACGTGTTTGTCCATGGGAGGCATCGCCTCCACCGCTCCGGCCTTTGTCTCGCCGTGCGCCCGTTCCATCAGGAGCTTCTCCGCAAAGTCCTTTTCCTCAAGCGCAGTCTTGGTGAGTTGAGTATCGAGCATATGCTCGATGATGTGCCTCCCGAGCACGAGTTCCTGCACGATCCGGCCGAGCGACCACCAGTCCCAGGCCTTGAGCATCTCGCTGCATTCATGCTGAAAGAGTCCCGCGCTCTCGGGAGGCGCATAGAACGGGTCCACTTCGATGGAGACCATTCCGCTGCGGTCCGAGCATACAAGGCCTTCCAGTCCGCTCACGATGAGCCGTTGCGCGCCGCCTTCGTTGACAAGAAACAGGTGTTCAGGGCTGAGATGACAGTGAACGAGACTGCAGTTATGCAGCGACTCCAATGCATCCGCGACGTCCTTGATCCAATTCTTGAGGGTGGCCATCGGGACGGGGCCGAGCTTTGGCAGTTTCGAGGCCAGGGTGGGTCCGTCGGGCACGCTGTAGACCTCGAAGCGACGGTCGCCCGAAACGCGGGCATCCAAAGGAGAAACGAGGCGCGGCGACTCGCAGAGGGCCAGGCGTTCCCATGCTTCCATGTCCTTGGGATCGGTTGTGCGCGCCGCCGCCATGCGGGCTCGACGACCGCTTTCCACCTCGGTCACCAGCCATGCGCTGTCCTCGCGAGCTCCCGGGAAATCCGCATCCACCTTCCATTTTTCGCACCAGATGCCGCCCGGTTCGGGCGAGAGGCTTGGCAATAGCGACGACGATGCAGGGCTCGCCTTCTCCTGGGGGGGAGTTTGCGAGTCTTCGGGGTTTGCTGCGTTGGATTCCTCCGTGTCCATTAACGAGTTCTTATGAGGGAGTATAGACGATGATTCCGTTCTTATGCCACTGTAACGGATTCGGTAATCTTACCTAGTGCCCGATGTGATGTTTTCGCCGCCGTTTGAGAGTGGTGTTTGTGCAGGCTTGGCGCTTCCGGGTCAACCCTTCGACGGGTTCAATTCCGCTCACCGCAGGCAAGCTCCATCATGAGTCCCGCAGGCGCGGAACTGCGGCGGGCACGGCAGGATAGGAAACTTGTATCTTTTAGCCGGTAGCTTGTAGTCGGAAAGTAGCGACAGGTGATCGGAGCTAATGGCCGAGAGCCCCCTTGGTCATTTCTCCGCCAGCGCGATCCGGTTGACCTCCAGGGTGCGGCCGAGCTGGCGGTCGTAATCGGCCCGGGCTTTGAAATAGTCCGACTGGGCCTGGGCTTCGCTGATCTCGGCCTGGCTAAGATATCTCTGTTGGTAGAGGACGTTGAAGGTGGACCCGGTGCCGGCGCGCAGCCGTTTGATCTCGGCTTCGACAAGCTTGTCATACAGCTCGCGGGCCGAGCGGGTGGCCTCGACGCGCTTTCGGGTGTTCTCGAGTTGCACGGCGGCGTTTCCCACCTGCACGACGATGTCCTGCTCCATGCGTTCAAGCATCAGCTCCGCCTGTTGGAGCCGGATTTTCGCAGCGCGGTAGCGACCGCGCTCGGTTGAGGACGTGATGGGCACGGTCACGTTGACGCCGGCGGAGTAGGAGGGGAAATCCTGGTTGCGGATATCGCGACGGCTATTGTGGTAATCGCCGGCGAGGCCGTTATAGCCGTAGCTTCCGACCAGATCCACGCGGGGCAGCAACTGGTTCAACTGATAATTCTTCTCGATCTTGCCCCTCTTGATCGAGAGCAGCGCCTTCAGGTAATCCGGCCGTTTTTCAAGAGCCGTGCGGAAATCCGCCGCCGGGTCGATGCGCAACGGCTCGTCGAGGGGGAGCGGCGCGAGGGAGATCCGGCCCTTGAGGAGATCCGGATTCTTCTGATCGGAAATGAGCTGATTGAAGGCGTTTTCAGCCAAGCTCACATAACGTTGCGCGGCAAAGACCGACTCCTGCCGGCTGGCGACCTCGGCTTTCGCGGAGGTGATGTCATACTCGGAGCGTTCGCCGACGGAGAAGCGGCGCTCGTTTTCCTTCTCCAGTTGCTGCGCCGACTCATAGGAGCGGATGGCGCTGCGCAGATAAGCCTGGGCAAGCTGGAAGTCGCTATAGGCGTAGGCCACCTGGGTCACCGTATCGATGACGGTCTGGCGATAGTCCCATTCGGAAATGGCGCGATTCGTGCGGGCGATGCGCACCTGGGCCAGCGAAGTGCCGAGGCCGAAGTCGCGCAGCAGGGGCTGTGTGAGGGTGACGCCAGCGAAGGATGTGTAGGTATCCGAGAACAAATTACTCGTCCCCCGGGCGTTCGTGGTGCTGGCCCCGATGCTGTAGCCGAGCCCGCCCGGGATGGAACCCGCCAGGGCGAGGCTGTAGGTATCCGTGTCGGTGACAGTGGCCGGCGGCCGAGCGCCCGAGAGCGGATTGAGAAGGTTCGGCAACTCGTCGCGCGAATCGTTGGTGCTGCCGCTTAGCTTCGCGTCGAACCGGCCGAGCGCCTCAGTGACCGCGGCCTGCGCGATGGGAACCTCGTAGGATTGGACTCTGATCGTGTAATTCTTGGCAAGGGCAAGTCGGATGGCCTGGTCGAGCGTCAACGGCGCGTCTTCCGGAGCCGTCTCAGCCGCGGCGCAGGCGAGGCTGGCAGCGGCCAGCGCAGCGCAGAGAGCCAGAATACGGGTAAGGCCCTTTGGCCGTTGAAAGGCGATGCCGGGATCGGAGATCATGTGATTTAATCAGGGAGCGTGGAGCAGGGTTACTCGGCGCGAAGCGCGACCATGGGATCCACCTGGGTGGCGCGGCGGGCGGGGAGCCAGCAGGCCAGCAGGGTCACGAGGCCGAGCAACATCGGTATGCCGACGAACGTGGCCGGATCGAAAGGACTGACGCCGTAAAGGAAGCTGGAGAGCACGCGGGTTGCGACCAGGGCCAGTGTCAGGCCGACGGCGATCCCTGTAGCGGCGAGCGCCAGTCCTTCCCTGAAGATCAGGCGCAACACGTCGCCTGTGCCGGCTCCGAGCGCCATGCGGATGCCGAACTCCTGGGTGCGCTGGCTGACGGCATGGGCCATCACCGCGTAAACGCCCAGGACGGCGAGCACGAGGGCGACGCTGCCGAGCAGCGTCAACAGACTGGAAGCGATTCGTCCTGGGAGGAGCGCGGCCTCGATGTAGTCCGTCATCTGCAACGTCGTCCAGACCTCGACGCCCGGATCCATCTGGTGGATTTCCTCGCGCAGCCGGTTGGCGAGCGCGGCGGGATCGCCGCCGGTCACCCGAAGACAGAGACCCAGGTCGAGCTGCCAGGGGGCTTGCACCGAGGGCAGGTAAAGGAAGCATTCCGGCGGGTCGTTCAGCGCCCGGTATTTGCCCGTCTTCGCGACGCCGATCACTGTCATCGCGCGGCCGTTGTCCTTGAACGTGCGGCCGACGGCGTCCTGGTCCGGCCAGAGGCGGTGGGCCATGGCCTCGTTGACGATGGCCACGCGCGGCGCCTTGGGGTTGTCTTCGTCGGTGAAATCGCGGCCCGCCACGAGCGCGATGCGAAGCGTGCGGAAATAGCCCGGGGATACGATCGCGCGGCGAAAATTGAGCTGTTCGCCCGGCCGGCGCGGCCGGTCTGGCGACTCCACGTTGTCCGTCCCGGTGTCCTCGAAGCCCAGCGGGAACCAGTTGGCGAGCGCCACCGATTCGACGCCCGGCAGCGCCGTGAGACGCTGCCGGAGGAGGCGATAAAATGCCGGGGCCGTGTCTTGCGTGTAACCGTTCATGCCGACGCGCAAGCCGGCCAGCAGCACGCCGCGCGGATCGAAGCCGGGATCGACCCGGCGGGAGGCCCGCAGACCCCGCAGGCACAGCGCGGCACCCACCAGCAGCACGAGTGCGAGGGCAACTTCGATCACCACCAGCAGGCTGCGCACGCGATGATGCGCACCGCCGGTCGCCGCGCGGCCGCCCTCCTTCAAAGTCGACGAAAGCCGCGGCCGGGACGCCTGCAGGGCCGGCACGAATCCGACGAGGAGGCCGGAGGCCAGGGTGACGGCCAGGGTGGCCCCGAGGGTACGCCCATCCACCGTCTGGGCGAAGTTGATGGGCAGATGGGTGGTCGGCAGGAAGAAGCGAAACAGGCCCACCATCCAGCCGGCGAACAGGGCGCCGAGCGCCCCGCCCGGCAGCGCGAGCAGCAGGCTCTCGGTCAGCAACTGGCGGATCAGCCGGGCGCGGCCGGCGCCGATGGCCAGACGGATCGCGATCTCCTTCTGGCGGGCGGTGGCGCGCGCGAGCAGCAGGTTGGTGACGTTGGCGGCCACAATCAGGAGCACGCCGAGGCTGACCGTGAGCAACAGGCCGAGCACCGGGCGGAAGATTTTTTGCGCGCCGTAGGTCGAGTTCCAGAGCGCCCAGGCATGCAGCCGGATGTCGCGATTGGTGTCAGGGTAGGCTTGTTGGAGGCGGGCGGAGAGGGTGTCGAGCGCGGCCTGCGTCTGGGCCACGCTCACCCCGGGTTGGAGGCGGGCGTAGGTGTGAAGCCACC
>JBAZHQ010000206.1:7543-7830 GCA_041652235.1 Opitutaceae bacterium | reverse complement strand
GCAGTTCAAGGCTACGGGCACAGGCGCCAATGCCGTGCAATCCTTCGAGCTCCAGGCCCGGGAACCCGGCAGCGCGACTTGGACCACCATCGCCACAGGGTCTCCCTCCGGCGTGCCGAATGGCTCCGGGGTGGTTGTGGAGCAAATCTTCAGCGTTTGCCTGGGCGAAGTCGTGCCGGATCAGCCGCTCGTGCCCTTGTCCTATTCGCAGGGCGCTCCCAAGACCGGCGCCTGGCTCTTCCGTGCCCGTTTGCTGGATACAAGCGGCGCCTGGAGTGGCTGGACCC
>JBAZHQ010000206.1:0-7533 GCA_041652235.1 Opitutaceae bacterium | reverse complement strand
CCGGAACTGCCCGTGGCCGTCGAGCTGCCGGTCGCCGTCGTCTCCGAGACGCTCCAAACCCTCCCGCCCGCCGGCCCCGAGGGCGCCTGGTTCACCCCCTCCAAGCCCAAGACCTTCCACCTCCCCGTCTGGATCCCCTGATGGTTAACCACGGATTACACTAAACACACGGAGGAATACACCGATCCTGGTCCGCGCGCTTTTCACCACTGCACGGAAGGAGAGAAGACATTGCTGCTTTATGAGAAAGAGACTTATTCGGTGATAGGGGCGTGTCTGGATGTGTACGCCCATGCGGGCTGCGGCTTTTTGGAGGCAGTATATCAGGAGTGCCTGAAAATCGAACTTGAGTCTCGCGGCATTCCTTTCGTTCCCCAGCCAACACTCAGCGTGGCATACAAAGGCAGACCTCTTCAGCATAAGTACCAGCCGGATCTGATTTGTTACGAAAAGGTAATCCTCGAACTCAAATCCGCCAGCCAGTTGGCTCCCGAACACAGGGCACAGCTCCAAAACTATCTCCGTCTCAGTCACCATCGCGTTGGCCTGCTGGTAAACTTCGGCCATTACCCCGGTCTCCAGTTCGACAGGATTGTAATATAAGAAATGCCTTCCCTTTTCCGTGTTATCCGTGTGCTCCGTGGTTAAACCTGCCTTGGTATTATTTCCGCCTCCGCTTCTCCACGGCATCGCTCAGCATCGAAAGCAAAGGCAGGGTTTTTTCCCAGGAGAGGCAGCCGTCGGTGATACTCCGGCCATAGACGAGGGGCTTCGCGCCCGGGGACTGGGAGCCGCCGGCCAGGTTGCTCTCGATCATCACGCCGCAGATCGCCCTTTGGCCCGCGGCGATTTGCTTCGCGACGTCCGCCGCCACGGCGGGCTGGCGTTCCGCATCCTTGCCGCTGTTTCCATGGCTGCAGTCAACCATGACATAGCGTGGCAAGTGAGCCTTTTTCAGCAACGTAACCGAAGACCGGATATGCTCCGCGGAGTAATTCGGGCACTGCGAGCCGCCGCGCAAAATCAGATGCGTCTGGTCGTTCCCCGTGGTGACAAGCACCGCCGGAGCCCCCTCGCGGGTGAGCGAGGGGAACCAGTGCGGATGCCGCGCCGCCTTCAGGGCGTCCACCGCCACCTGCACGTCGCCGTCCGTGCGGTTCTTGAAGCCCACCGGCATCGAGAGGCCCGAGGCGAGCTCGCGGTGCACCTGGCTTTCCACGGTCCGCGCGCCGATGGCTCCCCAGGTGACGAGATCCGCGTAATACTGGCCGAGCGTCGTATCCAGAAACTCGGTTCCCACCGGCAGGCCGCGGGCCGTGATGTCCAGCAGAAGCCGCCGGGCAAGCCGCAGCCCTGTGTTGATCCGGTAGCTGCCATCCAGCCCGGGATCGGCTATCAGTCCCCTCCAGCCGATGACCGTGCGGGGCTTCTCGAAATAGACGCGCATCACGATCATCAGCGTATCGGCATAGCGTTCCCTGACCCGAAGAAGCTTGCCGGCATAGTCGAGCGCCGCCGCAGGATCGTGGATGGAGCAGGGCCCCACCACCACCACGAGCCTGTCGTCCTTCCCGGCGATCACCTTCGCCACCTCGCGCCGCGAACGGGCCACGAGCGCCGCCCCCGTGCTGTCCAGAGGCAATTCCTCCTCCAGGATGGCGGGAGCGAGAAGCGGTTTGGTCGCGCAAATGCGCAGATCTGAGGTTTGAGGATGCATGGGTGATTGAAAATGCCAGAGGCCAGAAGCCGGAGGCCAGAATTGTTTAACTGCAAAGAAGCGAAGAATCAAAGGGCCGAGTCTTCGTTTCTTTGGTTCTTTGGTTCTTTGCAGTTCAAAATCAAATGGCAGTTGGATCGACATCGGTTCGGCCCCTACTTTTCCGGTCCGATCTGGCTTCTGGCTTCTTTGGTTGCGGCTCCGCCTCTCAGCAAGCCCTGGCTTTCTGGACGATCGGATCGGGAAATAAAACGGCTTCTTCCACGTTTTGCGCAAGGCCCAGCTTTTGGGCGCGTTTGCCGAGAGTGAGCCACGAGAGCGAGGCGAGGGGGCATTCCGGAGCGAGAAGCGCGGCCTTCCGCAGATCGTCCGCCACGGGGGCGAGCCGCGCCGGCGGCAAAACCTTCTTCTCTGCAAGAAACAACCCGAGCGAGGCGCCCAGTGTGTCGAGCCAGGCCGCCGTCGATGCGGGGGGAGAGTAGGGGATTCCGCCGCCCGCCGGGTAGGGCTGCCATTCCATGAACAGCCGCAGGTCGGAGATGAAACGCCCCAACTCCGCATCCGCGGTGGCGGGCGCCCAGCGTACGACAAACTTTTTCCGCTCGCGGAACTTCCTGATCTCCCAGAGGCGCAGCGTCATTTCGATGTCCCCCGCCTGACGCTGTAACGATCCGGTAAATACAAAATCGAATTCCCCGCCGCCCGTCTCCTGCAGTTGGCGGATGTTCTCGGGGGTCCACTCCGCGCCGAACAGGGCGTAGGCATTGCCCTCCTCCTTTCCCGTCATCACGCCCACGGCCGCCACGGGGGAATAATGGGGGCAGAAGAACAGGTTTTCCGCGAACAGGAGCGGCAGGGCCCGCGAGAGCCGGCCCAGCTCGTCCTCGGGTTTCTTCATCGCCTCGCCCATTTCGGCAATGCCGGGAAGACCGAGCTGCGTGAAAGCCACGCGCCTGAGACGGTTCCCCTTGGGCGGCAGAATATCTCCGGCAAGGGCCTCGAGCCCGTAGAACCAGATGGGCTTGCTGATCGTGATGAGGCTTATGCGCGGGATATCCGCGCGCTCCCCGCTTTCCGTTCCCCCGCCCGGCGAGTCGGGAATTTCACCCTGCTGGCGGGCTTCGATCATTTCGGCGATGGCGTTCGAGAAACCATGCAGGGTCTCCTCGATATCGGAACGATTCAGCAAGGAAAGGACGTCGAGCATATGCCGCGCCGCCTCAGGATTCCGCAGGAAAAGATAGGCCTGAAGAAGATTGATGCCCGTCGCGGGCCCGTGCTTCTGGGCATCATACCTGGGGGCGATGAGTTCGATGAGTTGCTGCACATGCCCATGCGTGCCCAGGTCACCGGAGATCGAGACCAGCACGTCGGCGCGATCGCCCGCTCCGGCCAATGCCTGTTCGTAAAGTGCCAAGGCCCCGGGAAGATCCTTCGCCTCAAGGCAAGTCCTGGCCTGGGCCAGCCGAGGCATGATTTCGGAGGACGGCATCGCCTCGGCGGACGGCAAGGGTGTCGCGTCCACGGAGGGTTCAGGCGGGACGGATGCCTCGGGAACAGCGGAGCTTGAGGGTTGAGGCGCCAGCTTGGGTGAAGCGATCGCTTGGGGCGTCGCAGTCCTCTTGGCTTTGAGCAGATCGAAAAATCCCATATCGCCACAAAAACCCGTCTGCTGTTTCTGGCGACGGTTTTCTGCTCTCTTTTGCGAAGTATTGGCAACTAAAAGCCTCCCGCCCTCCCCTGTGAGTTCTTCGTAATATTACCATTTAGCCCAGTCACTATTTGGATTGCTACTACAACACTGCTTTCGAATCATTGAACTGAATTCTGTGCCGAAATCTCTAGAACGCGTTCACCAGCACTTGCACGCGTTTTCTTCGCCTTCTTCCCTCCTTTTGCAGCCCTTCGCTATGTTCCGAGTCAAAACCCTGGCTCCAGCACTTTTCCTCTTCATTTCGACAACGCTCTCCTCCTCGGCGTCCGAGGCGCATAGCGGCGTTTCGGCAAAGGCTATTCCTCTATTCCATCTCTTTGGAATACAGGCTCTGCCTATCACGAACAGCATAGCGACCAGTTGGGTGGTTTCGCTTCTGCTGCTTTTGGGCGTTCGTCTCATGATGAAAAAGCCCACGCTCATTCCCTCCCGAGGTCAGGCGGTATTAGAGGACTTGATTCAGGGCCTGCGCGATCTCCTGGAGCCCATCGTGGGCAAGAAGGCGATGCCAGCCGCTTTTCCCCTGCTGCTCTGTTTCTTCGTCTTCATCCTGATTCAAAACTGGAGCGGTTTGGTCCCGGGTGTCGGTACGATCGGCTGGGGACATACGGATGAGGCTGGCGCTTTCGTCATGACCTCTCCTTGGGTGCGTCCGGCCAACGCCGACTTTAACGGCACTATTGCCCTGGCTCTGGTCTCGTTCGGCGGCTGGTTAATCATCATTTTCCGCTATGCCGGCACAAAAGTCATTCTTCATGATATCTTTGGAAACAAGGCGGATAAGAAAGAGTTGCCAGCAGCGCTTTACTACGGCCTGTCCGTTGTCTTCTTCTTCGTCGGCTTCATCGAGATCCTTTCGATCTGCATCCGCCCTCTCACGCTTTCCGCTCGTCTCTTCGGCAACGTTTACGGTGGCGAGAACCTGCTCCACTCAACTTGGTTTTCCTTTCCGTTCTACTTCATCGAACTGCTCGTCGGCTTGGTCCAGGCCTTCGTCTTCACCTTGCTCAGCTCGGTGTACATCGGACTGATCTGCAACCATGGCGAAGAGCACGAGCACGAAGACGCTCACGCCAAGGAGGAGGCTCCCCTCTAATCCCTTTCCCGTCGGGAGCGTGCCAAAACGATGTGCGCACGGCGGTCAACCCAACCAACAGATACAAAAACTACCATGATGACCCTAATCGCTGAACTCACTGGCAATATCGGCGTTTTCGCCGCCCTTCTCGTCGCTCCTCTCGGCGTGGGCATGATCGGCTACAAAGCCTCCGAGGCCGTCGGCCGCAATCCCGGTGCTTCAACCAAGATTCTGATCCAATCGATTCTCGGCATGGCTCTCGCCGAAGGCCTTGGCATTCTTGCCATGCTCTTCGTCAAGTAAGCTGTTTCTCTTTTTCGTCATCCTGCGCCGCCCTGTCGCCTCATCCGCCAGGCGGCGCCCAACGTCTTACATCATGCTCTCCCTCGTCCTCGCCTCCGTGTCACCCGCGGAACACTCCGCAGGGCCTCAAGAACTGCTGGAGCAGTTCGGCATCCAGCCGGCCTACCTGGCTATGCAGATGATCAGTTTTGTCATCATAGCCTTCGTGTTCCACCGCTTCATGATCAAGCCGCTGATCCTCACGATGGAAGAGCGCCAAAAGAAGATCGAGACCGGCCTCAAGGATGCCGCCGATATCAAGGCCAAGCTCTCCGCAACGCACCAGGAGACGATGCAGATTCTCCAAAAGGCCCATGCCGAGGCTACCGAAATCATCGATAACGCCCGCAAGACCTCCAAGGAGGTCTCCGACCGCGAATCGAAGATGGCCACCGAACGTTCCAACGAGATGTTCGCCAAGGCTCAACAAGCCATCGAGCTGGAGCATAAGCGCATGATGCAGGAAGCCCGGGGCGAGATCACGCGCCTGGTGGTCGCCACCACCCAGAAAGTTCTCGCCAAGGAGCTCTCCGACTTTGAGCGCGCCCGCTTCAACGAGGCCGCCTCCAAAGAACTCACGAACGTCTGACGCTCATGGCTTCCAATCAGAAGAAATCCCAGCAGTTCGCCCGGCAGCTCTTCCGCCTGAGTCTGGTCGATGGAGCGATCTCGCAGGAACGCGTCACCGGAGTTCTCGAGTACGTCGAAAAACACAAGCCCGCGAATCCCCTCCAGGTGCTAAAGGCCTACCACAGGATGGTGGCCACGGAGCTCGCCAAGAGCCGCGCTGTCGTCGAACACGCCGGCTCCATCGAGAATTCCGTCCTCAGAACCATCGCCGACGCCTTCTCGAAACGCTACAATCGGGCCATCACCGCCGTCGGCAAACCGACCCCCTCTCTCATCGCCGGCCTTCGCGTTCGAGTGGGAGACGATGTGTATGAATCCTCCATCGCCAGCCGTCTGGAAACACTGGCGGCCGACTCGACAGACTGATCCCTTTCGCACTCAGATTCCCTGTTTTTTAAAGCCCTCCTCCGAGCCCTTATCCCTCAACCGATCCCCTCTCTTTTTCACACAACATCCCGATGAGCACCGTTCTCGAGCAAATTGAATCCCAGATCGCCAGACTATCCACCAAGGCGGTTAAGAAAAACACCGGCACCATCCTCGCGATCGCCGACGGCGTCGCCAAGGTCGATGGGCTCTCCGATGTGATGTACAACGAAATGGTCCAATTCCCCGGCGGAGCCATCGGCATCGCACTCAATCTCGAGGAAAGCGAAATCGGCTGCGTGGTGCTCGGCGACGTTTCCTCCCTCAAGGAGGGCGATGAAGTCCAAACGACCGGCCGTCTTCTCTCCGTGCCCGTGGGCAAGGTCCTGCTGGGCCGCGCGGTGGATTCCCTGGGACGTCCCGTCGATGGCAAGGGTCTGATCGACTCCAAGGAGTTCTATCCCGTCGAGAAAATCGCCCCCGGCATCATCGTCCGAAAATCGGTTTCACAAGCCTTGTTCACAGGCATCATGGCCATCGATTCCATGATCCCGATCGGTCGCGGCCAGCGCGAGTTGATCATCGGCGACCGCGGCACGGGCAAGACCACCATCGTGATCGACACCATCATCAACCAGGCCCGCATCAATCGCGTCGGCCTGGCCTCGGGCGACAAGAGTTTCCGCCCCGTCTATTCGATCTACGTCGCGGTCGGCCAGAAGAATTCCAACATCACGCGCACCATCGCCGCCCTTGAGGCCGCGGGCGCCCTTGAGTACACGATCATCGTCGCGGCGCCCGCCGCCGACAATCCCGCCAACCAATACCTCGCCCCCTATTCCGGCGCCGCCATGGGCGAGTGGTTCATGGAAAACGGCATGGATGCGCTCATCGTTTACGACGATCTCTCCAAACACGCCGTCGCCTATCGCCAGATCTCGCTGATTCTGAAACGTCCCTCCGGCCGTGAAGCCTATCCCGGTGACGTATTCTATCTCCACAGCCGCCTCCTCGAACGCGCCGCCCGCCTCGACGGCAAGGGCTCGCTCACGGCGCTTCCCATCATCGAAACGCTCGCCGGCGACGTGTCGGCCTATATCCCGACGAACGTCATCTCGATCACCGACGGCCAGATCTTCCTTGAGACCGATCTCTTCAATCAGGGCATCCGTCCTGCCGTAAGCGTGGGTCTCTCCGTTTCCCGCGTCGGTTCCGCCGCGCAGTTGAAGGTCACCAAGCAGGTCGGCGGCAAGCTCAAGGGCGAGCTGGCCCAGTTCCGCGAACTGGCCGCCTTCGCTCAATTCGGTTCCGACCTCGACGCCAAGACCAAGGCGCAACTCGACCGCGGCTCGCGCATCGTCGAGCTCTTCAAGCAGCCCCAGCTCAATCCTCTCCCCATCGAAGTGCAGGCCTCGGTTCTATGGGCGATGCAGAAGAACTACTTCGACTCGATCGACGTGAAGAAGATCGTGGACGCCTCCAACAAGCTGAAGGATTTCCTCTCCACCCGCAAAATGGCCCTCCTCGACAAGATCCGCATCCGCGCCGCCCTCGACTCCGAAATCGAAACCGAACTCAAAGCCGCCTGCGACGAGTGGAAGGCGGACTACAAGGCCTGATGATACGCAGGGCGAGGATCTAGAACCTCAAGCGATTCCTTCCGAGTCTCCGTCCTAAAAACCTCTT
>JBAZHQ010000205.1:0-7841 GCA_041652235.1 Opitutaceae bacterium | reverse complement strand
GCATGGGGGCCGCAGTGCAGAGGAAGAGCGTAAGGTTGTAAGAGCGTAAGAGGCGTAAGCCTACCCATCCCCAGGTCGGCACTGAAATCAGTGCCGCTGCACTCTAGCGCCAGCTCCGCCGGGCATGGGGGCCGCAGTGCATTGATGGCTGGTTTGTGCCTTTGCAGAGAATTGCCATCACCGCACTGCGGAACCCATGCCCGGCGGAGCCGTTCATTCGTCGCCGAAGCTCATGCCGAGCATGCGGGCGGTAATTACAAGATCGCCGTCAGGCTTGACGGTGCGAAGGCGCCCGATCGCCTCGGTGATCGGCACTGAGACCGTATCCGGCGGACGATGAGCCACCATCTGGCCGTACTTCTCCTCTTGGATAAGCTTCACGGCATGCGCTCCAAAGCGCGTGCAAAGCAGGCGGTCAAAACAGGTGGGACCGCCGCCGCGTTGCAAATGGCCCAGGACCACCACGCGAGTTTCCTTGCCCGTGCGACGCCCCAGCTCGGCAGCCACCGTGGCTCCGATTCCGCCAAGCCGCGCTTCTCGGTTGGATTCCTGCGCCCCTTGAGTGGAGAAATCGCCGCCCTTGGGCTTTGCCCCCTCGGCAACCACAACCAGCGTGAACTGGCGGCCCATGTGCTCGCGTTCCTCGATCTTTTTGCAGATCGACTCATAGGTGAAGGGAATCTCAGGAATGAGAATGATGTCTCCGCCGCCCGCAATGCCGGCGTGGGTTGCGATCCATCCCGCGTAGCGCCCCATCACTTCGAGCACCATCACGCGATTGTGACTCGCCGCCGTCGTATGCAGGCGATCAAGGGCATCGGTGGCGCAGGCCACGGCGGAATCGAAGCCGAAGGTCATCACCGTCGCCTCAAGATCGTTGTCGATGGTCTTCGGCACTCCTACGAGCGGCACTCCCTGCTCGAAGAGCTGCTGCGCAATGGAAAGTGAGCCGTCGCCGCCGACGCACACGAGGGCGCGCAAGCCAAGCATCACGAAATTACGCCGTGCTTCGTTGAGAATCTCATCCGGGATCCTCGCCTTTTCGCCGTGGCCCTTCTTTGCCACAAAGCGACCCCGGTTGGATGTGCCCAGCACAGTTCCTCCGGATGTCAGAAGAACCCCCATCTCTCGATGATCGAGTCTTGTGCAGGTCACGGGCTCAAGCAGTCCCTCGAAGCCGTTGTGTATTCCGTAGGTTTCCCATCCAAGGCGGCTGGCCGATTTGACCACCGCGCGAATCACTGCATTAAGTCCGGGGCAATCGCCTCCGCCAGTGAGAATTCCGATGCGTTGTTGCGCCATGAAGGCAGAGTAGAGGACCGGGTCTTTACATTCAAGGCTTCGCTGGACCGAATTTTGCGTATTCACGAAACACCTGGAGGCTTGGCAGGAGGGAAGTCGGATGTCGGCGGCCGGATGTTGGATAAGCACATTTGCGTGATTCGCGGTTTCGAATGCTCCGAATCGATCCGATTTTTCACCGCGGAGTCGCGGAGATCGCGGAGGAAGAACTTGTGCATTTCTTCGTGCCCTCCGCGCCTCCATGTTCAAAATCCTCCCTGCTCTACACTGGCTCCAGCCTAAAACTCCCTCTTGACTCAGGCGGGAACGTGCCGATATCCCGCTTATCCATTGATGCGAAGCTTTCTGCAAGCTCTTCGACTTACCTAGACGCACGATCCGAGGGATCCGCGCCGCGGATGATCGTGCGTCCCTTACCGCTTGCTTGCCGCCCCGGCCTCTTCGTTGTAGAAGATGCCGCCGCAACTTTTCCCCGCCGCCAACCGGCATATTCCAACCCTTTAAGCATTTCGCCATGCAACCTGCTCCAATCACAAAATATTGTCTCTTCCCTCCTGTAAATCTGCCCAATCGCCAATGGCCCAACCGGGTCGTCGAAAAAGCTCCCATCTGGTGCAGTGTCGATCTGCGCGACGGCAACCAAGCCCTCGCCCAACCCATGAGCGTCGAGGAGAAGCTCGAATACTTCGAGATGCTTACGCGCATCGGCTTCAAGGAGATCGAGGTGGGCTTCCCTTCCGCTTCCCAGATCGAATTCGACTTCACCCGCCGCCTCATCGAGGAAAAACACATTCCCGACGATGTAGCCATCCAGGTGCTCTGCCAATGCCGCGAAGACCTGATCACCCGCTCGCTTGAAGCCCTCAGGGGCGCGAAGAACGTAATCTTCCATCTTTATAACTCCACCTCGCCGGCCCAGCGGCGTTATGTGTTTAATGCCGAGAAACCGGAGATCGTGCGCATCGCCATCGATGCGATCGAGTTGCTCAAGCGCCTATCCCAACCGCTCGTCAAGGCGGGCACGAATCTGCGCCTGCAGTACTCCCCCGAGAGCTTCACGAGCACCGAACTCGAATTCGCACTCGAGATCTGCGAGGCCGTGAGCGACGTCTGGCAACCCACACCGTCCAACAAGATCATACTCAACCTGCCCGCCACCGTCGAATACGCCACGCCGAATGTGCACGCCGATCAAATCGAGTGGATGTCCACCCATCTGCGCCGCCGGGACTCGACGCTCATCTCCTTGCACACGCACAACGATCGCGGAACCGGCGTCGCCGCCACCGAACTGGGGCTGCTCGCGGGAGCGGATCGGGTCGAGGGCACGCTCTTCGGCAACGGCGAACGCACAGGAAATCTGGATATCGTGACCGTCGCCCTCAATCTCTACTCGCACGGCATCCACCCGGGCCTCGATTTCAGCGACATCAACGGAATCCGCGAGGTCTATGAGCGCACGACCCGCATGGAAGTGCCCGCCCGCCAGCCCTACGCCGGCGAACTCGTCTTCACCGCCTTCAGCGGCTCCCATCAGGATGCGATCAACAAGTCCTGGTCCAAGCAAAAGCCCGGCTCTCCCTGGGATGTGCTCTACATTCCCATCGACCCGGCTGATATCGGCCGCAGCTACAAGGCCATCATCCGCATTAATTCCCAATCCGGAAAAGGCGGCGTCGCCTATGTGCTCGAGCACGAGTACGGCTACCAGTTGCCCAAGCTCATGCACCGGGAGATCGGCAAGATCATCAACGACATCGCCGACACCAAAGGGGTGGAGCTCTCGGCCACCGAGATCCACGATGTCTTCCAGCGCGAGTATCTCAAGCGCGACAAGCCTGTCTCGCTCGATCACTTCAGGACCTTCGAACGCGACAGTTCGGTGCGTTGCGAAGCCTCCGTGCACATCGATGGGCAACCCCGCGATCTCACTGCGGATGGCAACGGCCCCATCGATGCCTTCGTGCGCGCACTCCAGGAGGCAGGCCTTCCGAAGTTCGATGTGCAGAGCTATTCCGAGCACTCGCTCGGCAAAGGCGCCGAAGCGCGCGCCGTGAGCTACATTCAGATCAAAAACAACCGCGGCCACACGCTCTACGGCGCGGGCATCGACACCAACATCGAGCTCGCCTCGATCAAGGCCATCGTCAGCGCCATCAACCGCCTGATGGCAAAACGGTGATCTCAATCGTGGGAATCTAGAATTTAGGAGTTAGAATCTAGAATAACTCCAGCAGCTCTGACCTGAATTGGCGGCAACCTGCATTATCCAATTCAGGCCAGGCTAGATCCATTCTAGCTCCTAGATTCTAACTCCTAGCTCCTTGCCTTGATGTCCTTCGCTCCCGATAAACCTGCCCTCGCCGGCGAGACGCTCGAGTCGTTGACCGAGCGGCTTGTGGCCTCCGGCGAGCCGGGTTTCCGGGCAAAGCAAATCCTCGAATGGATCTACAAGAAGCGCGCCCGCTCTTGGGAGGATATGAGCAACCTCCCCAAGCGGCTGCGCACCTGGCTGGCGGAAACCTTCGATCTTGAACCGGTCTCGCTCGTGCTGGGCAAACAGTCGATGGATGTCACCGACAAGCTGCTCCTGGAACTGCGCGACCGTTCGCTGATCGAGACCGTCATCATTCGCGCTCCCCAGGACGGCGTCGGCCTGGAGCACTCGCGCAAGACCATCTGCATCTCGACGCAGGTGGGCTGCGCCATGGGCTGCGTCTTCTGCGCCTCGGGGCTCGACGGGCTCAAGCGCGATCTCTCGGCGGGCGAGATCGTCGCTCAACTTCTCCAGGTGTGTTACCGCGAGGATGCGCGCACGCCGCGAGCCCGGGCCGAACTGGCCTCCTTCGACAACATTGTGGTCATGGGCATGGGCGAACCGCTCGCCAACTATGACGCCCTTATCCGCGCCCTCACCATCGTCAACGCCGAGTGGGGCCTGGGTTTCGGCGCGCGCCGCATCACCGTCTCCACCAGCGGCCTCGTCCCAAAGATCTTAAAGCTCGCCGAGGAATCCCTCGGCATCCGCCTCGCCCTTTCCCTTCACGGAGCGACGGACGAGGTGCGCCAGAAGATCATGCCCGTCAACAAGGCCTACCCTCTCGCCGAACTGCTGCCCGCGGTGAAAACCTTCGGCGAGAAGCACGGCCGCATGATCACGCTCGAGTTCATCCTGATCGAAGACGTGAACGACTCCCTCGACCAGGCGGAGCGCCTGCGCGATATCGCCATCGACCTTCATGCTCATGTGAACCTCATCCCGTACAACACCGTGGAGGGGCTGGCATGGAAACGCCCGTCCATGAACCGCCAGATGCGTTTCGTGAGCGTCCTCGAAGCCGCCCGAGTGTCGGTGACGCTGCGCCGTGAAAAAGGCCAGGACATCGACGCCGCCTGCGGCCAACTGCGCCTCAAGACCGAAAAAGAGCGAGCGGGATAAATGAAGCCAAGGAAGTTAGAAGCTAGAATCTAGGAGTTAGAATGAATCCAGCACTCTGAACCTTAATTCAGCAAACCGAATGGCCACAAAAAACATAGCGCGGCAGAGCCGCAACCAAAGAGGCCAGATGCCAGAAGCCGGAAGCCAGAGTCAGCAGGGAAGTCGGAGGTCGGAGATCGGAGGTCGGCGTCACTCTGCGCCACTGCGTCACTGCGCGAGAATGGATTGGATGGTTGGGGATCGGTTCTGTCCGTCTCGGATTTCCTCTCAGCCTGAGATGAATTGTAAATACTGTAGTACAAGAATCACAATAATAAGAAGTTAGTGAATCAAGGAGCCCTTCAGAGTATTCATCTGCTGGGTGAATGTCCAAATTCCCATATGTCTTTGTTTTGGTGTTTCTTGTGTTTTTTGTGGCAATTCAACTGCGTTTTCTAGGCTGAAATTGAACTGCAAAGAATCAAAGGACCGAGACTTCGATTCTTCGCTTCTTTGCAGTTCAACCGCCTTCGGTCCGATGATCGTTTACTCCGGGATCACGTAGATCTCCACAAGGCCGACGCCGGTTTTGCCTCCGACACCGGCGACGTGCACGGTATAGGCGCCCGGTGGCAGCACCACGACCATCGCGGCGTCCTTGCTTCCGGCACCGAGCTCAGCCAGCCCGCATTGGGTGCAGAGTGCGCGCAACTGCGCGGACGACAGGTTTTCCTGAGTCAGGCCGTTGGCGGCCGACTGATCCTCCCACTGGTCGTTCTGGGCGATCAAAACGCCGTCGCTGCCGTAGATTTTGACCACCGGATCGGTCAGGTAATCGGAGACCTGAGACTTTGCCAGCTCGGGGCCGAGGCCGCGAATGAGAACCCGCTTCGTCTGCGAGCCGCCGATCACGAAGCCGCCGATCGCCACGCCTTCGTCGTTGACCACTCGGCAACGGGAGGCAAAGCCGCGGAAGAACTCGCTCGTCGAGCTTGTGCTGTCGCTGATGTCGTAAACTTCGGTCAGGGCCACGCCCGTCGTGCCAGCCGGAGCCGTCACGTGCAGGGTATAGGCACCCGGTTCCAAAGTGACCACGGTCGCCGCGTCCTTGCTGGAAGCGTCGAGCGTGGGCACGCCCGCCTTGACAAAGGCAGAAGCCAGTTGGGACGAACCGCCCCAATTGTCGTTCTCCAGCAGCAGGATGCCGTCGCCCCGGAAGAGGCGGATCTTCGGATCGCCCAAAGGATTATTAACCTGGTAGTGCTGCAGTCCCGGACCCACTCCCCTGAGCAGAAGCTGCCTCGATCCCGGCCCTGAAATCAGAAAGCCGGTGATGAAGGTGTTCTCGATGCCGGCGCTGCCGTTCACCCAGGCGCGGGCGGCAAAGCAGCTCAGGGGGCTGTTGTTGTTCTGCGTAGAACGGACAACGCTCAGAGCCAGGATGCTCTCGGGTCCCGTTCCAAGCGCGTTGTTGGCGCTCACCCTCAATGTGAAAACGCCTTCCGCGGACGGCGCTCCCTGGAGCTGGCCGGTCAGAGTGTCCACGGTCATGCCCTCGGGCAGCCCGTACACGTTGAAACTGATCGGGGAATTCGTCGCCGTGAACCTGAAGTCGGACAAGGCCGTGCGCAGGGGCACGGACAAGGACGCGGTGCTCGTGATGATCGGCAGGGCGCCCACGACAAAACTCACCGTGCGCGCCGTGCCGGTACCCGCCGCATTCGAGGCCCGGATCGTCACCGTGTAAACGCCCGGCGTCTGCGCCGTGCCGGAAATCACTCCGGTGAGCGGATTGAGAACCAGGCCCGACGGCAACCCTTCGGCGCTGTACGAGGTGGCGGCCTTGTCCACCGCGATCTGATGCGTATAACTCGTGCCCTGGTCGCAGGCGATGATGTTATCTTCCGTGACTGTCGGCAGCGAACTGGTGGCATTGACCATCAGTTGGAACAGGCTCACAGGACCCATGCCCTGGGCATTGCTCGCGCTCAGGGAGATCGAGTAGGACCCCGCCTGGGTCGGGCTCCCGGAAAGGGCTCCCGTGCTGCCGTTCAGGCTCAGTCCGGAAGGCAGCGGCGTTGCGTCGAAGCTGAGCGCCTCCGGCGAGGCCGCCATGAGATAAGCAAAGCTTTGCCCCACGGTCGCTGTGGCCGAAGCGGCGCTCATGATCGACGGAGCGCCGGCAGCCGCGCTCACGGTGATGTGCGCTTCGAAGGAGTCATCGGACTCCTGGCTGACCAGCCTGAGGACCAGCGCGAACGAACCCGCCTGCACGGGTCGTCCGCCGATCACTCCGGTCGAGGCATTCATCGACAGGCCGGTCGGCAGACCGGTCGCCAGAAAGATCGTGCCGGTCGTCGGCTGCGGCAATGCCACAGCCTGGCAGCTATAGTCGGCATTCACGGTGGCTGCCGGCAGTTCGATCTGCCCGCGAGCCATCAAGCAAAGTCCGAGAGCAAGGATTCCGAAACGCAGTGTGGTGAGTAAGTTCATGGTCGTCGTAGTTTGAGCGTTGCGGGTTATCTCACGGTCAGCGTGATGGAGGGTTGGATCACCAGAACCAGCGGCGTGGGCGCACTGCTCTTCGCCGCGTTCGATGCTGTCATCGTTGTGCTGAAGCGGCCCGAGGCGCTTGGCGAGCCCACGATCTTGCCTGCCGAAGCGTCAAAGCTGAGTCCCGCGGGCAAGCCGGTCACCGTAAAGGAAACCGGATGGTTGGTCGCCGTGATCTGATAGCTGAACTTCTGGCCGGCCTTTCCAAAGGCCGTCTGGCTGCTGGTGATGATCGGCGCGCCCATGGCGGCATCGATGACGACCGAGAGTGTCTTGGGTGCGCTTAGGCCGGCGGCATTGCGCGCATAGATCGTCACGGTCACGGTGCCAGCGCCGGGCGAGATGCCCGCCAGGATGCCGGAACCGTTGTCGATCGTCATCCACGCCGGGGCGCCGGTGACTTCATAGGAGGTCGGACTGCCCGACGCCTGGATGGCATAGTAAAAGTTCGAGCCGACTTGCGCCCTTACGATGCCGGCGCTGGTAATCACGGGCGCCGCCGCGGCGGGCTCGATCGTGATCGTGAGCTGGCGCACCGCGCCCGTTCCCGCCTCGTTCGTGCCGGACA
>JBAZHQ010000204.1:0-7872 GCA_041652235.1 Opitutaceae bacterium | reverse complement strand
CAAGGGAGATCCCATCGAATTCCCCGACTCTCTGCCCGACGGCGTCTCGATTATCCATGCAGGCACCGCCCGCGACGCCGAGGGACGCCTGGTTACCGCAGGTGGCCGCGTGATGGGGATTACCGCCCTCGACTCGACGCTCCAGGGCGCCGCAGACAAGGCCTACGCCGTCTGCTCGGATATTCGCTGCGCGACCAAATATTACCGCATGGACATCGGAGCCAGACAACTCAACCGGAGATGAGCGGAGGGAATTCCCAAGATCGTTTTCGGATTGCGATCGTCGGCGCGGCACTCCGCCGCTTGCCGCTCCCGGCTTTGACGCTGCTCGCGATTCTCGGCTGCGCCAGGGCGGCTTCGCTTTCACAAGACCTGGGCCAGGGCCTGCACTACCTGCGCCCGACTGACCTCTCCGTCGATATTCCTCCGGCAAAAAGCGAACCGGATACACGCACGCTTATCATCGATCTGCGAGGGAGCTTAACCGAAGGCACGGGAGGCGCGACCTTCGCGGGCTGGCTGGCTTTCCGAAAAAAAGCCGAAACACCGGTCATCGTTCTTCTCAACGGGGACACTGACCCCAACGTGGCGCGCATCGTCACGGAGACCGACTGGCCCGCCCTGCTTTCCCTGTCACCCCAAGGCGTTTCTTTTCCGTCCGATATTCAAGTCGATACCAGCGCGGAGGCCGATCGGAAAGCCTGCGCTGCCATAGCTCGAGGGGATTCGCTGGATGGGCTAATTTCGACCAGGATCTCAAAAGAACGCCTCGACGAGGCAAAACTCGCGAAAAGTTATGAGATCAACGGACGGGTGGCTCCGCGGGAAACCGAAGAACCGAAAAAACACCCGCCCGCCCCTGCCAGTGAAGAAAGCTCCAGAGCTCCGGATCTCGTGCTGGCCCGTGCCGTGCAGATCCATCACGCCATGCTCGCCCTGCGCCTGTTGCTCTGAGAAGGCTGGCCGACAGGGAAATCCAACCAAAGAGGCCAGAGGACGGAAGCCAGCACGGAAGTCGGATGTCGGCGGTCGGAGGTCGGTACAAACATGCATCGCCGAGTCGAAACGCTCGTGCCAGAGGAAAATCCTCGCAAACAGGCGCGAACCGTGAAGACAGTCACACACTCGCTCGTGCGACGGATGCCGGCTACAGCTTGCGGCTGACAGGTTGGCGGTTCTTCCGTCGCCTGTCGGCTTCATGTCATCTTACAGCTTATAACTTGTACGGCAGGGGGAAGCGGTCGGTCAGGGCGATGACGCGCTTCTTGGCTTCGGCGATTGCGGCATCCTGCTTGTCGGTGCCGATGGCGCGCAGAACCAAGTCGATGCAGGCGGCTATCTCCTCCATGTCCTTTTCGAGCATGCCGCGCGTGGTGACGGCGGGCGTGCCGAGCCGGATGCCCGAGGCCTGGAAGGGCGAGCGGGTCTCGAAGGGCACGGTGTTCTTGTTGCAGGTGATGTTCGCCAGATCGAGGGTCTCCTGCGCCTTCTTGGCGGTGAGCTCCGGAAGGTTTCCACGCAGGTCGGCGAGAAATAGGTGATTGTCGGTGCCTCCGGAGATGATCCGGTAGCCGCGGGAGGACATGGCCGCACAGAGGGCCTTGGAATTTTTGACGATCTGTGCGGAGTAGGTCTTGAACTCGGGTTTCAGGCACTCGTTGAAGCAGACCGCCTTTGCCGCGATCACGTGCATGAGAGGACCGCCCTGGGCGCCGGGGAAAACGGCGGAGTCAATGGCCTTGGCGTGCGCGGCCTTGCACAGGATGAGACCGCCGCGGGGACCGCGAAGCGTCTTGTGCGTCGTCGTGGTGACGAAATCGGCATGGGGCACGGGGGAAGGATGCAGCCCGGCTGCGACGAGGCCGGCGATATGGGCGATATCGGCGAAGAGGAATGCGCCGCAGGAACGGGCGATTTCCCCCATGCGGGCGAAGTCGATCGTGCGGGAATAGGCGCTGGCTCCCACCGTGATCATCCTGGGCTTTTCGCGCAAGGCGACCTCGGCCAGTTGGTCGTAATCGATGAGGTGATTGTCTTCACGCACCCCGTAGGCAACCACCTGATAGAGCTTGCCCGAGAAATTGGCGGGATTGCCGTGGGTAAGGTGGCCGCCGTGGCTCAGGTTCATGGCGAGGATCTTGTCGCCCGGTTGGAGCACGGAGGTGTAAACGGCGAAATTGGCCTGGGAGCCCGAGTGCGGCTGCACATTGGCGTGGTCGGCGCCGAAGAGCTTTTTGGCGCGTTCGATGGCGAGCAACTCGACCTTGTCGACGTGTTCGCAGCCGCCGTACCAGCGCTTCGCGGGATAACCTTCCGCGTACTTGTTGGTCAGCACGCTTCCCTGCGCCTCCATCACGGCCGGGCAGGTGAAGTTCTCGGAAGCAATAAGCTCTATATGGCTTTGCTGACGTTTTAACTCAGCCGAGATGGCCGAGTAGATTTCCGGGTCCAAGGTTTGAAGCGGAGCGGCGTTGAGCATGGCGAGGCGAGTTGGGTTGTCGGACATTCGCAGCGCAAGGATTAATTATCCCCGCGGCAATCAAGAAAACGGCGGCAGAGGAAACCGCGACCTCCGATTTTGAACTGCAAAGAAGCGAAGAAACAAAGGTTAGATTCCGTCCTTCGTTTCTTCGCTTCTTTGCAGTTCGTTTTCCTCTACCCGCTTTGCCTGCGGTTTACAGCCTACGATTTTTTCGCCGCTAGCAGCCCGCGAAGATATTCGATGACGGAGGGCACCGCCTCGACAATTTCATCGCGACACTGCTCGTAGAGCGACAGAGGGCCGCCAAAGGGGTCAGGGATTTCAACTTCAAGGTTTCTGGGCAGAAACTCGCGAAGCAGGAAAATATTCTTTGGCACGGGATCGAACTGACACTGGATCATGATGCGGTGAGTCTCGGTCATGCAAAAGACCGCGAGGGCTCCGTTGGCGAGTTCCTGGGTGAGGGGCTGGCTTCGATGTCCCGAGATGTCTATGCCCACTTTTTTGAGCGCCAGAACCGAATTTGGGGAAACCATGTCGCCGCCACGCGAGGCCACCCCGGCTGAAATCACCTGAAGGGATTTAAGCGGCTCCGGCTCCACTTGCAGCGCATATTGCAGAATGCCTGCCGCCATGGGGCTGCGGCAAATGTTCGCGGTGCATACAGTGACTATGTAGCCGGGATTGGGCATGGAACTGTTGCAGGGAAGAGAATGGGTTTCCCGCGAAAGGCAAAGCTGGATTTCAGAGACCGGATGCCGGAGACGGAAGCCGGATACCACCTATTCCACCGTGACGGATTTTGCCAGGTTACGGGGCTTGTCCACGTCGCACTTGCGCTCGACTGCCATGTAGTAGCTGAGAAGCTGCACGGGGATGCTCGCGACGATCGGCAGCACAGCTTCGTGGCAATCCGGAATCGGGATGATCTCGTCGGCAAGACCGTCGGGTATCTCGCAACCCTCGGTGACGACCGCGATGATCTTTCCCTTGCGGGCCTTGATCTCCTGCATCGACGAAACGATCTTGTTGAAGATCTCTCCCTTCGGAACGAGAAACACGCTGGGACACTTCTCGTTGATGAGCGCAATCGGCCCGTGCTTCATCTCCGCCGCAGGATAGCCGTCGGCATGGATGTAGGAGATCTCCTTCAGCTTCAGCGCGCCCTCGAGGGCGATGGGGAAAAGCGACAGCCGCCCAAGAAACAGGAAGTCGTTGTATTGCGCGTAGCGCTTGGCGATCTCCCGGATGTGCTGAGCCTGCCCGAGGGTCTTGCGCACCAGATCCGGGACCGACTTGAGGCCCTGCACATAGGCGACTCCATCGTTGAAACTCATGTCCCTCATGCGGGCCACATAGAGGGCAAACATCGCCACGATCAAAAGCTGGGAGGTGAAGGCCTTGGTGGAGGCCACGCCGATCTCCGGTCCCGCGTGCTGGTAGATGCCGCCGTCCGCCTCGCGTGCGATGGTCGAACCCACGACGTTGCATATCGCCAGCACCTTGTATCCCTTCCGTTTCGCCTCGCGCAACGCGGCCAGCGTGTCGATCGTCTCGCCCGATTGGCTGATCACGAAAAACAGGACGTCGCGATCGAGAGGGGCGTTGCGGTAGCGAAACTCCGAGGCGTAGTCCACCTCCACCGGCAGGCGGGCGAAACGCTCGATCAGGTGCTCGGCGACGAGGCAGGCATGCCAGGCCGTGCCGCAGGAGGTGAAAACGTAGCGGTCGATCAGCCGGAAATCCGCGGCGGCAAGATTGAGACCGCCGAATTGCGCGGTGCTGCCGTCCTCCGAAAAGCGTCCGCGCATGGCGTTTTCCAGCGCGGCGGGCTGTTCGAAGATCTCCTTCTCCATGAAGTGAGAGTAGCCGTTCAGCTCGGCATCCTTGATCGACCAGGTGATCTGGTCCACCACCGGAGAAACCTCGGCCTGATCGATCGTTGTGATCGTGAAATCGGCGGGGGTGATGTGGACGAGTTCGCCGTCCTTGAGGTACACCACGTTCCGCGTGCGGCTCACCAGCGCGGAAGCGTCGCTGGCCAGGATGAACTCGTTCTCACCCACTCCCAAAAGCAGGGGAGACCCCTTGCGGGCCGCCACGATCTCGTCGGGATTATCGACGCACATCACCGCGATGCCATAGGTGCCCTCGACATGGAGGAGGGTCTTGCGCACACTCTCGAAGAAGCGGCTCCGGGATTCGGAGGCGGGTTCCTTGGCGTAGTGGTAGGCGATAAGGTTGCAGAGCACCTCCGTGTCCGTCTCGGACTTGAAACTGAAATTCTTGCCCGCGAGAAAGCGCTTTATCGACGTGAAGTTCTCGATGACGCCGTTGTGGACGATCACGATCCTGCCATCGCTGCTCACATGAGGATGCGCATTGGCATCCGTCACTCCCCCATGGGTCGCCCAGCGCGTATGGCAGATGCCGCACATGCCTGTAAAATGCAGTTTCGAAGCCTCTCGGATGAGGTTTTCGACGCGACCGACTTTCTTGATCAGTTCTATGCCTCCGCCCTGGAGCACGGCAAGGCCGGCAGAATCGTAGCCGCGATACTCCAGGCGCTTGAGACCCTCGAGAAGGATCGAGGCCGCCTTATGCTTTCCGACATAGCCGACGATTCCGCACATGTTTTTAAAGGATTGGCTGAATTTATAGACTCGCGAAACTACGTTCCAATATGAAAGATCTGCAAGGTATTTGAACACTTTTGCCCCGATGCCCATCAATCATAAGATCCTCGCTGTCATCATGGGTGGAGGACGCGGAACGCGCCTCTACCCGCTTACGATGGAGCGCTGCAAGCCCGCCGTGCCCCTGGCGGGTAAATATCGGCTTGTCGATATCCCCATCAGCAACTGCATCAACTCGGAGATCAATCGGATCTTCCTGCTGACGCAGTTCCACACGGCGTCTCTGCACCGGCATATCCAGAGCACCTATCATTTCGACGCTTTTGGCGGCGGATTCGTGGATCTTCTCTCCGCCGAGCAGACGGAAAACACCAACGATTGGTATCAAGGCACCGCCGATGCGGTCCGCAAGAACCTGGTGCATTTCCGGACCTTTCCGCACGAGTTGGTGATCATCCTTTCCGGGGACCAGCTCTACAGGATGGATTTCCGCAAGATCATCGCCCAGCACATCGAGACCAATGCGGAAGTCACCATTTCGAGCATTCCTATCCCGAAGTCCAAAGTCGATGGCCTCGGCCTTATGCGAGTGAACGACGACCTGTCGATCGGCGAATTCGTCGAGAAACCCAAGAACGCCTCCGTCATCGATGGCCTTGCATTGAGCCCCGCCATCGAATCCAAGCTCAGTCCCTCCCCGGAGAGACGCTGCCTGGCTTCCATGGGCATCTATGTCTTCAACCGGGCCGCGCTCGCCGCGGCCCTGGACAACAAGATGAAGGATTTCGGCAAGGAGGTCATTCCAAGCCTGCTCGGCAAGCAGCGTCTCTTCTCCTATATTTTCGAGGGATACTGGGAAGACATCGGCACCGTGCGCGCCTTTTTCGAGACCAACCTCGCTCTGGCGCAGCCGTTGCCGCCCTTCAACTTCTTCGATCCCTCCGGCAAGATCTACACGCATTCGCGCCAGTTGCCGCCCGCCAAGGTCAATCGCTGCACCTTCGACCATGCCGTCATAGGCGAGGGCTCCATCCTCACCTCCTGCACGCTCAAGCGATGCATCATCGGCGTTCGCTCCTACCTGAATGAGGGAACGAGCCTGGAAGACGTCATCGTGATGGGCGCAGACTTCTACGAGATGCCCGATGTGCAGGGAGCCAACGCCGCCCAGGGGATTCCCCAGCTCGGTGTGGGGCGCAATCGTTTCATTCGCCGGGCGATCATCGACAAGAACGCCCGCATTGGGGACAACTGCAAGCTCTCCCCCGAGGGCAAGCCCGATGGCGACTACGCCGGAGGCATTGTGATCATTCGCGATGGGGTCCTCGTTGTGCCCAAGGGACAGATCATCCCCTCCGGTACGATCGTCTGATCGGGAGCCGACGGTGGAACCGTCGGACTGTGGGACGGTAGGTCGGTAGAACAGTCTGACCGTTCTACTCTCAGACCGTTGGTCTGTCGGAATTTCGGATCTCGTGCCCAGCTTTGCCCGTCCTCCGTCCACAGTCCACCGAATCACCGATCGGCGGCCCTGCGGCGTTCCCGCTCCGCCCTCAGGATCAGGCAGAGGCCGGCGGCGAGCAGAATCACCGAGTAGAAGGTCCCCCGGCTAAGCCCGAACAGCAGCGAAATTCCCTCGTCGGGCTCGCGAAAGATCTCGCAGAAGCTTCTGAAAAGGGCATAGGCAACGCAGAATTCGCCCGTCAGGCGACCCGGTGCTTTGGAGACGACATCCGTGCGCCAGAAGCGCCATTGCACGATGGCCAGGAGAAGCAGCCCCTCAAGCGCGGCTTCGTATAATTGGGAGGGATGGCGGGGAGCAATCATGGCCAAGGGTGTCCAGGGGGGCGCGCTTTGAGGAAATATGACGGCCCAAGGCGCATCGCTAGGCTTTCCCCAAAGCTCCCCGTTGATGAAATTGGCGATCCTGCCGAAGAACAGTCCCACGGGCGCCGCCGAGGCAATCAGATCCTCCAAGTTCAAAAAACGAATGCCTGTGCTGCGGGCATAGAGATAGGTCGCAAGGCCCACTCCCACTAAGCCGCCGTGAAAGGACATGCCTCCCTCCCATACCTTGAAAATAAAAAAAGGATCGTCCTTCGTGCGCAGCCAGTCGTCGTAGAGGAGAAAATGCCCCACCCTTCCGCCGATGTACACGCCCAGCATCAACGCCATCATGAGATCCCACACCTTGGCGGCGGGCAGCGGGGAACGCCCCGCCTTGGCGTATGCGATGAGGAGCCAGGCCCCGACAAGAAACCCGAGCACATACGATAGCCCGTAGTAGCGAATGCCGATGGTGTCGGTGAACTTCCACAGAAAGGGGCTCAAATTGTGAACCCAGTATGCGATCGGAAGAACTTGCATGGATTTGCAGCCAAGGCCGCAAAACGCGTTTTGCCAATCTCAGATCAGAAACGCTGGAATTATTCTAACTCCTAGATTCTAACGGGGCCTCGCCCCGGCCCGACGAGGCATGTTGAACTGCAAAGAAGCCCATTCGACACGCTCAGGACAGGCAAAGAATCGAAGATCGGATTGATGAGAAATTGGACCACCCTTCTCAATCATTCCGGCTTGTTCTTGGATTCTTCGCTTCTTTGCAGTTCATCACAATGGTTTTGGACTTTTCGGGATAGGGCCGTCCAGTCAATGGCCTGACTGGACGACACCCCCCACAGATCCGGACGAGCGCAATTAACGCATCCGGTTCCTTGGATAGTGGTTTCGATCAGTAGAGGCGGTGGATACATT
>JBAZHQ010000203.1:0-7928 GCA_041652235.1 Opitutaceae bacterium | reverse complement strand
TTGCGATTGGCGCTGGCGTAGGAAAAGGTCGCGGTGACGGAATCGGTGATCTGGTAGTTTACGCTCAGGAAAACGCCTTCCATGTTCACGCGGCTGTCGAAGAGGTCGGAATCCACGAGATTTGGATCGAGGGCGAAGAGGCCGACGCTCTGATACGCAACCTTGGCATCCCACTCTCCCTTGAGCTTGGCTTTGCCGTACTGGTAACCGATCTGATAGCCGTATTTCTGGCCGGAAAGATCGGAACGGCCCCACTTGGCGGCGCGCTCGGAAGCATCGAGATTTACCGAGACGTCTCCGAAGATGCGGCTGACGGTGCCATTCACGGCCCAGTCGATTTCAGCGGGCATGTCTGCGATGAGCAGATTGTTAATAGCCGCCATGTTGCCGGACTTGAACGGTCCGCCAAAGGCGGTGACCAAGCTCGTGTTATTCGAGGTATTCACGTAATTGTAGAGCGTCGGCGCGAATTGCACGAAGTTCGTCGCCGAGAGGTTGTATTTGGCCGCCAGTTGCCAGCCGAGGAGGAACTGGTCCTTCTTGTTCAGCTTGGGCTTGATCTGATTTTGCGTATTGGCGGCGTCATAGAGGAACTGGCCCGCCGTTGCCGCGATGTCCCATTGGCCGATGCGCTTCTTGTACTGCTCGGCCAAGCCCTCGGGGTTGATGTCGCCGTCCCATATCATCGACGTGTTCACAAAGGGATTTGGCATGCGACCGCCGATGAGCGTGATCTCCTTGGTGGGAGTATAGCCGACATAGACTTGGCCGACGTTGATCGTGTCGCTGGTCTTCGCAAAAGGTCCGCCCGCCGGATTGTCATCGCCGACGGTTACATTTGATGAGCGCCCCTTGGTGCCGTTTTCAAGGCGGAAGCCGAAAAACCAATCGCTGCCCAGCTTGCCGGTGATAGCCGGACGCAGACGGTAGCGAAAGCGGCTGCGCTCCAGGCTGTCACCCGTGACGGCGTCCGTGCCGCCGCGATATTCGTAGCGCAGGCGAACATCGCCGGAGATGCGCAGTTCGGTAAGGCTGGAGGACAAGTTGAGCTTTCCGGCCGAGGTGGTGGCGTTGAAATCCTTGACGAGGTCGGCCCGGAGTTGCTCCGCCTCCTGGTCGTTCACGATGCCCTTCTTCACAAGAAGGTCGATGAGAGGGCCGCTGTCCTGGGCGACAGCCAGGCCGGCTGCGAGGCAGAGGCTCCCGAAAAGAGCGAGTATCTTGATGGCGGTGCGAGTCAGCATGATGATGTTTGTGGTGATTACAGAGAGCGAAGGGGCTCCTTCGCGTTCCGCAGCATGCTGCCATCCTCATGTTACGATCGCATGACGGCATCGTTACATTGGCGAGAAACCTAGCGAAACCCGCATGAACGAAGGGTGAGGCGTAGGCTCTTCCTCACTACCGGTTAGTCCGCTCCATTTTGAGATTGGTCTTCACGGTACAATGCGCAGGTTGTGGCACTGCCCTTTAACTTCCTAAACGCATCCTTCTTAGCATATGATCCCGGAAAATTACCGCCCGCTTCTCAACGCCAAGGAAACGGAACGCGCCATCAAGAGCATCAAGGACTTCTTCGAGCTCAACCTCGCCACGGAGCTTAACCTCAGCCGCGTCACCGCCCCGCTCTTCGTCAAGAGCGGCACCGGCATCAACGACGATCTCAACGGCGTCGAGCGCCCTGTTTCCTTTCCGATGCGCGACCTCGCCGGCGAGCGGGCCGAGATCGTTCAGTCGCTCGCCAAATGGAAGCGCCTGCAGCTCGCCAATCTTGGCTTCGAGCCGGGCTACGGGCTCTACACCGACATGAACGCGATCCGCCCCGACGAGACGCTGGACAACATCCATTCGCTCTATGTGGACCAATGGGATTGGGAACGCGTCATCGTACCCGCGGAGCGCAGTCTGGCGTTCCTGGAGAAGGTAGTCCGCAAGATCTATTCGATTCTCAAGCGCACGGAGCACTTCGTCTTCGAACGCTATCCCTCCATCCGCCCCGAGCTGCCCGAGGACATCGTCTTTATCCATGCCGAAGAATTGCTGGCGCGTTATCCCAACCTGCCTCCGAAGGAGCGCGAACGCCGCCTTCTGAAGGAATGCGGGGCCGCCTTTATCACGGGCATCGGCGGCGCCCTGGCCAACGGCGAGATCCATGACGGCCGAGCACCCGACTACGACGACTGGACCACGCCCACGTCGCAGGGACGCAAGGGGCTCAACGGCGACATTCTTGTCTGGAATCCCGTCCTGAAATTCGCCTTCGAGCTCTCGTCGATGGGCATCCGTGTGGACAAGAAGGCGCTGCTGCGCCAGCTAAAGATCCGCGGATGCGAGCAACGCTCGAAGCTCTATTGGCACGGCAAGCTGCTCAACAACGAGATGCCCCTGTCGATCGGCGGCGGCATCGGCCAGTCCCGTCTGTGCATGTATTTTCTGCGCAAGGCCCACGTCGGCGAGATCCAATCCAGCCTGTGGCCCGACGACATGCTCGCCAGTTGCCGCAGCCGGAACATCTCGCTGTTGTAGCCAAAGGCCAAAAGGCCGGCATGGATGCGCCAGGCTTTCGGCAGTCGGCTAGTCAGCCTTCTCTTTCGGTTCATGAGGTGTCTGATCCTGTCATTGCCGACAACTGATCGCCGACATCCGAAAGCCCTTATGCATTCACGCCCTGGTATGCATTGCCTCCTGGGGTGTTCCTATCTCATTCCTTCTGGACGGACTTCGGTAGCAATTGACATTCAGGCCTGTTTATCTAGCCTGTTTTCATGAAAACACAGGAAAATGCGATGGGGGCCTTTGAGGCCAAGAACAAGTTCTCCGAACTCCTTGAGCGTGTCGGCCGCGGCGCCGTGATCACCATCACCAAGCACGACCGGCCCGTGGCTCGTCTCGTGCCTGCCCTCGCCCCCGCCCGGAAGCAGTTGAAGAAAGCGACTGCCGAATTGCGAGTGCTCCGCGAGCGTTACAGCCTCAAGGGTCTTTCCGTGCGAGCTCTGATCAACGAGGGCCGGCGGTGAAAGAGTTCGTCCTTGATTGCTCCGCAACACTGCCATGGGTGTTCGCTTCTGAAACAACTCCGGCGACGGATTCCCTGCTCGATGCCCTAACCGCGGGTGGCAAGGCCTGGGTTCCGGCCCTCTGGCATCTTGAACTGGGCAATGTGCTTCTAGGCGCCCGGCGGAAAAATCGGATCGACCAGGCGGGGATCGAAAAGTTTTTGTCCACCTTAAGCGTCTATGACATCCAAGTTGATGACGAAACCATGGCCCGGGCCTGGTCGAAAACGCTCGCCCTGGCAGATAGCTTTTCCCTTACGGTCTATGATGCGGCGTATCTGGAACTGGCACTGCGGAAAGGGCTGCCCTTGGCCAGCCTCGACGAACCTCTGCGAAAGGCCATGCAAAAGGCCGGAGGCCGACTTGCTCTTTAAGCCTGCAGGGGGGCTATCACACTGGATCGCAAAGATAAGTTTTCTAGGATTAATCCGTACCCCGCCGAGTCCGGCGGATGGCTAGATACACCAGGGACCAAGTCAGCGCGGGCACGAGCAGGCTGAGGCTCAGGGCGAGGGTCTTGTCCTTGATCGTGCTCGCACCGATCGCCGCATAGACGAAGCCGACGGGAAGGCATCCCAGGGCAAGGCTGCCGCAATAGATCCCGAAAGACATGCGCGTCATTCCTGCGAGACAGGAACTGGCCTCCTGCAAGATCGGCACCGAGCGGGTGAGGATGATCACCAGCGGACCCGCGCGCTCCATCGCACTGCGCACCCGGGCCAGGCCCTTCTCGCCGGCGATGCGCAACGCAAAGCCCGCGCCCATGCGCCGGCAGACCAGATAGGCGATCAGGCCCGAGAGAAAGGCTCCCAGCGAAGCAGCCAGTCCTCCGGCAAGAGCACCCAGCGCATAGCCTTCCGCGCTCATGAGAATCGTCGAAGGCACCGGCAGAAAGCAATCGGCCGCAAGGAAGACCACACCCAGAACCGCCACCCAGCCGCGATGCGCCGCCATGATGCCCTGATCTGTCATGATGAGCAGCTGCCAGTCCTCCAGAAACCACCCGAGCAGCAGCCAGGGCAGTATTGGGATCATGAATGCAAGCAGCACAAGCCACCCGATTCCTTTCCTTGGGGCGCGCATAGAAGTGATCGATAGCAGTAATGCCCAACTGCTGGAGGACAAGCCTGAGCAACAGCCGAAGAGGCCAGACCACATCAGTCGGACAGTCGGACGGTTTGACGGATGCCCTCTGCGACCTCCCTTCGCCTTCGCGACCTCCGTGTTCCACTCAGGGATCGAAGCTAAAAGCTAGTAGCTAGTAGCTAGTAGCTTACATCTTATAGCTTCCTAGACGCGCAGGTAGATCTGCTTGCGATGGAGGAAGCGCGCCAGCAGCAATAACAATCCCACCGCGGAGATCGCGACCACCACGGCGCTTGCGCCAGCGCAGAAATGGGTATCGAAAAAGGCCGACACGCTGCCGCCCACGAAGCGCCTGGCTATCTGATGGAAATCGACCAGGGACGAAGCGAGATAAAGCGTGATCGGGTTGAGCCCGATCCAGACGAAAGGCTGGCACCAGCCGCGCCAGCGGCGCATGTCCACGATGTAGTAAAAGATTCCAAGGAGCAGCAGGCTCAAGCCTCCGACGGTGAGAACGTAGGAAGATGTCCATAGCTTCTTGATGATCGGAAACTGAATGGCCCACAGACACCCCAGGCCGAGACAGAGCACGCCGGCGACGAACAGCCCGGCCAGCTTCTGCCCCTCAGTGCGGTCCTTCCGAATCAACCAGCAGCCTGCGAAGACCCCGAGGAGGCATGTGGCAATCGCCGGCAGCATGCTGAGCAGTCCCTCAGGGTCGAAATAGGTGTCACATTTGGCTCCCGGCAGGTACAGGAAATCGAGATGATCGGCGAGATTGTACCCCGGCCCGTAGTGGCCGGTGACCGTGGTGTGCGTGTTCTCGTAGAGTTGATGCACTTGCTCCAGCGTCGGCTCGGCACCGAGTCGCTCACGCAACGCATGCTTTTCGACGGCGATATCCCGGATGGGCACAAAGGTCAGCAGAGCCCAGTAACCGGCCAGCAACAGCGCGGCAATGGCCCAGCGGATGCGTTCCTTGAAGAGGCAGAAGATCAGGCCCGCGCCAACGTAGGCGACCGCAATGCGCGGCAATACGCCCGTGATCCGGACATCGGGCCAGAGATGCGAAACGCCCCCATTGTAGATGATGCCCAGGAGATAAAGCAAAAGACCCCGCCAAAAGATGCGCTTCAGCGCCCCGGACTGTCCGTGCTCCCTCAGCAGCTTCCCGAGAGAAAAGACCAAGGAAACTCCCGTGATGAAGACAAAGAGAGGGAAAATAATGTCATAGAACGTGAGTCCGACCCAACGGGAATGCTCCATCTGCGATTGCATCAGGTGCGCGAAGGGCGAGCCGCTCGTCTTGCTCCACGTATGCAGCACGCCTTCCCCGCCCACGATCCAGAACATGTCGAAGCCTCGCAATGCATCGAGCGACATCAGGCGTTGTTTCTTGCCTGCATCGGCAGCAGGAGCCGGGGTTTCCGATTTAGAGTCTATTCCGAGGAGTCGTTTGAAGAGATTCATTGTTTTTTTGGGGGGGATTGTACCAGGAACTAATCCTAGGGCTGGAGTTCAGTTTTGGAACGCAGAGGTCACAAAGGTGAAGAGAGGACGCAGAGAAAAGGCAGATGCTGAATGGAGCTGATAGCTAGGAGCTAGAAGCTAGAAGCTTTGATCAATGCGGGGAGGCTGGCGGCGGCGATAGCCTGGCCGTGACGTTTGAATTGCTCGTCCGGCACATGCAGATGGAAATGCCCGGCCAGTGTTGGAAAATCGGCGTGCAGGACCGCCGTGGCCTTTTCCACGATGACCGATCCTCCCTGCCCGGAACTCGCCCTTCCAAGCAGGAGCAAGTGCCGGAGATCGTAGAAGTCCGCGTAGTGCCCGATGGCGTAACCAAAGCAGATCCCGATCGTCTCGAAGACGCTGCGCGCCCGCTCATCGCCCGCCGCCAGGGCTTTCTGCACTTCGACAAGCTGCTCCGGCATCGGAAGGTTTTCCTTGAATACGAATCCGGCGCGCCGGGCGTAGCGGGACACGCCTTGCTGCGAGAAATACTGCACGCCGCAGCCCGCATCGCCCGACCATTCGTCGCGAGGCGCCGAGGGATTGTAATCGACGGGGGCGAAAGCTAGTTCGTTGAGCCAGGGGGTGATGTCGCCGGAAGGCCGCACATAGCCGCCGGCCATGCTGGTGCCCATCGAAACGCCCAGCACCGCGTTCTCGTTCAGCGACATCGAGCCGGCAAGCGCGGTCACCTCTCCGTCGTTGGCCACCTCGAAAGGCACGCCGCCCCAGCGCTCGCGCAGGGTGAAGAACATGCGGCGGATGTGTTTTTCAAAGAGATCGGGTGCAACGCCGCGGAAAAGCGAAGCAATGCGCACTTCGTTCCTGACATAGACCCCGGCGGCGCTGCCGCCGATAGCGTCCACTCGGGGAAGATGCGCGGCCGCCCGTTTCAGCGAGTCGTGAACTCCTTCGATGTGATAGGCGGGATCCTTTTGGAAATACGGATCCCAGGCGATCTCCTCGGAGAACACCACCTGGCCGTCGATGACCGCGGCAACCTTGCGGTCGCTGCCCCCGAGGTCGAAGCCGATCCGGCAGCCTTTGAGGTTGCGGCCAAGCGGGAGACCGAACATCCGCTCGCTGGACAGCGCTGAGAACGCGGCCGGTTTAATGCTGAAAGGCTGGCCATAAACCGTCTCGCCCATGAACCCAAAGTCGAACTTGCGCTCCCCTGTCGCGCTATAAATCCGGGCCAGCTGATCGGTCACCTCGTCCGCGCCGGCCACCAGCACGTGGCAGCCGCCCTGTTGCCAGAGCAGAAACTTCAACAGGCGTTCGACGTACCTCAGGTTCATAGCCGCCGAGGGATGCCCCGCCGAGAGGACGCGGCTGTCGTATCGCGAGATCGTGCCATCGCAGCGATCAAGGGTGATCGCCAGCGTCCGGGCATCCGGATCGCGTTCAACCAGCGCCCGATAGGCGCGGTTCCAAAGCGAGGCCGGTATAAAGTCCGGTTCAAGGGCCGGGCGAAGCAAAGGAGAAATCGCAAGCATAGGGGAATTAATTAACTTTCATATCCAGATTTTAACCACAGATCACATGAAGCGGCGGAGCCGCGGCAAAAGAGGCCAGACGCCAGAAGCCGGAGGCCAGAGGCCAACGGTCGGACGGTGGTGCTGCTGCACACAGTGGCGGCGGAGCCGCCTCGGTCGGACAATAGGACGGTCGGAAGTCGGTACAAACCTGCACCACTGGGTCGAAGACCTCGTGACATAGGGGAATCGTCTCCAAAATGCGCGATGTTTAGATATAGTGTCACGGACAACACGGATGGGGAATTCGGAGAAGTGGCCAGTAGGTGATTGGGCAATTGGGTGAGCCGGATCACCCACTAGCCTACTCTCCCAATCTCTTATTATCCCCATATCCATGACCAACTTCATTTCCGTGTATTCCGTGTGCTCCGTGGTTAAAAACGGTTTTATTTTTCAAAGGCCGCCTCGATTTCCTCGAGGGTCTTGCCCTTGGTCTCGGGCAGGAAGAACGCGGCGGTGACGAAATAGATCACGGTGCAGCCCGCAAACAGGAAGAACATCGTCGAGTAGCCGTATTTCCCCACCGTCGGCAGAAAGACCGCGGCGATCGTCGTGGAAACAGCCTGATTGAGAGTAAGGGCAATGCTCATGCCGTTGGAACGGATGCGCGTGGGCATCAGTTCGGAAAGGGCCAGCCATACGCACACACCCGGTCCGATGGCGAAAAACCCCATGTAGCAAAAAGTGAACAGGGCGGTCAGCCAGCCGTTCTGCGTGCTCGGAACCGGCGTGATCA
>JBAZHQ010000202.1:0-7933 GCA_041652235.1 Opitutaceae bacterium | reverse complement strand
ATCCGTGCAGAGACGGATTGGTCGCTCGGGATTCTGGCATTCGGCACTCACCTGTCCGATAAATTCGGACGCACGGTGAACGAGATCGAGAAGGACGGTTTCGCCATCGAACACGCCGTGGAGACGATGCCGACGGATGACTCGCCGGGCGGCATCGCTCGCTCGATGGCTGCGACGCTGGCGGCCTTCGCTCCAATATGGGAGGTCGAGTCCTACGATCTGGTCCTGGCGCTGGGCGACCGTTTCGAAATGTTCGCAGCGGTTGCATCGGCCCTTCCCTTCAACCTGAAAGTCGCCCACATCGCCGGCGGTGAGACGACCATCGGGGCGATCGACAACGCCTTCCGGCACTGCATCACCCACATGGCGTGTCTCCATTTTACGACGACGGAAGCCTACAGGCGCCGCGTAATCGAGCTTATCGGGCACGACCGCGGAGTGTTCAACACGGGGTCCTTGAGCGTGGACACCCTGAGCCGTGCGCCCTGGATCGGCAGGGGCGATTTCAAGGCGCGCTGGGGCATCGATCTGGCCGAGCCCTACATCCTGATCACGGTGCATCCCGAGACGGTCTCTTTCGAGCGAAACCGCGATTACATCAGGGAAGTCGTGACAGCGCTCACTATGATCGCGGGCTACCGGTTTGTCGTGACGATGCCGAACGCAGACACCATGGGCGGGATGATCCGCGAGCAGTGGCACTCCTTTGCGAAGGAGAATCCGTCGGTGTGCCTGATCGAAAATTTCGGCACGACAGGCTACCTCACCGCAATGAGGCATTCCACCTTGATGCTCGGCAATACGAGCAGCGGCTTCGCCGAGGCCGAATTCTTCCCAAAGCCCGTCGTCAACCTGGGGGAACGGCAGCGCGGACGCATCGTCACCCCCAACATCATAAACTGTCCGTTCATTTCCGGGGAGATCGTTGCCGCCGTGCAAACGGCATCCGCGATGCGGGGCTTGAGCCGCTCCGACGTTTACGGCGATGGCAATGCCGCAGAAAAAATGATCGGTCATATGGCCGGTTTCCTGAACATAAAACCGTGAGACGCCGTTTATATTAGATTTCCCAAGGATGAAAAAAATCATATCCATTATCGGCGCGGGAGATCTCGGCGTGGAAACCGTGGATATCATCCGTGGAAACTCATTATACAAAGATGCCGACCTTGTCTTCATCGACAATAGATCGCCTGCAGGAACCAACATATACGACATTCCTGTGTTTCACGATATCGCTGACATACCGAATATTGAAGACACTCTCATAGAGGGGATTGTCGCCTTCGGTTCGCCGAAACGCAGGGAGCTTGTTGTCGGAACGATTCCGGAAGGAACGATTAGTTTCGCAATCATAAGGGACAAGTCCGCCGAAATCAGCGCGAGCGCAACGATCGGCAGAGGGTGCATTCTGTGTAACGGGGTATTTGTCAGTTCGCGGGCCTCCCTCGGGCAGCATGTGATCGTCAATGCAAAAGCCGTTGTCGGCCACGACGTAGTCGTCGGCGATTTCAGCACGATACAACCCGCGGCGGTTCTGCTGGGCGGGGTCCAGATTGGGAGAGGCGTCGAGGTGGGCGCCGGGGCCATCATCCACCCGAGAATCAAGGTGGGCGACGGTGCTAAGATCGGCCTCGGCTCCGTCGTCATTCGCGATGTGCCTGCCGGTGCAACCGTGGCGGGAAACCCTGCCCGTGTGTTTATAGCACCTTCATAACCCGGCTAAGTCCTAGCGATAATCACTTCGTAATTGAACATCGATGCTGCGTTCGATTCACTGATCTCACACAACTTTATGAACGAAGAAAAACTCAGGAAGTGCTTCAGCGAGGCCCTTAACCTGCCTGCCGATCAGATTGTAGATAACCTTGCTTATCAAGCTATAAAGCAATGGGATTCGATCGCGCACATGGCATTGATAGCAGCGCTAGAAGGTGAGTTTAATGTCATGTTCGACACCGACGAGATTCTTGCCCTCAGCAGTGTGGCGGTGGCCCGCGAACTATTAAAAAAACACGAAGTCGCGTTCCCATGATGCTCCTCCAAGGCAAACGGGTTCTCATCACCGGCGCCAGCCGCGGAATTGGCAAGGCGATTGCCGAGGTTTTTGTGCGCGAGGGGGCATCGGTGATGCTGACAGCCAGATCGGCGGATCTGGAGCTTTTTGCTGAAAGCCTCGCCGCCGGAGGCGCCAAGGCCTTCGCGACAAAAGCCGACCTGAATGACGAGGCACAGCTAAAACAGGTGGTCCTGAAAACCCGGGAAAAACTCGGGGGCTTGGATGTGCTGGTCAACAACGCGGGCGTTCTGATCCAGGGCAAGCTGGGGATGATTCAGAATGCCGAGGCGCATCGCATGATGGAGACCAACTTCTTTGCCATGCTGAACCTTACGCAGTATTGCATCCGTCTCATGGCCAAGGATAAGAAGGGTTCCATCATCAATCTCGCCTCCATAGCCGGCACACAGGGGATCGATGGAATCAGCGCCTATTGCGCAAGCAAAGCGGCAGTCGTCGGCTTCACCAAGTCCTCGGCAAAAGAACTGGCATCCCAGGGCATCCGCGTGAATGCCATCGCCCCCGGTTTTATCGATACCGACATGGCCCGGCAGCTCGATCCCGCCTGGTTTCAAAAGCGAGTCGAGAGTATCCGGCTCGGACGTGTGGGTCAGCCCGAAGATATTGCTAATTGCGCGCTCTTCCTTGCGTCCGAGCTTTCGTCCTATATCACAGGCCAGGTGATCGGAGTGGATGGAGGAATGCAGGTATGATCGATGCCTTCTTTCGCTCGCCAGCGCATGCCATGGCAGTCCTGGACGAGCATGAGACTGAAGCCGTCTCCTATGGACGGCTGCGCGCCCTGGTCGAAGAGTGTCGCATCGACTTAGCCATTCTGCCGCGTCCTGCTCTGCTCATGCAGTTGACGCCCAATGGTCTGGGAGGAATTGTTTGTTATCTTGCCGCTCTGGCTTCGCGATTGCCACTCATCATGGCCGATGCGCAATCGTCCGCCACATCCAACATAATAAAGGTCTACCGGCCCACAGCCTTATTTTGCGCCAAAAGCGATACGATTCCCGAAGGATATCGGATTGATAAGATGCTTGTAGGAGGCCGGATAGCCCTTTGCATCAAAGATCCTGTAAAATCGTATGAGATCGTCCCCCATCCGGATCTCGCGCTTTTGTTGACAACCTCGGGCTCCACGGGAAATCCCAAGATAGTCAGGCTTACAATAGCGAATCTTTTGGCGAACGCCGAATCCATCGCGACCTATTTGGGACTCTGCCCCGGCGAGATCTCAATTCAGAGTCTACCGATGCATTATTCATATGGCCTGTCTTTGGTGAATTCGCACCTGTTCGCAGGCGGAACAGTCGCACAGACCAACCGTTCGTTCATGCGTCCGGAGTTCTGGGCTTTTTTCGATCAGGCGGGCTGCACTTCCTTTGCCGGCGTGCCCTATATGTACGAGACCCTGCAACGCCTTCGCATCAATCCCGTCGAGCGTAAGAGCCTCCGGACCATGACTCAGGCAGGCGGCCACTTGCGCCCTGAGATCGTGAAGCATTTTGCCGAAGCTGCCGTGAAAGCAGACAAGGCGATGGTGGTAATGTACGGCGCGACCGAAGCCACTGCGCGGATTTCCTATGTCCCTAAAGATAAGCTTCTCGAAAAACTAGGGACAATAGGCGTCGCAATCCCCAAGGGGAACCTGTCCCTGAAGATCGTAGGCGACTCAGGCATGAAGGAACTCATCTACGAAGGTCCCAATGTGATGCTTGGCTATGCGGAGAAGCCCGAGGATCTTGCCCTTGGCGACGTCCAGAACGGACGCTATGCAACGGGCGACCTTGCCGAGGTGGATGACGACGGATTCTACAGAATCACCGGGCGCCTGGCCCGTTTTGCGAAGCTCTTCGGGAAAAGGGTCTATCTGGGCGATATAGAGACAAAACTCGAATCGGCTTTCGGGCATTCCGCCGCTGCAATAGAAGGGCCGAACAGCCTGAAAATATATCTTGAGGGAGCGAGCGAGCAAACGGTTTCCGAAGGACGTTCATTGATTGCCGCGCTGCTGTCCGTCCCCCCCTCTGCAATCCAAGGTAAATCGCTACTTTCGATCCCCAAGACACCCTCAGGGAAAAAGGATTACAAGGCACTGACTTAAAGTCGCTTATCCACCTCTTCGTTCCATCCTGTGGACCCTTTTCTCGACAAGCCCATATCCGATTGGCCGGCGCCCTATAGCATGCCGGAAGCCGAAAAACGGCCCTTTTTGCTCAGAGAGTTCGATGCGTTGACCCGGCATCATTATAGCGCTTGTCCGATATACAGGAATATTGTTGATAGGTTGTTCGGCGGACTCTCGCCGGAACCCTATTCCCGTATCGAAGATATTCCATTCATACCCGTTTCGCTCTTCAAGGAGCGCGATCTGCTGTGCATTCCAAGGGATCAGGTGTTCAAAGTATTAACCTCAAGCGGAACCACCGGCCAGCAGGTCAGCAAAGTGTATCTGGACCGCCGCACGGCGGATCTTCAGGCCAAGGCCTTGGTAAGGACGATGCAACATTTCCTAGGCAAGGACAGGCTGCCAATGGTCGTTCTCGATCACCCCGGAGTCGTCAAAGACCGGACCTCTTTCTCAGCCCGTGGCGCGGGTATCCTAGGCATGATGCAATTCGGACGCCAGCCGATCTACGCTTTGAACGACGATATGAGCCTCAATCTGGAGGGTCTTGCGGATTATATAGGCAAACACCAGGGTGAGAGAATCTTCTATTTTGGATTTACATTCATGGTATGGCAGCACGTGGTTGCCGAGTTGCGCAAACTCGGGCGCAAGATGCCGCCCAATAAGGGCGCATTGATACATAGCGGGGGCTGGAAAAAGCTGGAGCACGCCCGGGTGAGCCACGAAGTATTTAACGAGGGGGTACGTTCGATTCTCGGAGTTGATCATGTGATCAATTTCTATGGAATGGTTGAACAGGTCGGTGGCGTCTTTTTCGAAAATTCGCTTGGCCGACTTCAAGCTCCGGTATTCTCGGATGTGATTGTTCGCGATCCGCAGACCCTGGCCCCCTTGCCTCCGGGACAGCCGGGGCTTGTTCAGGTGTTATCGATTCTCCCGGGAAGCTATCCCGGACATTCTCTTCTGACGGCGGACTTGGGACAGATCGATGGCGTCGATCACCCGGAAGCAGGCGGCTTTGGCCGGTATTTCAGCATACACGGCAGAGCGCCTCGCACCGAACTGCGCGGATGCAGCGATACCTACGAAAAGCCCTCGATCGCCGACTAACTCGAAGAATCCAAGAACGCGATGTTTCCAGCCAATACAGACCTGCTCATACTCGCACCAACCGGCCAGACAACGGAGTCGTTGACCTTGCTCGATCAGCGATCCCATGGACGGTGCCGTCCTTTCGCCCAAGAAAGGATTGAGGCCTTGGAGCGCATTTCGAAGGCGATACTGACCGATAAGGGTATTGGTCGTGATCCGGCGGCCGTCGCGCTCGCATTCTGGTTGCGAACAGCGCACTCGATGGCGATCCGGGACGATTTTATCAGGCGTCAGGGCTTTGATGAAGTGATGGTTCCGACCGGCTTGGTATTTCATATAGCGCCGTCGAATGTGGACACCTTGTTCGTATATTCCTGGGCGCTTTCCTATCTGTCGGGCAATGCCAACGTCGTGCGCCTGAGCAGCAAGGAAAGCAACTTGGTCACTGCCTTGCTGGGCATATTCGATGCCGATATGAAAGCTCGGCCGGAGTCATGGATCGGAAATTATTTCGTCAGTTATGGGCATGACGACACGGCAACGGCTTATTTCTCCGAAATCTGCGATCATCGCATCATATGGGGGGGCGATGAGACCGTGGCGAAAATCCGTGCCATCGCGCTGAATCCCCACGCATCGGAACGGGCCTTCGCCTCAAAACTTTCGATAGCAGTCATAAAGACCGAGTCATTGGCTGCGGCTGGCGTTGAGGGAGTCGAGAGCATCGCCAAGGCATTGGCATCCGATATCGTCCCATTCGACCAGAAAGCCTGTTCCTCGCCACATCTTGTCTACTGGCTGGGCGCCGATGCGAAGCTAAGTCGGCAATTGGCTGCCAAGACAGGCCAGGCCCTGGCAGAACGCCTTGCCAAATCCGATGGAGTCGAGGACGCCGGCATGGCTTTGCACCGCGTCGAGTCGGCCTTCCGGCTTGCCGGAGACGGAAAACTTGAAAGCGCGCATTTCTTGCTAGGGATCTGCCTGGCGGAAGCCTCTCCGGCAACGCAGATCAAAGAGCTTGAGGTAGGAGGGCATTTCATCACTCAACGCCTGGTCAGCTCGATCGACATGATCGCGTCGGACCTCGGAAGATCAAGCCAGACGATAACCTATTATGGCCTGCAGCAGGCCGAATTACTGGAGCTGGCCTGGAAAGCGGGAATTTTCGGGGCTGACCGGCTCGTTCCGTTAGGACACGCTTTGGATTTCGATACCATCTGGGATGGCTTCGATTTATTGGGGGATTTCACCCGAAAGATCCGGTGTGCAAACAGGCAACAACCATGAAAAGTTCGCGCTGGACAAATGGCTGATTGGGCGAATATTGAACCATGATTTTCAGCCGTATATATTCTCAATAAGAGAAGGATTCCTATGTCACTTATAACCCAATTAGAGACTGAGATTGACGCACTTTTGGCCCAGAATCCGGACGAGGTTAACGCAAGATTGCGCACCGAGTATTCTCGGCGAGCCAAAGGCAGAGAGCGTTCAATCGTGCTTTTTGGAGCTGTTTCAGGTCCGGCGACAATCGCACTTTCCGGTCTTAGGAGGATCGGAATCGTCCCCCTCGCGTTTACCGATAATAATCAAAATCTGTGGAATACAGTCAAAGATGGCATTCCAGTATTGCCGCCGGCAGAAGCCGTGGAGAAATACAAGGACAGTGCTATTTTTGTCATCACGATTTTCAATAGTTCGGCGGTTCGCCGACAATTGGCCGCCATGGGGTGTGCTTATGTAGCTACATACGAGATGCTCTTTTTTGGTTACCACGAGGTATTTATACCGTTCTACGACTTGGATTTCCCCACCCGGATCTTCGAAGAGTCAAATTTGGTAAGAAAGGGGTTCGCGCTCTGGTCAGACGATTTTTCACGCGAAGGCTATGTTTCTCAACTGGTCTACAGGATGTCATTGGATCCGGATTCATTGGTGACGAAGAACGATCCCAAGGAAGAGTATTTCCCCAAGAGCCTAAGAAAGATTTTCCCCTGTGACACATTCGTCGATTGCGGTGCTTTTGACGGCGATACCATCAAGGATTTCCTGTCCATCGGAGTGGATTACAGAAAGATAATATCCTTGGAACCCGATGCTATGAACTTCAGGAGGCTCAAGGAATATATCGAAGCGCTGCCTGCCGAGCACCGCAATAGAATCGAGATTATTAAGATGGCGGTAGGTTCTAAAAAAGGATGGCTCTCGTTCGAGTCGAATGGTTCGATGCTATCGAACCTCATTGATGATTCCGACGGGGACACCCTATCGCGAATCAAAGGGACAACCGATGATCCGCGGACGATAACAACACGTGTTGAAAGCAGAACCTTGGATGACCTGGTGCCGCTAGGAGCTACGGGGTATATAAAAATGGATATAGAGGGTGCGGAAATGGATGCCCTGAAAGGCGCCACGCGCTTGATTGAAACCTCATGCGCTGACTGGGCAATTACCGTGTACCATCGGCCCGACGATCTCTGGAAAGTTCCCTTGGTTTTTGCTCCGCATTCTTCTCATTATGACTTCCATCTGGAACGATACTCGGAAGGCATAACGGAGACCGTATGCTATATTATACGAAAATAAAGAAGAACGAGCAACAATCAGATAGAGTATGCAATGCTAATAACCTTCTCATG
>JBAZHQ010000201.1:0-7993 GCA_041652235.1 Opitutaceae bacterium | reverse complement strand
GAAAAGATCACCCAGAGGTTCCCTGGAGAGACATGGCAGGAATGAGGGATATTGTAGTCCATCAATATTTTGGGGTAGATCTAGAAGCAGTCTGGCAGGCGGCAACAGTGGATTTTCCGGATCTGAAAGGAGAAGATACTGAAGATTCAAGAAGAGCTCAGTAAAGAGGCCTGGTAAAGAGAGGGCTCCCGCATTACGTCGGAGATCTACAAAGACCAAATCTAGATCGGGAATACTAGTAAACTGGCCCGAGGGCACCGGCCTACCCGAAAGCGCCGCCGCCCACATGCGGGCGCACGAGCGCGAGCAGCCGCAGGCGGGCGGGCCCAGAGGCGAGCGGCCCCGTGCACGGAGGCAGCGCACGAGGATGAGGAGCTGCCAGGATGAGCCCGTCCAAGACCTGCACCATGATAAATCTTGTAGAACGAAAGATAATTACTTTTGAGGAGAATTATTTGATGCATGAACCCTGTAACTAAAAATCCACTTGAACCTCTATCTCCGGCATCAGCTTCTCACTCTCTCGGAAATGCAGCAGAGCCTGCACCCTTGGGATTTGTCCTTACCCCCGAGTGTTTCGCTCTATACCTCTATGCTCGAACATTTCCATCTGTCTCTGCAACAAACGATCCCAGGCCCAAGTGCGCTACGTATCCCACTGCCCGACGTCACAAAGAAATTGAGATGCTGAATATCAAGTCTAATAGCCCGAGTTTAGCCTCGCATCAGATTCATAGCCAGATCGAGCAGCGTCTTGGGCCGGGAGAGCAGAACGATAGCTGCTGCATAGCCGGCTTTTTTGACAAATGAACCTCCGGATATGAGCCTTTTTCCGGAAAGGCCATGCACAAGCCGATCGATCTCAACATCTTTCATCATGGAGAGGGTCTGCAAAGATGCTCTGCCCATGCGGTACTGCCAGTAGAATTCCCTTTTCCAGAGCGTTTCATACTGGGAAAGACCCTGACGGGACACATCCCCGGCCAGGGCCGCCTCTCCAGCCGCGTTGCCGCAGATGGCACCGGCACGCATGCTGTAGGCCAAGCCGCTTTGCCCGGCAGCACCGCCCGTTACCATCAGAGAATTGGCAGTGATCTCGCCCGGCAAAACGCAGATAGGATCGCCCCCTCGCCGCACGGATATAATCTTCATCTCCTCAATATCCCTGTACTGCGAGGCCTTGTAGGCCTTAAACCTTTTCAGGAAATCCCGGAAAAAGGGCTGCACATTTTTGCCGTGTCCACGTACAAAGACGCCCAGTGTGGCCCGATCGCCCCCCGCAGGCGAGAAGGTGGCCTTCCAACCGGGTGCCATGCTGCCGATCCAGTATTGGAAAAACATCTCATCGCCCAGGCCCGGATGCTCAATATCGGCTTCCATGGCCCAGGCGATATCCTCGGGATGGAGCATTGCCTTCAGGCCCGCGTGCCGGGCCAGGCCGGAGGAGACTCCTGAGGCGTCCACCACCACCTTGGCCTCGATCTCGTCTTCATTTATAGATACCGTTCTGCGGCTGCCTTCCAGCCTGGATTTCTTAGCGGCAGCGGCGAGCATTGTCACACCGCTGCTTTGCGCGAGGCGAATGTAGTGCTCATCGAATTTCTTTCGGTCAATGAAATAGCCCTTAGCGGGTATTGTAGCGCCATGGCCGCATGGAGAGAGAATTCGCATGCCTTCCAGCTCTTTCATCAGGTAGCAGTCCTCCACCTCTATACCAGAAGCTGCGGCCATTCCTTCAAAGAGGGTATTTGCGGTGTGATCCAGCCCGGCCAGATCCCTGTCCAATAATATTACCTCGGCTCCACCTTTTGCGGCAGAGATTGCAGCCATCAGGCCGGCGGGCGAAGCGCCCACCACCAGAACATCGCATTTCACGAGAGGGATTGTGGTGGGAGATGAGATAACTTTTCCGGACGCAAAAATACCTAACAAAAACCTCAGGCGTATTTCCTCACCGGCGGTTGCTGCATCAAGAGGAGAGGCGGCGTTGACGGCCTGAATGGAAGGGCATTCTTACAAACAATTCCTCGAATTCCAAATCGATGATGGATTCCATATCAAGGTATCAGAATCTGACGGCATCTTACCTGTATCCACGAACAACGGCGAGAACGGATCGCCTCGACGTCGTCTGCATGCGTACCCCGGCGCATGGCTGCGCTCGTGGACGGGGCGATGGAGCACCCGAGCATGCGGCAAAGGAGGCTGGAAGAACGCTAATTTTGCGCATTCCTTTTTTTCTCGCCTCCGCGACTTCAGATGAGATTCCGTTTTCACGCGAAGGCGCGAAGCTCCAGCTTCATTGACCAATACATTCATCTGATTATTCTGCATAATAATTCGGTATGCTGCTGCATGTCGTGGTCAGAAGGGATAAGGATGATTATTATGTTGCCACGGTTCCACAGCTTCCCGGCTGTCACACACAGGCCAAGAGCCTTGACGATCTGATGAGCAGGATCAAGGAGGCCATTTCACTCTATCTGGAGACGGAAGGCAGCAGCACTGTTGGTTGCTTTGTAGGAGCGCAAGTCGCTCCAGTTGAGACCTGTTGAAGCAGAGGTAGTTATCAAGGCCCTGGGCAGAATCGGCTTTCATCCAGTACGGCATATAGGCAGCTACCTCATCATGAAGCAACCTGATGGCAGGAGCACAGTAATCCCTGTGCATCCTGGAGAAGAGCTCGGGCGGGGAATACTGATGGAGATAAACAGGAGTCTCTGGAGCTGCTGGAGGGCTAGAAGGGCCTCAAGGCAGGACCTGATCGCCTTTCCAGCCGCGGCCAGGGGCGCGCGCCCGTGCGTGGGGGCCCGGCTGCGCTCGTGGGCCGGGGCGGCGGAGCATGAGAGCGTGCGGCGAAGGGGCAAAGAGGATGCTCTCTTCACTTGGATTTGACTGGGGCAAATGTCTGAGACACCCAATGCTTACATACCTTAAGGATCGATTATTGCGAAGAGGTCATTAGAGAAATGACGACATACTCCGGAGATAGAAAAATCAGCCATCTTCCATCTCTGGATCAAATCATGCAAAACCTTCGTGTGCATTTGCCGCAGCTTCGTGAAGAGTACAACATCCGCTATGTCTGGCTCTTCGGATCATTTGTGCGAGGCAAGCAGCATAGACAGAGCGACCTTGATGTATTGGTGGAATTTGTTGAAGCCCCAACTCTTCCCAAATTCATCTCTCTGGAGCAAAGACTGCGCGAAATCACCGGCATCAAAGTCGATCTCGTATCTATTCGAGCCCTGAGGGGCGAGATAGGGGAGCGCATCTTGAAAGAGAAGGTTGCACTGTGAAGGCTGAGCGAAGGTACATCGATTTTATGCGCCCATATACCTAAATGCACTCAACGCCCTGGCAGGCCGACCGTTAGCAGAAAAATATGATACGGTTAGCTTACAGGATCAATCACTCTATGAAGTCTAATCTCTTAAAGGCCTGGTCGTGGCTCATGAGCTTCCTGGTTCCAAGCACCTCCATCGAAGCAAGAAATAGTAGCATCACGGCCTCCAATCCCAGTTTGCGAGTACTTCGCCAGATATTCAACCGACTTTCTGGCAAGATTTTGATGTTGGAGTCCACGAAGATCAGGCGTTCCATATTCTTTTTGCCTCAAGAGGATCGATCTTCGAGCTCTCAACGCAACCTCTTAACTCTTTTTTAAACTGAGCCTTGGTGGTTACTGGCTGGATCACCACTTTGCCGTCTTCCAGCCTCATTTCTACCTCGTCTCCATTCTTCAGGCCTGCTTTTTGTATGATGTTTTTAGGGATCGGAAGCTTATCGCCTTCGAGTTTCGCCTTTATCATTTACGCATCTCCATGAAGCTTTAGTGTACTCGAAGATAATTAAACCTCGCTAAGGACTGCTGCCGCATTAAATCCTAGACGATTATCGATCGTGAAACAGGCCAGGCTGGAGAGAAAGGAGTTCATTTCTGCACTGAAGAATAAGGCGAAACGATGGCTGATACACCTGACAGGGAGGCCTTCATGACTTTCGTCAGTGTCGCGCCAGCCCTGCTTTGCCCTTCCCGTACTGCCCAACTGATTGGGATTTGTTATAATAGTATCATGGAGTCCTGGATCCCACTTGGGGTAATGCCTGTCGTATCCCGAGGGCTCGCGCCCTTGTGGAGCGGGATGCGGCATTGCTGTTTGGATTCGTGATAGCAGTAATCCGGGAGCCCTGGTTCCGGCATGTGTGACATCTGTCGTTTCCAGCGGCCTCGCCCTCCTGAGTACAGCGCAGAATGCTCTTGATACAGGGATTCCTCGTGCGTTGCCCGTTCTCGCGCGCGAGGACTGGAAGGGGCTATCCTCAAGGCCGGACGGCCCCCCTGACCCCATGGCCACGGGGGACGTGCGATGAGCAAGGGATGCTGTTCTTCTCGTGTCGGAAATGTCCATGCATCTGAATGCTCGCAGCACTTTAGGGCGGGATGCGACATGGTCGCCTGGATTCATGAAACCGAAATTACGGCTTGTTGGATCATGATAATAGTATACCAGGCATCTTCGGTGTGTCAACATCGTAAATTTTATATCATAAAGATCTCTAATTAATTACAAAGGAGTTGAAATTGTTGAAACATACTAGGAGTATCAGCGATGCCTAACAAGACGAAAGAGCCGTTTGCCGCGATCAAGTCGGCCCGCTCGATGGCGAAGGGCCAGGAGGACCTTGGGTTCGTTGCGGTGCAGGAGTTCCTGCAACGCTTCGGCTACCTGAAGGCTGGCTCGTACCGCAGCAGCCAACTCGACGACGAAACCGCAGAAGGGCTGACGAAGTACCAGAAGCAGCACGGCCTCAACCCGACCGGGGTGTTCGACGACCAGACCCGGGCCCAGATGGCGTCGCACCGGTGCGGCATGCCAGACCCGGGTTCGCCGTTGGCGTTCAGCACCCGCTGCGCGTGGCCGAACCCGAACCTCACGTTTGCCTTCGAGGACGGGACGAACGACGTCAACGGCACAGGCGAGTTCCAGGCGGTGCGCAACGCCTTCGCCACCTGGACTTCCGCGGTCCCGCTCACCTTCACGGAAGTAGGGCGGACGCAGGGCCCCGACGTCGCGATCGACTGGCGGCCGGCCAACGACCCCGACCACTCCATGGTGGGCGGCGTGCTCGCGCATGCCGACTTCCCGCCAGCCTGCGGCGTGATCACCAACACGCTCCCGAAGCCGGTCCATTTCGACGACTCGGAACACCAGTGGGTGATCGGAGCGGTCGCCAGCGGTTTCGATGTCGAGACGATTGCGCTCCACGAGATCGGCCACATCATTGGCCTGCAACACTCCAATGTGGCTGGATCGGTGATGTTCGCAACGGTCTCGTCGAACTTCACGAAGCGGGTGTTGACGGCGGACGATCTCGCCGGGATCCGAGAGCTCTACCCGCCGACGCTGCTGGCGGCGGGCACCTACACGATTCGCCAGAAGAGCAACGGGCGATTCCTGGACGCACACGAGATCGCGGACAAGGACTTCCACCTGGTCACGCGGCCGGCGCAGAACAACGATACGCAGCGATGGCTGCTGGCGCCCGTGGGCACGGTGTATTCGATTCGCCAGAAGAACAACGGCAGGTTCCTTGACGCACATGAAAACGCGGCGAACGACTTCAGACTCGTCACCCGCCCGGCGCAGAACAACGCCTCCCAGCGGTGGGTGGTGATGCCGGCTGGCGCTGGCAGCTTCACCTTCCGTCAGCTCAGCAACCTGCGATTCGTCGACGCTCACGAGATCGAGAGCCAGGACTTCCGGCTGGTCACGCGTCCAGCGCAGAACAACGATACGCAACGCTGGCTTCTGGGCAACCTGGGTTCGAACACCTTCACAGTCCGCCAGAAGAGCAACGGCCGTTTCGTGGACGCCCATGAGATCGAGTCGAAGGACTTCTCGGTCGTCACGCGCCCGGCGCAGAACAACGACACGCAACGCTGGATATTCGGACCGGTGGGCGCCGTTTACACGGTCCGCCAGAAGAGCAATAGCCGTTTCGTGGACGCCCACGAGGTCGCAGCGAACGACTTCGGTGTAGTCACGCGGCCAGCGCAGAACAACGACACCCAGCTGTGGATCGTGATGCCGGTAGGCAATGGGAGCTTCACGATCCAGCAGTTGAGCAACGGCCGTTTCGTGGACGCCCACGATTCGGCAGCGAACGATTTCAGGGTGGTGACACGGCCCGCCCAGAACAACGACAGCCAGCGTTGGCTCATCGACAAAGTCTAACCCTGATGCGACATTCGCCTACGGCCTACAGGTAAACAAGGAACGCACCGATGCGGAAAGGCGTGGCCTTCCACTCACTTCCCGTGGCGGGAAAAAGACCGGCCCCCTCGTTTTCGGGCCGCTGGCCTGTAGGCTGCAGGCAGATTGTCAAATCAGGGCTAACACTACCTTGTAACTTTCGCGAAATCGAGCCGGGACCCGGCCGGGTCGCGAACTGCTCGGCGCGCGGGGACCTGTCGGCGGCAGGCGCGAGGTCCGTGACCTCGCGCGGATTCCGGCCCTTCCGGTGCGGTTTCCGGTCACGACCGGCGCGCGCGGCCTCGCAAATGTTCGCGGCCCCAGCCAGCTTCCGACCCTGCGTCGCCACTCGAAAGTGACAAAGTAGCGCTAACCACAGGCCAGGGGACGCGGCGACCCGTCGCGCCCCACAGAGCGGCTCGCCGTGGAGGTATCCTGAGGTCGTGAGGGATCGCGTTCAACCCACGCTGGGCTTTCCGAGTTTCATCGTCGTTGCCTGTGCTGCTTCACTGGCTGGAGCAGGCTGCCAGGCAGCGGTACCGAGGGTGCAGGAGAATTCGACCATGAAGTCAAGCAGCGACGAGAAGCGCGGCCCGCTCGAGATCCGCATCAGGAATGGCAGCGAAGTGGATTTCGAGCTGGTTCGCGTCCATTTTCCCGATCGACATGACGTGAACTACGGCCGGGTGCCCAAGGGCGGGATCACTGCGTTCCGGACGACGGAACGCGCATACCGCTATGCGGGATTCACGGTGAAGGCTGGAAGCAAGGAGCTGACGCTGAATCCCATCGACTATATGGGCGAGAAAGAGCTCTCGGCCGGATGCTACACCTATGTACTTGGTGTTCAGAACGGCCAGCTGACAGTGCAGCTGGAAGAGGTGAAGTGAGCGTAGGCCGCATGGGGACTCGCGTGAAGAAGTTGACGATGTAGGATCGGCCGCCGATTGAGAACTGAGGGGACGTGACGCTCCAGGTTTCCTGTGTCCAGCTGCACTGGGCGAAGCCGCTGTCGTTCAACCTGCAGCGAACGCTGCACTACATCTCGGCGGCGGCTGATGCTGGCAGCCGGGTGGTCCTGTTCCCGGAAGCGGAGCTGACCAGTTACTACTTCCCGTACGTCATCGGCCTCGACCCGGCGGAGGTACAGGCGGCCCTTGATCTTAGATGGCGGAGAGCCCGAAGGATTATATCCAGTCATAGGTGCTGTGAGATGCTGCGATCTGTCAAACGTAGTTAGCACCGCGAATTGGCGGTGCTCCTGGAGCCAAATTGGCTTTCAATGGAGTCATTGGGCTAGTGAGGGTCATTACCTAATGTGTCCAGCAGGGAGTTACATGACTGCAATTAATCTCGATGCAATTGAGGACAATGACGGCAATTCTCCCATAATTGGCAGCGTAAGGTGTTGCAGTCTTGGAGGAAGCGCGGGCTGGATGCAGACTTATTGGAGTCCAATAGGATATGACATGAGCCATATAAAATCAAATAATTGGTGTGATAGCGGCGATTATATCGTATCGCTTGATTTAGATGCTGTTGAGGACAACGATGGCAATTCGCCGATAGTTGGACAATGTCAATGCGCAACACCTGGGTGAAAGTCAAAATGCCATCCTAGGTGAGCACGGCAGCGATCTGCAGCTTGGCCTTTAAGGGCGCATAGCAGACCCATCGACCGTGCAGCATGGCTAAGATGAAAAGTAATCCATCAATTTTCGATAGAATAATCTAAG
>JBAZHQ010000200.1:0-7997 GCA_041652235.1 Opitutaceae bacterium | reverse complement strand
TGGATGGGTAGGCTTGCACAACTTACGCTCTTATAACCTTACGCTCTTATGCCCCGCTGCAGACCCATACCCGGCTGAGCCCGTCCCATTTATGGGACTCGCCCATCCCAGCATTGCGGCTGCAAGAGCGCAGTGAGTTGAGACCGACTATTGTAATAGTCTTTGATACTGTTACTTATGATTACTACCGGCACTTGGCACGGACACTGCATTAGAGCTGGGCATTCTCATTATGGACATTCCACGGCCCTCCCAGGTAAAAGCCAGACTCAGGAAGCGGATCATCATCGCTGCGCTCGTGGTGCTCGGCCTCGCAGGAGTCACCTTCGCCGTTTCCCGTCTCAAGCCTGCCGCCCCCACCGTGGAACGCAGCACGGTATGGATCGACACCGTGAAGCGCGGTCCGATGCTTCGCCAGGTGCGCGGCCTCGGCACCCTGGTGCCCGAAGATATCCGCATCGTCACGGCGCGCACTTCCGGTCGCGTGGAGCGCATCATCCTGCGTCCCGGAGCCGTCGTGACCCCTGAGGCCGTCATCCTCGAACTCAACAATCCCGAAGTCGTGCAAGCCGCCGAAACCGCGGGTTCGCAGCTCGGAGCCACGGAGTCGGAATACACCAACACCAAAATCAATCTTGAGAGCAACCTGCTGTCGATGGAAGCCGAGCTCGCCCGAGCCAAATCCGAATACGAGACGTCCAAGCTCCAGGCGGAGGTGTTTGAAGAGCTCTTCAAGGACGGCCTCGTATCCAACCTCGATCGCCGCAAAACCAATGTCGCCGCCGCGGATTCGGAGACCCGTTACGAGATCGCGAAGAAGCGTTATGCCTTCACGCAGGAATCCATGAAGCTCCAGCTCTCGGTCAAACAGGCCGAAGTGGAGCGCCAGCGCGCCAATGCCCGGCTGCGTCGCGAAGAGTTCGACGCCCTCAAGGTGCGGGCCGGCATGAACGGCGTCCTTCAAACCCTCGGCCTCGATGTGGGCCAGCAATTCGCCCCCGGCGGCGTGCTCGCCCGCGTGGCGGATCCCAACCGCCTCAAGGCCGAGGTTAAAATCCCGGAGACACAGGCCAAGGACGTTCAGCCCGGCCAGTTCGCCCAGATCGACACGCGCAACGGCGTTGTCGAAGGGCGCGTCGTGCGCGTCGACCCCTCCGTGCAGAACGGCACCGTGACGATCGACATCACCCTCACGGGGCCATTGCCCAAGGGGGCTCGCCCCGACCTGAGCGTTGACGGCACCGTGGAGCTCGAACGCCTCGACAACGTCGTCTACGTGGGGCGCCCCGCCTTCGGGCAGGAAAAGAGCACCGTGAACATGTTCAAGCTCGACGCCGACGGCGCCTACGCCGATCGAACCCAGGTGAAAATCGGTCGCAGTTCGGTGAATACCGTCGAGATTCTCGGCGGCCTCCAGCCGGGCGACCGCGTCATCCTCTCCGATATGTCCCAGCAGGATGCGAACGACCGGGTGAAGCTGAACTGAGGATGAGTCCAAAGCTATAAGTTGTAAGCTTTAAGCTCCAAGCTGCTGACCCAAAACCAACGGCACTCTTTCCAAGCACTCTCATCGATACTTTCCAAGAAACAGACGCCCGATCCCGGGCGCGTAGCCTCTCCAAACCTTAACATCCAAACCCAAAGCTCAGCGCTTCCTCCTGCCATGTCCCTCATCAAACTTGACGGTGTCACCAAAGTCTATCTGACCGACGAGGTCGAAACTCACGCCCTTTCGGGAATTCATCTCGAAATTCAGAAGGGCGAGTATGTCTCCATCGCCGGTCCCTCGGGCTGCGGCAAGTCGACGCTGCTCTCCATCCTCGGCCTCCTCGACACGCCCTCCGACGGCTCCTACACGCTCAACGAGAAGCCGGTGCAGGGTCTCACTCTCTCCGAGCGAGCCCGCATTCGCAACCGCGAGATCGGGTTCATCTTCCAATCGTTCAATCTCATCGGCGATCTCTCGGTTTACGAGAACGTCGAGCTGCCCCTCAGCTACCGCGGCCTGGGCATGGCGGAACGCAAGAAGCTCGTCACCGAGGCGCTCGAGAAGGTGGGCATGGGACACCGCGCCAAGCATCTTCCCTCGCAGCTCTCCGGCGGCCAGCAGCAGCGTGTTGCCGTCGCCCGCGCCCTCGCCGGCAAACCCTCCGTCCTACTCGCCGACGAGCCCACGGGAAATCTCGATTCCAAGAACGGCGACGCCGTCATGGAGTTGCTCTCATCCCTCCACCGCGATGGCGCCACGATCGTCATGGTCACCCACGACGAGCGCTTCACCCGTTCCGCCGACCGCACCGTCCACCTCTTCGACGGCTGCGTCGTCAAGGAGCAGATCCCGGCCTGAGCGCTTCGATAACTCCCGCTCGGATAACCTCCGATCGCCAACGGGGATTCACCCCAACCCGACAAGACACGGTGAACACAAAGAAGCAAAGAATCGAAGACCGGATTGAGGAGAAACTGAACCACTCCGAATCCTTCCGCCTTGCTCTTGGGTTCTTTGCATCTTTGCAGTTCATCCCTGGGATTTCGGACTTTGACTTGTTTGGTCAGGGTTTGCGTGTTCCAGGACACGAGTGCGCAAGGCCTCGCCGCAGCCATGCCGGTCAATCCGATCGGGCGCTGCGTTCTGAGAAGTCGCGTTAACGTTCACCCGCCGCTCCGATGCTCTCCGATCTTCGCTTCGCCTTCCGCTCGCTCGCCAAGTCGCCCGGCTTCACCATTGTCGCCGCGCTCACGCTCGCACTCGGCATCGGAGCGAGCACCACGGTCTTCAGCGCGTTGCGCGCTCTCGTGATAGAGCCGTTCTCATATCCGCGGGCCGACCGGATCATGCATCTGTGGTCGAACGAGAGACAGGTGCTTTCCACCGCTGACTATCTCGACATTCGCGATCAATCGACCTCCTTCAGCGAACTCGGCGCATATTCACCACGTCCTGTAAACCTCGGCGGCACGAGTGCTCAGTCGCTGTTGGGCATTGAATGCACGGCGGGGCTTCTCCGCGCATTCGGAGTTCCTCCGATGTCCGGAAGATGGTTCGAAACGTCCGACGAACAGAACGGCGCGCCACCCGTCGTCATCATCAGTCATTCGCTCTGGCTAAATTCATTCGGCGGCGACCCCGGCATGATCGGCCGCACAATCCGGCTCGATGGGGGCGACGTGACGGTTGTGGGGATCATGCCAGCTTCCTTCGAGTTCACTTGCACATGGCTCCCGGCTGTCACCTTTCAGGTGTGGCGCCCCCTCCCGCTTAATGCCCAGAACGCCAGCCGCGGCAACCACTGGTTGCTTGTCGTCGGATGCCTGAAGGACGGGGTGACCCAGGCCGCGGCCGATGCCGAAATCAAGGCCATCGGCTTGCGCCTCAAGGCGGCGTATCCCGAGACCAACACCAATAAACCGTTTCTTCTGCGCTCGTTCCGCGCCGAGCTAACCCGGCCTGTGAGTTCTTACACCTGGATGCTTTTCGCTGCCGCCTGTCTCGTGCTCCTTGTGGCCTGCGCCAACGTGGCCAGCATGCTCCTCGCCCGCGGCGCGCGAAGGATGGGCGAGCTGGCTCTGCGCTCCGCTCTCGGAGCCACGCGCGGCAAGATCCTTCGCCTGACGTTGATCGAAAGCCTGCTGCTTGCTTTGGCAGGAACCGCCGTCGGCCTCGTGCTCGCCTCCAACGGGACTTCGATGCTGGCCTCGCTGGCACCCATCTCGGAAGCCCGCAGGGCTGCCATGCGGATCGACGGCACGGTCCTTGCCTTTGCAGTCGGAGCGGCTCTGGTGACCTCCCTCGTCGCCGGACTGCCATCGGCCGTCTCGGCGATGCGCGTTTCAGTCAACGATGTGCTGCGGTCTGACAGCCGCTGTCTCACCGGTTCGCGCACCCGGCATAATCTTCTGCGCGTCCTGATCATCGCGCAGGTGGCCGTCGCTCTCGTGCTCGCCAACGGCGCGGCGTTGTTTACCGCCAGCTATGCAAGGCTTCTCGCCGCCAATGGGGACATGGCGACCGAGCATGTTCTTTCCGCTTCGGTCGGGTTGCTTGGACAGCGTTACGAGAATCGGGAAACGCGCACCCGGTTTTACGAGCAGTTCGCAGCGCATGCCGCAACCCTGCCGGGCGTGAGCGCGGCTGGCTTTACCTCCAAGCTTCCGCTCGAGGGTGGCAGCAGCATGGATATCCTTGTAAACGACGAGTCCTTCGATCCGACGGCGCGGCGCACGTTCGCGGAAGTCTCCGCTGTCACGCCGGGCTATTTCGACGCCGCCGGGATTCGCATCCTGCGCGGGCGGACGCTTCAACCCGCCGACGCCAGCCCAGAAAGCATCGGCGTTGTCGTCAACCGCACGCTCGCAGAGGCGTGCTGGCCGAATCAGAACCCCATCGGCAAGATCATCCGGCCAAACAAATCGACGCCGGACTATCGTGCTCGCGTGGTCGGGGTAGTCGAAAGCACGCGCCAGCGTGGCCCCCTCGAAGAACCTTTGCCCGAAATATTCAGGACGATCGATCGTGCCTGGGCGCCGGAGGCCTATCTGATCGTGCGTTCGCCTCAACCGGCGGCACAGCTCGCGCCGCTGTTGCGCCGTGAACTTGCCGCGATGGACCCCGACCTGCCACTAGCCCAGGTGCGCACGTTCCAGCAGGTACTGAACGAGGGGACGATGGACCGTCGCTTGATCGCGGGCCTGGTGAATTGCTTTATAGCTGTCGCTCTCGCCCTTGTTGCCGTCGGACTCTATGGCACGCTTTCATTCCACATTCTGCAGAGGACGCGGGAGATCGGCGTGCGGCTCGCGCTCGGCGCAGAGCGAAGCAGCATCCTGCGGCTCGTCTTTCGGCAAGGCTTCTCCTGGGTGCTGATCGGAGCTGCCGGCGGGGTGGCATGCTCGCTTGCCCTGGCTGGCGCCATGCGCTCCCTGATCTGGGGCATAAGCCCCTTCAACCCGCTTTCGCTGTTGTGCGGCACCATCGCAGTCGTCGTCGCCGCCCTGCTGGCCTGCTGGCTGCCGGCCCGCCGCGCAACGCGGGTCGATCCGATCGCAGCGCTGCGCGCCGAATAGTCGCCTTCACTTTCACCCGCCACCCATGATCTCCGATCTTCGCTACGCCATCCGCACGCTCGCCAAATCGCCCGGCTTCACTGCGCTGGTCATTATCACGCTCGCCCTCGGCATCGGGGCGAACACCGCCATCTTCAGCGTGGTCAACGCCACTTTTCTCCGCGCACTGCCGTATGCGGACGGTGACCGGCTGATGCTGTTAGTGGAGCGCAAAGGCTCCTACGATTCGCCTGTCGCGTATCCTAACTTCGTTGACTGGGCCAAACAGCAGGACGTCTTCGCTCACCTCGCGATGTACCATCCGGGCGCCGCGAAACTGAAAGTCGAGGACCGCGTGGAGCTCGTTTCGACGTGCAGGGTGTCAGCCGAATTTTTTCCCGCGCTCGGGGTCAGCGTGACCGAAGGCCGTGTCCTCGCCGCCGACGATGACCGGGCTGGGGCGGCACCTGCCGCATGGCTGACGAGTGAAGCCAGGCGGAGATATTTCGACGGCCAGATCGTCGTGGGCCGGACCATCCGCATCGACGGGCAGCCGGTGACGATCGCCGGCGTTCTGCCCGAAGATTTCCGATTTTACCGCCAAGCCGAAGTTTTTCTGCCGCTGACGCCGTACGCCGCGCAATTTATGACGATGCGGGAAGACCACAACGAGGCGTACGTACTCGGTCGGCTGAAGCCCGGCGTCACGGCCGGCGCCGCACAGGCGCAGATGAGCGCGATTGCCCGCCGGATCGAGCAGCAATATCCCTCCAGCAACACCGGCGCGGGCGTGCGCATCCAGCCGCTACGCGACCATCTCGCGGGGTCCTCCCGATCGCAACTGCTGCTTTTGCTTGGCGCCGTCGGGCTCGTGCTGCTCATCGCGTGTGTCAATGTTGCCAACATGCTCCTGGCGCGCTCCCTGACGCGCGAACGTGAGATGGCGATCCGCGCCGCGCTTGGCGCTTCCCGTTTCCAGCTGATCCGTCAACTGCTGGTCGAAAGCGTCCTGCTTGCGGTGGGCGGCGAAGTGCTCGGCCTCGTTTTGGGCCTGTGGAGCTACGATTTTGTACGTCGGCTTCTGCCTTGGGAAATGCAACCGCTGGCCACGGCCGTAGGTCTGGATTTGCGCGTGCTGACGGTCATAACGGTGGCCACATTCCTCGCGGGACTCGGTTTCGGGCTCGCTCCCGCATGGCAGTTGTCGCATGCTAATCCCAACGATGCGCTCAAGCGCACATCCCGGACAATCCGGACCGTCTGGGGCCGCGTTTGTTTCAGAGACCTGCTCGTGGTTGCCCAAGTCTCGCTGGCGTTGATGCTGCTCATCGGCGCGGGTTTGCTGATTCGCAGCCTGCATCAACTGCTGCAGGTTTCTTCGGGCATCCGTCCCGAGCGAATTCTTACGCTGCAAGTCACGCCGCCGACGATGGCACAGTTTCAAAACGATCCCTATTGCGTGACGCGTTTCTATAGTGAGATCGCCGAATCGGTGGGACGCCTGCCCGAGGTGGAGGCGGCAGCGGTCGCGACCTGCCTGCCGTTCGCTTGGGACACCGCGTCCATGAATTTTTCTGTGGGTGACCGTCCATTGCCCGCGCCCGGCGATTTTCCCATCGCGAACACGCATACGGTGAGCCCGGATTATTTTCGCACTCTGGGTATCCCGCTGCTCCGCGGTCGCGTGTTCAACGGCCAGGAGCGGCAGCCCGTGTTCCCGGCCGGCGCCGACTTCACGCCAGCCACCTTCGCGGTGGTCTTCAAGGACGTGGTTTTCGACGGCGTGATCAGCCGGCGCATGGCCGACCGGTTCTGGCCCGGTGAAGACCCGATCGGCAAGCGGTTCCGGCTCGGGTATCCGGACATGCACCTGCCGTGGGTGCAAATCGTCGGCGTGGTCGGCAACACTACGCAGACCGGTCTCGATAGCGGCGAGTCGACGGAGTTTTATCTTTCGTACCGGCAGTTTCCCGTGCCTCTGGGTATGCACGTCGTCGTACGCACACGACTCCAGCCGGCCACCGCGCTCGCGTCGATCCGCACCGCTATTCAGTCGACCGCGAAGGACGAGCCGATCCATGACGTGCAACTCATGTCCGAACGCATCGCCAATTCCGTTTCGGGCCGCCAGTTCAACGTGAACCTCTTTGCCGGCTTTGCCGCCCTGGCGCTATTGTTGTCTCTGATCGGCATCTACGGCGTGCTGTCGTTCCTCGTCAGCCAGCGCACGCGTGAAGTTGGCATCCGGCTGGCGCTTGGCGCGCAGCGCCGCGACGTACTGCGCGACGTTTTAGTCTGCGGTCTCATGCTCGCATTGCCCGGGGTGATCCTTGGTCTCGCCGGCGCATGGGGTGTGAGCCGCCTGTTGCAAAGCCAGCTCTTCGGAGTCACGGGCACGGACCCGTTCACCTACGTCGCCAGCGCAATCCTGTTGCTCCTCGCCGCCCTGCTCGCCTGCTGGCTCCCCGCCCGCCGCGCCACGCTCGTCAATCCGATCGAAGCGCTCCGCGCCGAGTAGTCGCTTGCACTTTCACTCCTACCAGCCACTTCGATGCTCTCCGATCTCAAATTCGCTTTCCGCTCGCTCGCCAAGTCGCCCGGCTTCTCCGCCGTGGTCGTGCTCTCGCTGGCCCTCGGCATCGGCGCCAACACCACGGTGCTCTGTTGGATTGAGCATCTGCTCGTGCGGCCGCTCCTGGGCGTCGCCCGCCAGGAGGAGCTCGTCATCCTCACGACCAGCGTGGCCGACCGAATGTGGGACACCGTTTCGCTGCCCGACCTCCGCGATGCCGCCACCGAGAAGCCCATTTTTGCCGGCATCACCGGTTCTCAACAGACCCCTGCCTGCCTCACCGTCAACCGTCATCAGGAATGGTTATATGGGCAGATTGTCACCGCCAATTTTTTCGATGTGCTGGGGGTCAAACCGCTCATCGGCCGAACCTTCCTGCCCC
>JBAZHQ010000199.1:0-7999 GCA_041652235.1 Opitutaceae bacterium | reverse complement strand
CATCACAGGCGACACGCTCTGCGACGAGGATATCGACATCCGCTTGGAGCCCCCGACCTTCCCCGAGCCCGTCATCTCGATGTCCATCGAGCCGAAGTCGAAGGCCGACCAGGAAAAAATGGGCTCCGCGCTAGCGCGTCTTTCGGCCGAAGATCCCACTTTTCGCGTTTCGACGGATCATGACACGGGTCAGACGATCATTGCAGGCATGGGCGAGCTTCACCTCGAAATCATCCGCGACCGCATGGTCCGAGAGTTCAAGGTCGAGGCGGACTCCGGCAAGCCGCAGATCGCCTATCGCGAGTCCATCACCGCCAAGGCGACGGGCGAGGGCAAGTTCATCCGCCAGTCGGGTGGCCGCGGCCAGTATGGCCACTGCGTCATCGACCTCGAGCCCAACGTCAAGGGCAAGGGAGCCGAGATCGTCAACGAGATCGTCGGCGGCGTGGTTCCAAAGGAATTCATCAAGCCGATCACCGAAGGCATCAAGGAGGCCGCTCATAACGGCACCGTGGCCGGGTATCCTGTGATCGATTACATCGCCCGGATCGTCGACGGTTCGTTCCATGAGGTCGACTCGTCGGAACTCGCCTTCAAGATGGCCGGCATCTTCGGCTTCAAGGAAGCGATGAGACAGGCCAAGCCCGTCCTCCTCGAACCCATCATGAAGGTCGAGGTCACCGTCCCGGAGGAATACCAGGGCGACATCATGGGCGACATCAACCGCCGCCGCGGCCAGATCCAGGGTCTCGAGAACCGCGACGGGGCATGCATCGTCAACGCCTTCATCCCTCTCGAAACCATGTTCGGTTACGCAACCGACATTCGCTCTCTTTCCAAGGGTCGCGCGAGCTACTCCATGGAACCTTCCCACTTCGAACAGGTGCCTGCTCAACTCCTCACGAAAATCGTGGAGACTTCGAGCAAAGCTCCCGCTCGCACTTAACCCTCGTTCTTTGTCCGCTATGAAAGGTCAACGTATTCGCATCAAGCTTCAGGGTTTCGATTACCGCGTGATCGATCAGTCCGCCTTGGAGATCGTCGAAACCGCCAAGCGCTCCGGCGCCCGCGTTTCCGGTCCCATTCCGCTGCCTACCCGCATCGAGAAGCTTTCCGTCAATCGCTCGCCGCACGTCGATAAGAAATCGATGGAGCAGTTCGAGACACGCACTCACAAGCGATTGATCGACATCATCGAACCCACCGCCCAGACCGTGGATGAGCTGAAGAAGCTCAACCTTCCTTCGGGCGTCGATATCAGCATCAACGTATAACCAACCCAGCTACCAGTTTCACAACCGACAGTTTAGCGGCTCTCCGCCGGGCCCACCGACGGAATCCCCTAATGTAGGTATTACGAAACGGATAACCTCCACCTACCGCTTAGCTCATGATCTCAACTCTTCTAGGTAAGAAGATCGGAATGACGCAGGTCTACGACGCTCAAAACGTCCTGATCCCCGTCACCGTGGTCGAAGCCGGACCCTGCAGTGTGGTCCAGGTAAAGACCATCGAGTCGGATGGCTACAACGCCGTCCAGCTCGGGTTCAGCAAGAAAAAGGTCAAGAACACGACCTTGCCTGAACTCAATCACGCGAAGAAAGCCGGCCTCGAGCAGGCTCCTCGCGTTCTCAACGAAGTTCGCCTCGCAGAGGCCCCCACCGTCAAGGCGGGTGACGTCATCACGGTTGAGGCCTTCAAGGAAGGCCAGTGCATCGATGTCATCGGCGTGACGAAGGGCAAGGGCTTCCAGGGCGTCGTCAAGCGCTTCCGCGTCGCAGGCGGTCCCGCCGCGCACGGTTCGATGTTCCACCGCCGCATCGGTTCCATCGGCATGCGCCAGACTCCCGGCCGCACCTGGAAAAACCAGGCCATGCCCGGTCATATGGGCTCCCTGCGTCGCACGGTTCAGAATCTCACGGTTGTGAAAATCATAGCCGACAAGAATCTGATCCTCGTCAAGGGAGCGGTCCCCGGCGCCAACGGCGACGATGTGATCGTCCGCACCGCTATCAAGGGCCAGCCCAAGGCGGCCAAATAATCCAGGAGGATATTCGTCATGAAGCTCAAAGTTTACAGCCCCGACGGCAAGACCTCCCGTGAAGAGGAGTTTTCGGGCATTCCCATCTTCGAAGACCAAAAGGGTGTCCAAACACTCAAGGAAGTCATCGTTGCCATCCGCGCCAATATGCGCCTCGGCACCCATTGCACCAAGACCCGCGGAGAAGTCAGCGGCGGCGGCAAGAAGCCTTGGCGCCAGAAGGGCACCGGACGCGCCCGCGCCGGTTCCAATCGCTCTCCCTTGTGGGGTGGCGGCGGTGTCGTTTTCGGTCCCAAACCCCGCGACTACTCCAAGAAGATCAACGCGCAGGTCCGCAAGCTGGCGCTGAAACGCGCTCTCTTCGACCGCGCATCCGCCGGTGAAATCGACGTGATCGAGGCATGGCAGGTTTCCAAGGCCAAGACCAAGGAAATGTGCCAGGTTGTCGCCCGCATCGCGCCCAAGGGCAAGGTGCTCATGGTCGATGCTCCTTTCTCCGTCGACGCTGCTCGCGCGGCCCGCAACATCGAGCGCGTTTCGCTCCAGGAAGCCGCGAAGCTCAACCCGCTCGACCTCGCCCAATACAAGCGGATCATCGTCAGCGCCAAGGCGCTCGAGACGATCATCGCCCGCGTGAATGGAGGGAAGAACTAATGAACGCCATCAACGTCCTCAAGTCCGCCCGCCTCACGGAGAAGTCCAATCTTCTCTCTGCGGAATACGGCCAGTATACCTTTGAGGTTTTCCCCGACGCTACCAAGCACGCCATCCGTGACGCGGTCGAGAAGACCTTCAAAGTCACCGTCACCCGCGTCAATGTGATGCACCAGCGCGGTAAAAATAAACGCAGCCGCCAAGGCCGCCCGAGCCAGACCTCCGACTTCAAGAAGGCGATCGTCACGCTCAAGACCGGCGACAAGATCGAACTCCTTTGATCGCCCCTAACCAGGAGACAACATAATGCCTCTCAAAATCTTCCGTCCGCTCACGCCTGCCCAGCGCTTTACCTCCCTTAACAAGGAGGACGGTCTTTCGACCAAGCGTCCTGAGCGCGCTCTTACCGAGTCCCTCAGCAAGACTGGTGGCCGCAACTGCTACGGTCGCCTGACGTCCCGCCATCGCGGCGGCGGTCATAAGCGTCTTTATCGCATCATCGATTTCAAGCGCGCCGACAAGATCGACGTGCCGGCCAAGGTGATCGCGCTCGAGTACGATCCCAACCGCAGCGCCAATCTCGCCCTCATCGAATACACCGATGGCGACAAGCGCTACATCATCGCCCCCAAGGGCCTGGCGGTCGGCGGCACGATCGTTGCGTCCAACAAGGCGACGACCAACGATTATCTCGTTGGGAATTGCTTCCCTCTGTCGATCCTCCCGCCGTCCACGAAAGTGCATTGCGTGGAGCTGACTCCCGGACGCGGCGCCCAACTGGCCCGCTCCGCTGGCGCCTCCCTCGAATTGGTCGCCATCGAAAACGGCAAGGCTCAGCTCCGCATGCCGTCGGGTGAGGTTCGCATGGTCAACGCCAACTGCCGCGCCACCATCGGTGAAGTCGGCAATGGCGAGCACAACAATGCCTCCCTCGGCAAGGCGGGTCGCAATCGCTGGCTCGGCAAACGCCCCCACGTTCGCGGCGTCGCGATGAATCCTGTCGATCACCCCAACGGTGGCGGTCAGGGCAAGTCCAAGGGTGGCGGCGGTCGCCAACAGCTCGTATCCCCGTGGGGTCAGCTCGCAAAGAGCTTCCCGACGCGTCGTCGTTCCAAGACATCCAGCAGTCTTATCCTCGTCCGCCACAACGGCCGTCCGCCGCGCGGCCAGAAATAATCTTAGCGCACTCGCACCATGGCCCGTTCAATTAAAAAAGGCTTTTTCGTCGACTATCACCTCCTCGAGAAAATCGAGAAGTCAGTCAAGACCGGCAATCGCAAGCCCATACAGACTTGGTCGCGCCGTTCGACCATCACCCCCGATTTTATCGGGCAGACCTTCAACGTGCATAACGGCAAGGCGTTCGTCTCCGTTTATGTCACCGAGAATATGGTCGGACACAAACTTGGGGAGTTCGCTCCGACCCGCACCTTCAAGGCGCACGGCGGCATGACCCGCAAGGAGCTCGTTTAATTCACCAACCGCAACAAAAAGGGTAGGACGCGGGCTCCAGCCTGTGCTGCTATCGCCGAACATCGGAATCCACCATTATCATGGAAGTTCAAGCCATCACACGCCACGCGCGCATGTCTCCAAAAAAGATGCGCGAAGTGGTCAAAACCATCCAGGGACGCAATGCTCCCGAGGCAGTCGCGTATCTCGCGCTCATCCCGCGCAAGTCCGCCCGCCTCATCGCCAAGACCCTCAAGAGCGCCATCGCCAACGCGGAGAACAACGCGAACCTCTCCGCCGACTCCCTAGTCGTGAAGAGCGCCGTCATCGAGATCGGCTCCGTCCTCAAACGCTTCAAGGCGGGAGCCCGCGGCTCCGCGATGCCTCGTCGCAAGAAGATGTCGCATATCCGAATCGTCCTCTCGGACGGCAAAGACAACAACTGACCCCCTTCACATCATGGGCCAAAAGACTAATCCCATCGGCTTTCGTCTCGCCGTTCGTCGCAACTGGCAGTCCCGCTGGTTTGCCACCAAGAAAGACTTTCCCGCGCTCCTCGTTGAGGACTATAAGATTCGCGAGCACTTGCTCGCGAAGCTCAAGCAGGCAGCTGTTCCGCGCATCTTCATCGAGCGCGCCGGCACTCGGGTGCGCGTCAAGATTTACACCGCCCGTCCGGGCGTCGTCATCGGCCGCAAGGGCGCCGAGGTCGAAAACATCAAGGCCGAGCTAGCCAAGCTCACAGGCAAGGATGTCCTCCTCGACATCCAGGAGGTCAAGAAGCCGGAAATCGAAGCTCAGCTCGTTTCCGAGAATGTGGCTCTCCAGCTTGAGCGCCGCGTGGCTTTCCGCCGCGCCATGAAGAAGTCAGTCGAAATGGCTATGGCCTTGGGTGCCGAAGGCATCCGTATCCAGTGCTCCGGCCGTCTCGGTGGCGCTGAAATCGCCCGGCGCGAATGGCAGCGCAAGGGCAGGGTTCCGCTGCATACATTGCGCGAGAACATCGACTACGGCTTCTCCGAAGCTCGCACCGTCTACGGCAAGATCGGCGTAAAGTGCTGGATCTGTAAAAAAGAAGCCGACGCCACCTGAACCATAAAGACAGGAGAAACCCAACATGGCTCTCGCTCCCGCACGCACCAAATATCGCAAATCCCAAAAGGGGTCACGCGCCGGCAATGCCAAACGCGGCAATACGCTCGCATTCGGCGAGTTCGGACTGCAGTCCCTCACCCGTGGCCCCATGACCGGCCAGCAGATCGAAGCTGCTCGCGTCACCATCTCCCGCCACCTCAAGCGCAAAGGCAAGCTCTGGATCCGCGTGTTCCCCCACAAGCCGATCACCAAGAAGCCCGCCGAAGTTCGCCAAGGTCAGGGCAAGGGCCCGGTAGAGGGTTATATCGCCCAGATCAAACCCGGCGCTGTTCTCTTCGAACTCGCAGGTGTTCCTTCCACCATCGCCAAGGAGGCCTTCCGTCTGGCCGATGCAAAGCTGCCGTTCCACTGCCGCTTCATCGCTCGCGAAGCCGCGTCCGAATAATTAGACACGTCAACCGAGACGCACCGCTATGAAGTCCAAAGAAATTCGTGAATTATCACTCGGCGAGATCGAGACCAAGCTCCGCGAAATCCGCGAGCAGTTGGTCCAGCTACGCCTAAAAAAGAACACCGGCCAGGTTGAGAAGCCACATCTCTTGCGCGCCTATCGCAAGGACATCGCCCGCCTCGAGACCATCCTCAAGCAGAAGAAAGCGCCGAAAGCCGCATAACTCATTTCCGAACCTCGAATCCCGATTCCGGCCTGCATTAATTGCGCCACCCGGGAAAATCGAAGATCGGAGATCAAAAACGCAAAATTCCAATGTCCACCGCCATTTCCGGTTCACGCGCCAAGCGCAAGACCCTCATCGGCTTCGTAAGCAGCCGCATGGGAGCAAAGTCCATCAAGGTCACCATCCCGTACAAGACCCCGCACCCGCAGTATCATAAGGTCATCAGTCGCAAGACCGTCGTGCACGTGCACGACGAGAAGAATGAGACCCAGGTCGGCGACAAGGTCCAGATCATGGAAACCCGCCCCATCAGCCGCCTCAAGCGCTGGCGCGTCACCTCCGTGATTGAGCAGGCAAAGCATGCCACCGCCGAGGCCATCACCGAGGTCGATGTCGCTGCCGCCGTGCCCACCAAAACCGTCGCCCAGGCTGCCGCAAGCGCGCCGAAAGCCTAACACTTAACAACCAACTATTCCGGAGGCATCCCCATGATTTTTCTGCGCTCCATTCTCGAAGTCGCCGACAACACAGGCGCCCGCAAGGCGTCCATGATCGCGCGCAAAGGCCAGAACACCGATAGCGCCGCCGTGGGCGACATCGTCACGGTCAATATCAAGGAAAGCACCACCGATGCGACGGTGAAGAAGGGCGAGGTCGCGAAGGCCGTTGTCGTTCGCACCAAGGCTGCGATCCGTCGGACTGATGGCAGCTATCTGCGTTTCGATTCGAACGCGATCGTCATCATCGGACCCGATAACAATCCCAAGGGCACTCGTATCTTCGGCCCTGTCGCACGCGAGCTTCGCGCGAAGAACTTCATGAAGATCATTTCGCTCGCCCCGGAGGTTCTCTGACCATGAAAAAATTCCATGTTAAACGCGACGATCAGGTGGTCGTCATTTCCGGCGCCCACAAGGGCAAGTCAGGCAAAATCCTTGAGATCCTTCCCGCAAAGCAACGCGCTCGCGTCGAGGGAGTTGCCATGATCAAGCGACATCTGCGCAAATCGCAGGAGCATCCCCAAGGCACCATTGCCGAGCGCGAGGGCTCGGTTCATGTTTCTAATCTCATGCTGAAAGCCGACTTCGACGCCCGTCAGGCGAAGAAGCCCGCCGCCAAGGCCTAAGCACCGTTAATTCGACGCTTGCCAAGCTGCGACGCACCCTGCGTTACTCAGCCCTTTATTTTTTAAAACTCATCCTAAAACGCTGTCCGGGTCGGTAATCCGGCGGATCCTGCAATGAGCAAATCAGTTCCAGTCCTGCAAAAACATTATAACGAAGTCGTGTCGCCCGAGCTTCTTAAGAGCAAGGGTTATAAGAACAAGCATCAGATCCCAAAGGTGCTTAAAATCGTTCTGAACACGGGCATCGATTCCGAGGCCGACAAAAATGCGATCGCCGACGTCCAGAAGGACATGACTGCGATCTCGGGCCAGAAGGTGGTCATGGCCAAATCAAGGAAGGCCATCGCCAATTTCAAGCTTCGCCAGGGACAGATCGTGGGTTGCCACGTCACCCTCAGAGGCGAAAGCATGTGGGAGTTCCTCTACCGCCTCATCGCGGTGTCCCTCCCCACGATCCGCGACTTCCGCGGTGTCTCCCCCAAGCTGGATGGCCAGGGTAACTACAATCTCGGCATCACCGATCATACGATTTTCCCTGAGATTTCCCTTGAAGGGGTCAAGAAGCATATCGGCATCGATATCGCCATCATCACCTCTGCCGAGACCGACGAAGAGGGCCGCGAGCTCCTGCGCCTTCTCGGCATGCCGTTCCGCCGTAGCAACCCCTCCACGTAAACAGAGCCTAAGGTACAAGCTATAAGAGCGTAAGCGCCAGATCATAGACCTTGAACCTTGCCAATCGAAAACTTTAACACCCGAGACCATGCCGAAAACCTCCGCCATCGAGCGCAATAAGAAGCGCATCAAGCTCTCAGCGACCTACAAAATCAAGCGTGCCGAGCTGAAGGCCGTCCTCGCCAACCCCGCCACCTCGAACGAAGAGTTCTTCGCCGCCCAGAAGAAGCTGCAGAAGCTTCCCCGCAACTCTTCACCGGTGCGCATTCGCAACCGCTG
>JBAZHQ010000198.1:0-8017 GCA_041652235.1 Opitutaceae bacterium | reverse complement strand
GCGGAGCACAGCGGACAGGCAAAAGCGGAAGATCCGAAGCGGCGAGATCTTTCCATTGTTGCCCGCGTCGCAGTGGATTGTGCATGGCCGGTCACAAGGCTGTGCTTGGCGATGGCCTGTGTTCGAGCGCTGCTTCCCGCCGCGCGTGAAGGCGCCGCCATTCCGCTTTTATAAGTCCTGGATTGCGGGGCTGGACATGCTGTCTTCATATTGAATCGCTCATTTATGAAACAACTTTATTCCATCGGCGTCATCGGGGCCGGCATGCAGGGCAAGGTGCACATCCGTTCGTTGCGCCAGGACGCGCGAGCTCAAGTTGCGTGGGTATGCAGTGCGAGCACGGCGACCGCGCAGGCGACCGCTTCGGAGTTCGGCATACCGCGCTGGACGCTGGACTATCGCGACGTTCTTGCCGACCCCTCCGTCGATGCGGTGGTGATCGCCACGCCGCCCCACCTGCACTGCCAGCAGCTGGCCGATGCGCTGGCCGCGGGCAAGCATGTGCTGGTCGAGAAGCCGCTGGCCGTTTCTCCGGCGGACGCGGCGAAGATGGTCTCCGTGGCGGCGGCGGCTCTGGATAGCGTGGTGCTTGAAGCCTCCTGCCGCCATGCCCGCCTGCAGCCCAAGTATGAATTTGTGCGGCGCTTCATCGAAAGCGGCAAGTTGGGCAGGGTGTATCATATCCACCATCAGCACCTCCTTCGCGGAACCTTCATCGAATATAATCCGCATGGCGCCTGGGCGATGAAGAAGGCGCTGGCCGGCGGCGGTCCGTTCATCGACTTTGGAGCCTACGATCTATCCTTCCATCTTGGCTTGCTTGGAGACACTCCTAACCTGCAGACCTTGCGCAGTTTCAGCATCAACGGCCTTCGGGATATCAGCAGCCTCGTCGCATCCACCGACGTCGAACAGCACGGCGCCGCCTGGCTGGAGTTCGACGACGGCCTTGCCTACTACTACGAGAGGGGAGCCGGCGTGCACGGTGAAACGACCTGCGAGACTCGCATCCACGGCACGAAGGGAGGCCTGCGTTTCCACTATCCGAGTTGGGAATCTCACACGATCGAGTTTTTCCATGACGACGGCCAGCCGCGCCGGGAATCCTTCGAGATCGATATGTCGCAGGCGGTCGATGACCACGTCGCGCTTGCCCGGCATTTCCTCGACTGCCTCGATGGCAAGGCGCAGCCGATAATGACAGTCGCCCGGGCTGCCAAGCACCTGGAGATCCTCTTCCGCATTCTGGCGCCCAGAGCTGGCGGAGAGTAGGCGGGGGCACTATCAAAGAGGCCAGAGGCCGGCATGGAAATCGGAGTGCAGGCTAAAGAGGCCAGAGGCCAACGGTCGGACGGTGGTGCTCTGCTGGCCAGCAGAGCACACAGTGGCGGCGGAGCCGCCTCGGTCGGAAGTCGGTACAAATCTGCACCCCTTTGCCGAAGACCTCGTGACATAGGGGACCGTCTCCTAAATGCGCGAAGTTGAGAGATAGTGGGCTCAAAGAGCATTTTCCTCCTACCAGAACGAAGACCGGATTTCCTGGTATCTCCTGGGTGGATTATGAAAAGTATAACCTGACCACATTTCTCCTCTGTAGATACCGGATTCTAGCGGACTTCCGTCCGATCGCGACAACGGTGCTTCCTTCTCTGGATACCTCATTAGAAATCGGCAGGCGTTTAGTAGAAACGTAGTTTAGCTCCGTGGCGTTTTGAGCCGGAAACATGTAGGTTAATTGCATGATAGCAAAGAAACTGGGACTGCGTATCGCTGAACTGCGCAGGGCCAAGAAACTAACCCAGCAGCAACTCGCTGAAAAAAGCCGCTATTCGGTTGAATTTATAAGTTTGGTGGAACGGGGTGTGAACGCTCCTTCGGTAGCCGGGTGTGAGTTGATTGCCAAAGCGTTAAATGTGCCGGTCTCGGAACTTTTTGTTTTTGGAGGCGGCCTCAAATGAATGCATACGTGCAGGGTTTGCGCACGCTTGTTGATACTATCCCGCCCGAGATTTTGCCGCCGTTAGTGCAAACTGCTGAACCCAAAGTTCGCGTGCCTACGCAAGCATTTTCAGAATTTCTCATCAATCGTGAGCTGGGTGACTGGGCGGAGCGATTGGTGGCGACCGAACTGGAGAAGGCAGGCTTGGCGCTCAAAAGCTGTGGCTATGGTCGCAGTGATAACCTTGTGGCGGGTGATCCCGGGTTCAAAGAGTATTATCTCGGTTATCATCATGAACTACGGACGCTGGGTAAACGGCCCGATCTGCTGGTTTTTTGCAACCAGGCACCGCCAGCAGAGGCCTTTGCCGAGGCTGGTTCGAAAGATTCGATTGCCTTGGCCTCAAAGGCGGTGGCGGCGTTTGAAGTGCGGTCTAGCAAACAATCTCTGGGGGCGGGCCGAAGTCCGACTGACCTTAGTTTCACCCCGAAGATTGAAGACATTCATAATATCATGCGCTGGGTTGAGGTTCACGGGGTTCCGCATTTTTACGTACAGGTGGTGTTTGGGGCCATTTACGCGATTTCATTCAAGCGTATCTTGGAGGTTTTGTCGCAGGGTAAATTGAACACGGACTTTAAAATCGAGAGCGCTCAAAAATCCCAATTCAAGGCAACTTACTACCTGCCGTTGACGAGCGGGGTGTGCTTATCGACCGCTTTTGTAATGCCGGAATTGGAGGCATTCAGCCGCGAATTATCCAAGGGGCGGATCCTTTTTGGCGTTAAATTCGCAAAAGGGAGCGCGCCGTTTTCGGCGGCAGTGGTCAAAGTGCTGCTGGGACTGTGAGACCGAATACCTCTTCGGCGAGCGTGTCGATTGCGGGCATCTGTTCAGCAGCGTCTAGTTGCTCGATCTCCAGCAGTCGAGCGATCAGCGCAGTGGAGTCGATCAAGGCACCGGCCGAACCAAGGGTTGGGCAGGGAATAGATTCGACGTCTTTGGGCTCGAGCTTGTTGAGGCCGGCTCCATAAAAACGATTGGAACCGCGGATGGCCGTGCGACCGAGTGAACTGTTTAGGAAGAGAACCAGTCGTGCGGCATCGGCATCGACTTCGGGTTTGGCATAGACGCCGTGAAAGCAGGTTAGATGGCGGGTGGATGTCTGATTGAGCACACACTTCAGGATGTCGCGGGAAAAGACCGCGACCCACGCCGCGGCTGGTGCGCGGTTTTCGGGCAGATACCAAACCGAGCGATGACTGGGCAGAAATTTGGCGGCGACCCCCGATGTTTCCCCATTGGCGAGATAGCGTTTCATCGCCGTGCTGATCTTCGCGGGTGAGAGCAGCCAGCAGCGATAGTCAGAAGCTGCCAGTTGCTCCCACTTGAACTCATTGAAAATAAAACCGGCGACATCTGGAGCCTTGGTTACGCAGGGAGTAAAGTCGCTTGCGTCCAAATCGTGGGTTCTAATTTCGGACGGACGGAGGCAAAAATACTCATTGGCCCCGGTGGCTATACCCCGTGAACAACGGAAGAAATCTCCAACTTTATGGGTGAAGCTGTCGTGTTCGGCGTGGTGCCCGAGAATTCGGTTCAACCATTTTTCGTCGGGAGACAGTTTGGACAAATCGGTTATTGCCGAGGTTTGCGTGGTGCAGGTGTGATCCCTGTGCGCAAATGCATCCACAACCGAGGCCAAATCTTCAATCCGTTCAATTTTAAGAGCGGGCAGGACAGCGCGGTGAAACACAGATTTTTCCAGCAACAGTAGAGCCGTTGTGGTGAGCGCATTCTGGAAAATCGTGACGCTGGGATCAAAAACCAGGGTCGCAACGGGCCGGATCTTTTGCAGAAGTTGCGCTTTGATAGGGCCACCATAGTTGGCGTTGAAAAATTCAGCGGGTATGAGCACGGCGGCACGGCCATGGGGCGAGAGGTCATGCCAGATTTTTAGAAGGAACAGAGCATAAACGTTGGTAAGTCGATCGAGACCAACGCCAAGCATATTGTCCAAGTATTTCCAGTCGGCGGATGTGAAGCCTTGGCGGCTGGCCTTGATATATGGGGGGTTGGCGATGATTCCGTCAAAAGAGGAGGTTTTTTGTTTTAGATAATCAGCACAAACCAAACGAGTGCCAGTTGGTGCCGTCCGGTGAGCTTCGGCTATAATTGTCGGGTCGATCTCTACGCCTTCCAAGGAGGCCGTGGAGTTCAGCTCTCGACATGCTTGCAGCAGATTGCCCAAGCCCATGGCGGGATCTAGCACGCGATCTGGTTTCAAGGCCATTACCCATAAAGCCATGGCCTGTGCAATGACGCGGGGCGTGGCGACTTGGCCTAAATCGCGCACTTTCTCAACTTGACGGCCTTCCTTTGGTTCAGCCTGAAAAGAATCCTCGCCGCCATGCGCCAACGTCATGGACAGAGTTGATGCAGGATGAGCAAATCCGGAAAGTGCTTGCGGCTCGCGAACCCCGTGGAAAATAGGCTTCGGCATATTAGAACGGAGTTAAACTACGGCTTATCCCATGTGTCAATTGTGGCTTAAGCGCGCAATAGATCGCGGGGCTCCCAATCGAAGTAGGTTGGGCGAACTGGCAGGCTGATTGAAGCTTCATCACGCCGGAAATTGAGTGAAATCGCCCAGATTCATGCGAGCCAAATTCGCCGTCAGGATCGGGCCTAAGTGGTCATGCTGCTAATCTATCGTAAGTCGGATCGACATGACGAAGGTGCCAGTCCCTTCACATACGGTGTCTGAAAGTAAGCGGGACAAAGTTGGGATTGGCGGCTTCATCAATCGTCGGATACCGACAATTCGTGGAGTCGACTGAGGTCGCCCTCGGACCAGGGCTTCCTTCTTGTGACGAGATCAGCGTTTGAGCTGGGCCTCGCGGTGGCGGGCGATGCTAAATGAAGCGCAGGCCATGCGTCTTTCGAAAGGCTAAGAGCCTACAACGCGTACCGTTCGATGTGCTTAAGTGTTTACTAAAAATAACATAAAGACATTAATAGAAATATGATAAGAAAACATTATAAGATTACTCAATTTATCATTGAAAGTAATCATACCATGATTAACTACTTTGAAAGAATTAACAATAGATCACGCTCTCGTTTTTACTCTTCATGAACCCAAACGAATCATCATCAGGCTCGCTCGATTCGCCGCCGGAGTGGCTCCATATCGTAGTCGATAAGGTCGCATCGCTGCACTATGGCGTCGTTCAAATCGTCGTTCATGACCGCAAAGTCACCCAGATCGAGCGCACGGAGAAAATCCGTCTCGATCTGTCAAAGGGCGACCTTGTTCTATACCGCGAACATATCTGATTTTTGCCCGACGATACGAATTGAGGGCACTTGCCACGCACATCGGAAATTACCGACCAGTCATCTGGCGGCCATCATAGATCGCAAGCCCGCCGGGCCAGCGGACCACCGCAATGCGCCGGGCACACCTACTAACACAGAAAATGAACCGTTCCATCGTCTCCAATTCCACTCTGGCTTCGTATTCGCACCGCGTCGCCTCACCTGCAATCCTGCTCGCGCTTGCGCTGGCGGTCTTTGGCCCGGCCTCAGCCGGCGCCGAGGAGACCGCGCCGCCCGCCGCCGCTGAGAAACCTGCGCCGCTTCCGCTCCATCAGATCGAGGGCAGCGGTGGGATATTCTCCACGTTGTCCGCCTATATCGTCAACCCGCCTCGCAACGGCGAGCCAGTCGGCCGGCCCGGCGTTGGCTTTGCCTACGTCGATCTCGGCCATGGCCGCACGCTCGATGCGTTCACATTGACCGAAACGCCATGGAAACGACTGGAGATCGGCTACGCCTACGATCGTTTCGATCTCGGCGATCTGCCGTCGGCAATCCAAAGCGCCACCGGCATCAAGCTCCGCGACGACTCCGTGAAACTGAAGGTGCTGAGCGCGCGCTTGCAGTTGGTGGCGGAAAGCGAATCGGTCCCGGCCATCACTGTCGGGGTCCATTACAAGAGCAACGATGGCATCGACCGCATCAACGCCGATCTCGGCGGCCTGTTGCGGGCCAGCCGGGTGGCGAAGGACAGCGGCACCGATTTTACGCTTTACGCCTCGAAGTTCTTCAAATCGACGCCCGCTCCGCTGCTGCTTAACGCTGGCCTGCGTCTTACCAAGGCCGCTCATGTCGGGTTGCTTGGCTTCACCGAGGACTCCTCGCTTGTCTTTGAGGGCAACGCCGTGGTTTTCCTCACTGGCAACTTTGCGCTCGCCGTCGAATATCGGCAAAAGCCCAATAAATATGCTCCTATCGGCACGCTCGTCCAACCCGAGGACGATTGGTGGACCTTCGATGCCGCCTACGTCGTGAACTCCCATCTGACCGTCGCCGCCGGCTACGGGCATTTTGGCTCCGTGTTGAATCACGCAGCCAATGGCGTGTGGGGCGTGACCACCAAATTCGAGTTCTGACCCCGTCTGCAATCCGAAGTCGCCGGGTGGATGGCGTACACCGAGGCAACGAAGTCCGTCTGCGTTTATGAAGCGACCGCATCTTTGCCGATGCGGTCGCTTTGGTCTGAATCGTGTTTGCAGCGGTCGGAGTTCGGGTAGGCAAGCGGAGCTTCAAGCCGTGGTTCGACCACGTTTCCGTCTTCGCTGAGCTACGCCGGACAGGCACCACACGATGGATATTCGCCGGAGGTTTTGTTTTTTGGCGTGCGGGAATTCTCCTCTGTAGATAACGGATTTTAGCGGATCCCGTCCGGATCGTACCCCCATGGGGTGTCGCCGGAGCTCCGCGCGTCGGTCCCTGCGACGCTTTTCCACGGCCCTATTTGAAATTTGGCCGAAAACAGGCTGATTTAATCTTTTTAATCATTCTATGGCTATTCCTATTGATTTTATGTGATTCGTAATCGTTTTGGAGTGCTAGAGATAATTACTTTAATCGCATAATATCTGTTTTTAATTGTTTTAAATACAATATAATGATTTTATGCGGACATGGATCCCGTCGGAAACACTTGGCTCAGGCAGAAATTCAACCTCCTCAAATCAAGGCTGGAGCACGAATCCTATCTGGGCAGCCGGGCTTCCGTCACCCACCAAAAGGATGGTCGGAAAACCGAGACGTACCCCCGTCAGTACGCGCCCAAGTCATTTGACGATCCCCTGGAGCACGTCGAATTCGGATTGAAATACGACGGGGTGGAGCTGGCGTTTCTGCGGGAGGTATTTGGCCAGCTCACGCCCGAAAGCGTGGCCGCCTACATCCAGAAAAGCCCGACCGGAAAATACGCGAAGCAGACCGGGTTCTTCTACGAGTTCCTGACCAGAGGCGAACTCCCCATAGGCGGACTGGCCGGCAACTATGTCCCGGCGCTCGACCCCGCGGAGTATCTGACGGCCGAGACAATCAAGAATCCCCGCTGGCGGGTGGACCACAATCTTCTGGGGACCCCGGCCTTCAGCCCGACCGTCCGGCTGACCGACGAGATCAAGGCGGGGTTCGCTCGGGACTGGAAAGGCCAGATTGCGGCGGTGCTCGCGGATACGCCGCCCTCTCTCCTCTACCGGGCACTGAGCTATTTGTACGCCGAGGAAACGAGGTCCTCCTTTCTGATCGAGCGGGAGGAGCCGGGGCGGGCTCGCGAGGAACGCTTCATCGCCGTCTTGCGGGATGCGGGCAAGGTTCCGATCGAGCAGGCCCTCACGTCCGAACGACTAGTCGCCTTGCAGAACACGATCGTCGATTCGCGCTACGCCGAGAAGGCCTACCGGCAAATCCAGAACTACGTGGGTGAGACCCTGCCGGGAGTGAGGGAGCAGATTCACTACATCACGGTTCCTCCGATCCTGGTTCCTTCGCTTATGTCCGGTCTCGCCGCGGCGGCGAACCGCCTGGAGTCGGTTTCCCCTATCGTGCAGGCCGCCGTAACCGGTTTCCAGTTCGTCTTCATCCATCCGTTTGAAGACGGGAACGGCCGGCTCCACCGCTTTCTCTTTCAGGACGTGCTGACCCGGCGCGGCGTGACCCCCATGGGCGCGGCGCTGCCGATCTCGGCCGCCATTCTGGACAACATGCGCGCCC
>JBAZHQ010000197.1:6665-8020 GCA_041652235.1 Opitutaceae bacterium | reverse complement strand
CAACAGGAGGCAAACCCGTGTGCCCACGCAATCCTTTCGTAGCATGCAATCATCGTGCAGCGCAAAATTCGAGCCAGCGGTTCTTCCATGCACGAAACACCGGGAAATCGCCCCTATGCCATGCCCAATCCGCCATTTGTCACGTATTACGTGACAAACATAAAGTTTCTCTTGAGGTTGTCTGTAAGCATCTTGTGCTAATAAACACCTGGAGAACGCGAGATTTCTTCTTCGTGCCTCCTGCAAAACCGGGGGAAATAAATCGCCCAGGCAAAATATCCGGAGCAAAAGCAGCAGGCGGGATTGGCAGACGGGGACAGGCGAAAATGAACACATGGGCTATGGGATGAGCCATGCGGGAGGGGCTGCGACCAAGGTCGAGCCCTCTACGGGGAGGCAGCACGCCGTAGCGGCGCGGGTTTGTACCGACTTCCGACCGCCGACTTCCGATTTCCCGGCCTCTGGCTGCACGTCTGGCCTTTTTTGGCTGTGGCTGCCGCGGTAGGATGCATCCGGGTTAGCCCAAGTTCGACAGTTGGAGAAGAAGCGGAGCGATTCATCAACCACTTGCATTCATTAGGGGTCGTTTTTCTCCACTACATTTTCGATGATTTTCGCGCGGTTTGGCAGCTTTAGGCCTAGTCTTGTAAGCAGATCAGCAGCGAGTGCCTCAGCTTTCCCGACCAAGCGCAGGCGGGTCTCAGCTCGGTCACGTACTGGGAGCACGACGTCCATGGAGTGGATCGTTGCCATCTCGCGGACGACCTGTCTGGCGGTATCGCCCAGGCCCTTGGCATGAAGCCACATTTCCAGGCTTCGCCACATGGCCAGGGCCAGGAAACACACCAGGATGTGAGCCTGCACGCGGTCTTCCTTCTGGTGATAAACGGGGCGTAACCCCAAGTCACCCTTGCCTGTGCGGAAGGCGTCCTCGACTTCGGTAAGTTGGATATACCAATGCCACAGTTTTCGCGGATCTTGCTCGGTGCAGTTGGTGCGCAACAGATAGGTGCCTTGGGAAGCCTGAGCCCATCGCAGTTTGTCTTCGTCTTCGCTCACGCGCAGCCCGACAGCGCAGCCCTGCTCGACGAGGACCTCCACGCTGAAGAGCTTCTCAGCTGCGGTATTGCGACCGAGCCATTTGCCCACACGCCTTTCAATGGCTTCGGGTTTGTCAGCCGGGGTCTTCTTCAGAGAGGCGTCGATCTGCGCAAGTTTGCCTCGAAGGCGCACCTGCTGGGCTCGCAGCATGGCCGCCTCCTTCTCATGGCGAGCGCGACTGCGGCACATCACATAGCGTTCGTCTCCCTGCGCATCGGGGTGTGCGAGCAACTTGACCTCGACCCCCGGTTCGA
>JBAZHQ010000197.1:2505-6655 GCA_041652235.1 Opitutaceae bacterium | reverse complement strand
CTCAAGCAGTTCGCGTTCGAAGCGTTTGAGCCGCCCCTTGGGCGTGCCCACGATGTACAGGGCGCGCTTTGCCCGCAGGTAATCCAGGTTTTCCTCGCTGACCATGCCCCGGTCCATCGCCCAGATTCGCTCGGCTGCGCCGTATTTGCGCTCCATGAGTTCGACGATGTCCTCCACGGTCGTGACATCGGCCCGGTTGCCTGCGAAGACTTCGTAGGCCAGCGGGAGTCCCTCGGGGGTAACCACCAGTCCGATACACACCTGTTTGCAGTCGGGACGATTGTCACGGCTGTATCCGCGCTGGGCCTGCGCGTTGCGTTCGCACTGGCCCTCAAAGTAAGTGCTGGTGATGTCGTAGAGCAGGAACTCAAACCGTGCTCCGAACCAACTCTGGTATCGCTCCTTGAGATGTCCAAACAAGGCATCTCGCAGCGGCAGCAATCTGTCCAGGCCGCGGTACAGGCGGTTGTCGTAGACGGCGCTCGGACACACGCCCAGCAGTTCATCAAGGGCTGTGCGTGCATACCATCGCTCGCTCAGGGCGAGTTCCGATGCCTGCTCGCAAAACCGACCGATGACCAGGATCGCGACCACGTTCGCCCAACCGATCTGCTCACGCCCCTGCGGAACGTTTTGTTCAAAGAAGCGATGAAGCCCGAGGCGCCGCCACAGGGCCAGCGCCAGATATACCTGTCCAAACTCGCGGACCCTCTCCACTCGCACACCAGCCAAATTGACCTGCGTCCATTGCGGCGGCGGCGCGGTCGGCTTCTGTTCAAAGAGTTCAGCCTGCGCTTGGTCTGCCGCCTCCCCGTCGAGCAACCGGGCGACTTCCTCCCAACCAGCCTTTTCGTCCTCATCCAAACCGGGCAGCTTGCCCAGAGTCGCAACCACCCGCTGCCTCGGACCCCGTGCCGTGCGCACCGACTCCACGAGCGTCCAATACTCGTAAATCTCACCGTGCTTCTTCCGACGGTTGCGACGCAGAAACATGGACGTCGATCTTCTGCATGCTGTGCCCGTCGGCAACGCTGCGGTCTCCACTACATCGCCAAACCGCTACCTTCATTGTCTCTCTCAGAGCGTCGCGCCTCATCGTTCCTCCGAAAATAACCTACATTTTAACTCCGGCTGTCGAACTTGGGTTAGCATCTGGATGCTCAAGAAAGTGCACACACGCACGCATCCGGCCCGGCTTACGCCTGACGCGGAACTCGCGGCAGGGCTGGCCGAAAAGGAAGCTGAGCTTGCGGATGAGGCGGCGGCCCCGTAACGTGCGCCCATGACGACGGAAATCATTTTTGAGGTTCGGGAGGACGAGACCGACGGCGGTTACACCGCCTCGGCGCTGGGGCACGACATCTTCACCGAAGGCGACACGCTTGCCCAACTGCGCGTCAATGTGCGCGAGGCGGTGCAGTGTCATTTTGGCGATGACGTGCCTGGTCCGCTTCCGCAGGTGATCCGGCTGCATTTTGTGCGGGACGAAGTGCTGGCTACATGAAAATCCCGCGCGATCTGAGCGGCTCCGACTTGGTGAAAGCCCTGCACTCGCTCGGCTATGAGCGTGCGAGGCAGGACGGTTCGCATGTCCGTCTGACGACCCAGAGGGGAGGCCAGCACCACGTCACGGTGCCCAATCACAGCCCGATCAAGCTGGGCACGCTCACGGGCATCCTCAAAGCCGTCGCCGCGCACCACAAGCTGACGGTCGAGGACTTGGTGCGGGAACTCGGCATATAGAGGCTCCATTGAAGCTTGAGAGCCAACCCGTAATTGATTTCCTGTTATGTCGTCCCCAACGATATTTTGCCTGGGCCAATAGATCGGACTCGTTTCATCATAAAAACAACCGGCACTGCCCGCCGGGTCGGAGAAGCCCGCCCTGGTGCTGATCCTGGGCTTGTCGCGTGGTGAATTCCGCGAGCGCCGCCTTCAGCCGGGCCGGGGAATGCGCCTTTTTGATCTTCGCTATCTCCTCCTGCGTCAGTTGATCGCAGCGCTCGTTAAGCTTATGGCCCGCATGTCCTTTCAGCCAGTGCCACTTCACCTGATGCCCGCGCAACGCCGCATCCAGCGCGCGCCAGAGGTCCTCGTTCTTGACGGGCTGCCTCGATTTCGTCCTCCAGCCGTTCGTTTTCCAGCCGTGTATCCACGACTCCACTCCGTTTTTGACGTATTTGGAGTCGGTATAGAACTCCACTTCGCAGGGTTCCTTTAGCGCCTGCAGCGCGTAGATCGCGGCCTGCAGTTCCATGCGGTTGTTTGTCGTCGCCAGCTCCCCGCCGCCCATCTCGCGGATGTGTTTGCCATACGACAACACCGCGGCCCAGCTTCCCGGCCCGGGGTTTCCATGGCATCCTCCGTCGGAGTGGATCATGACCCTTTTCACCGGAGCAACAGGAGGCAAACCCGTGTGCCCACGCAATCCTTTCGTAGCATGCAATCATCGTGCAGCGCAAAATTCGAGCCAGCGGTTCTTCCATGCACGAAACACCGGGAAATCGCCCCTACGCCATGCCCAATCCGCCATTTGTCACGTATTACGTGACAAACATAAAGTTTCACTTAATGTTATAGGTAAGCAACATGTGCTAATAAACACCTGGAGAACGCGAGATTTCTTCTTCGTGCCTCCTGCAAAACCGGGGGAAATAAATCGCCCAGGCAAAATATCTGTGAGCAAAAGCAGCAGGCGGGATTGGCAGACGGGGACGGGCGAAAGTGAACACATGGGCTATGGGATGAGCCATGCGGGAGGGGCTGCGACCAAGGTCGGGCCCTCCTATGGGGAGGTAGCGCGCCGTAGCGGCGCGGGTTTGTACCGACGTCCGACCGCCGATATCCGATTTCCGGCCTCTTTGGCTGCGGCTGCCGCGTTATGATGCGTCCAAAAACCATAAATCGCCCAGGCAAAATACTCGCCCCCTCATCGCATTACTTTTGCTGCTGTTGCTCGGATGCAGTCGAATTCCATCGTAGTGCACTCGCTACCATTTCTCTGCGAGGTTGCCACTTGCCGCGGAATCGGCATTATTTGCGCCATGAACGAACTTGTTTTTGAGATCACCCAGGAGGCCGACGGGGGCTTCGTCGCCGAGGCTCTCGGTGAAAGCATCATCACGCAGGCCGACACCTGGGAGGAGCTGCGCGCCAATGTGCGCGAGGCAGTGAAGGCGTTTTACTTCGACGGGCCCGTGCCCCAGCGCCTGCGCCTGCATTTGGTGCGCGACGAGGTTATCGCGTGAAAATCCCGCACGATCTCTACGGACGGGATCTGGAGCGAGTGCTGTGCGCCCGGTGGGGCTACCAGACGGTCAACCAAGTCGGCAGCCACATCATTTTGCAGACCGAGACACCGCGGCACCACCGCCTCGCGGTGCCCGATCACAAGCCGCTGCGCATTGGCACACTCAATGCCATCCTACGCGAGGTTGCCACTGCCAAGGGAGTCACCCGCGAGGACATTCTCGCCACGCTTTGAGGGGCTGCGACCAAGGTCGAGCCCTACGGGGAGGCAGCGCGCCGTAGCGGCGCGGGTTTGTACCGACGTCCGACCGTCCTACTGGCCGACCGAGGCGGCTCCGCCGCCACTGTGTGCTCTGCTGGCCAGCAGAGCACCACCGTCCGACTGTTGGCTTCTGGCATCTGGCCTCTCGTGGACCCTGAGCTTGCCGAACGGGTTTGGTTGCGGCTGCCGTAGTAGGATGCGTCAAGGTTACCGCTGGAGCTTGGTGGCGATGAGGGCGCGGAGGGTGTCGTGGAGGGGGGCGTTTTCGATCTTGCCGAGGACTTCCTCGAAGAAGCCGAAGACGAGTAGCTCGTCTGCCAGCCGTTTGTCGATGCCGCGGGAGAGAAGGTAGAATTCCTGCTCGGGGTCGAGGCGGCCGGTGGTGGCGCCGTGGGAGCAGCGCACGTCGTTGGCCTGGATTTCGAGGCCGGGGAGGGAATTCGCCTCCGCATCGTCGCTGAGCATCAGGTTGCGATTGCTTTGATAGGCGTCCGTCTTCTGGGCGTCGGGCTCGACGACGATGAGGCCGGAGAAGATCGTGCGCGCCTGATCGAGGAGCGCGTTTTTGTAGAGGAGATTGGAACTGGTGTTGGGCGCCTGGTGCGTCTGCAGCGTGCGCTGGTCGAATTCCTGGGCTCC
>JBAZHQ010000197.1:0-2495 GCA_041652235.1 Opitutaceae bacterium | reverse complement strand
GCCCGGGCCCTGAAGCCGGCTGTGCGACTCGTGGCGCGCCTGGCGTCCGCCGAGATGCAGGTTGAGCGAGAGGATCTTCGCGTCGCGCTGGGCGGTGATGGCGTTGTTCTGGAAGGAAAGCGTGTTCGAGGACCAAGCCTGGGCCGCGATGTAGGTGAGCTGCGCGCCTTCGCCGGCGAACAGGTCGTTGACTCCGACGGCCAGTTGGCGGGTGTCGGTTTCGAGGGAGGCGAAGACTTCGACGATGGTGGCGCGGGCGTTGTTCTCCGCGACGACGAGCGAGTGCGGAAACACGGAGGCGCCTTCGCCTGCGGCGTGATGGAAGATCGCAATGGGGGCGGGGAGCTCGACGCCCGGGGGCACGTAAACGAAGACGCCGTCGCGGACGAGGGCGGTGTGCAGGGCGCGGAATTTCTCGGAGCCGAGGGTGGTATGCTGTTGATTGAGATAGCGGCGGACGAGATCGCCATGGTGGGCGAGCGCGTAGCGCAGCGACTCGATGATCACTCCGGCGGGCAGCTCGCTCGCATGAGCCTCACGGTGGAGGAGCATGTTGTTGCCGAAGACGAAGCGCGCGGCGCAGTCGCAGCCCAGGTTGACGCCCTGATAGTCGCTGGGACGAACGGCGGAGGGGAGGGTGAAGCCCTCCAGGGACAGGCTGGAGATGTTGCTGAAGCGCCAGAACTCGTCCTTGCGCACCGGCATGGGCAGTGCGAGGAACTGGTTCCAGGCTTCCTTCTTTGCGTCGAGCCACCAGGCGGGAAGGGAAGATTCCGCAGCCAGATGCGAGGCGAAGACCTCACTCGTGAAGCTGCCGAGCGCCGGGTTGGAAAGGGAGAGGGGAATCGCGGACATGATGTGATGCCGAAGGAGCTGGAAGTTAGGAGCTAGAATCTAGGAGTTGGACTAGAGGGACGGTAGGACTGTCGGACGGTGGCGCTGCTGCGCACTGTGGCCGCACTGCGGCTTCTGTGGCTCATTAGGACGATTCTTGGAAGAGAGCATGATGGGATGAGCCATCGGGTCAGCCGACGGAGCCTTCCATTTCGAGGTCGATGAGGCGCTTGAGCTCGACGGAGTATTCCATCGGGAACTGGCGCACGAGGTCGTTGACGAAGCCGTTCACGGCGAGGCTCATGGCCTGCGCCTCGGTGAGGCCGCGCTGCTGCATGTAGAAGATCATTTCCTCGCTCACCTTCGACACGCTTGCCTCGTGCTGCGCGGCGTGTTGCTGGCCGCGCACGGAGATGGCGGGATAGGTGTCGGTGCGGGAATTGGTGTTGATGAGCAGGGCGTCGCACTCGGTGTTGTTCTTGCAGCCCTTGAGATGCTTCGGGATGTGGACGACGCCGCGGTAGGTGGAGCGGCCCTGGCCGACCGAGATGGATTTGGCCACGATGGTGGAGGTGGTCTCATCGGCGGCGTGGATCATCTTGGCGCCGGTGTCCTGGTGCTGGCCGTCGTTGGCGAGCGCGATGGAAATGACCTCGCCGCGGGCCTTGCGTCCCTTGAGGACGACGCCCGGGTACTTGATGGTGAGGCGCGAGCCGATGTTGCAATCGATCCACTTAATCTCGGCTTCCTCGTGGGCGAGGCCGCGCTTGGTGACGAGATTGTAGACGTTGTTGGCCCAGTTCTGGACGGTGATGTACTGGATCTTGGCGCCCCTGAGCGCGACGAGCTCGACGACGGCCGAGTGGAGCGTCGCGGTGGAGAACTTGGGAGCGGTGCAGCCCTCCATGTAGGTGAGCTCCGAACCCTCGTCGCAGATGATGAGCGTGCGCTCGAACTGGCCGAAGTTTTCCGCGTTGATGCGGAAATAGGCCTGGAGCGGATGGGCAACCTTCACGCCGGGCGGCACGTAGATGAAGGAGCCGCCGGAGAACACAGCGGAGTTGAGCGCGGAGAACTTGTTGTCCGCAGTCGGGATCACCTTGCCGAACCACTTGCGGAAGAGATCGGGATGCTCGCGCAGGGCCTGCGTGGAATTCATGAAGATCACGCCCTGCTTGGAGACGAGCTCCTTGATGTTGGAGTAGGCGGCCTCCGAGTCGAACTGGGCCTCGACGCCCGCGAGAAACTTGCGCTCCTGCTCGGGGACTCCCAGGCGCTCGAAGGTGCGCTTGATGTCCTCGGGCACTTCGGCCCAGGTGCGCTTCGGTTTCTGGCCTTGGGAAAGGTAATAGCGGATCTTGTTGAAATCGATGTTCTCAAGATCCTTGGACGCCCAATGCGTCGGCAGCGGCTTCGATTCGAAGATCTTCAGGGCTTTCTTGCGGAACTCGAGAATCCACGGAGCCTCCTTCTTGACGGCGGAGATGTACTCCACGGTCTGCTCGTTGAGTCCGGTGCCGGCATCGAAGCTGTACTTGACGTCGTAGGAGAAATTGCCTGCCGACTGGTCGATGTCGGAGAACGGGTTGGCCTCTGTGTTCCCGGCGGTGGGGAGAGTGTCGATGTCTGACATGGTGGTGGAAGCTTTAGGTGCGAGGCAC
>JBAZHQ010000196.1:0-8027 GCA_041652235.1 Opitutaceae bacterium | reverse complement strand
TGACGCGACCAGCTCTTCCGGCACCAATCTCGGGCCCACCAGCCGGAAGCTCGCCGACAATATCAAGGCCGCCGTTGCCACCTACCGCACAGCGAATGGTCTTTCCGCCGACACGGTCGTCCCCGCCGACGCGGTCACCAGTTCCGGCAGCGGCCTTGACCCGCACATCAGCGTTGCAAATGCGGAAATTCAGGCTGCGCGAGTCGCGAAGTCACGGCATCTTCCGGTGGAAAAGGTGCGTGCGCTCGTCGTCCAACATACCGACGGTCGCAGTCTGAACGTCTTCGGCGAACTAGGGGTGAATGTGGTGGAGCTCAATCGCGCCCTCGATGAGGCGCGGTAACCAGCACACGAGGTTCCGCCATGAAGAATCCCACCAACAGGAACCTGAGGAACGCCGTGCTTCTCACCGCCCTGATCACGATGATCATCATGCTGGCGCTGCTTGACCCGTCCTGCCGTCCTCATGATGATCCGCATCGGACGGGTCTTCCGCACTCCGTGAATCCTAATTGATGAGCTGCTTGCCCCATCCGGCTGTTTCCCGCATCCTGGCCCTGTCATGCCCGACCAACGTCCCGATCCCGACACCCTTCTCGCTTCGCTGCATCGGGACGAGGCGCGCGCAAGTCGCGGCAAGCTGAAAATATTTTTCGGCATGTCGCCCGGGGTGGGCAAGACCTACGCGATGCTGCGCGCCGCGCAACAGGAACTGCTTGATGGTGTCGACCTGGTAGTGGGCGTCGTCGAGACGCACGGCCGGCGCGAAACCGAGACGCTCTTGGCCGGTCTTCCCATCTTGCCGCGCAAACAGATCGAGCATCGCGGCATCGTGTTGGGGGAGTTCGACCTCGAGGCCGTTCTCGCCCGCAAGCCGCGCCTCGTGCTCGTCGATGAGTTCGCCCATACGAACGCCCCCGGCACGCGACATCCCAAGCGATATCAGGACGTCATCGAACTGCTCGACGAGGGCATCGACGTTTTTACCACTCTCAACGTCCAGCATGTCGAAAGTCGCGCCGACGCCGTCCGCCAAATCACCGGCGCCCCGGTGAATGAAACGGTGCCTGATTCGGTTCTCGATCTGGCCAATGAAATCGAGCTGGTCGATCTCACCCCCGAATCGCTCCGGGAGCGACTGGCGGAGGGGAAGGTGTATCTGGCCGAACGGGCCGCCACTGCCGCCGAGAATTTCTTCAAGGACACCCACCTGACCGCACTACGCGAACTCGCGCTGCGCTTCACGGCCGAGCGCGTCGACAAGCGGCTCCGGGAGATGCGCGCCACGGGCATGCCGCAGACGATCTGGCGCTCGGGGGAACGCCTTCTCGTCGCGGTTGGCCCGAGCCCGTCATCGACGCAGCTCGTTCGCTGGACGCGTCGCATGGCTGCGGCCCAGGGAGCGTCCTGGATCGCCGTCAGCGTCGAGTCGTCGCGCGTGCTGGACGACGAGGCCAAGCGCAGGCTCGACAAGAATCTCGGCTTGGCCCGCGAACTGGGCGCCGAAGTCGTCGTGACACACGATGAGGATGTGGCTGCGGCACTCGTTCGCGTGGCCCTGCACAACAACGCCACGCAGATCGTGGTGGGGAAATCCAGGAATCCCAGGTGGGTTGACTGGCTGAGGGGGGGCAACCTCGTGGATCGCTTGATCAAGCTCAGCGGATCGATCGACATCTACGTGGTTCCCGCCGAGCGGAGCTCCGAAAAGGCAGGCACCTGGATAGACTGGTCGAAAACCTCCGAGACTCCCGTCCGCGAATACGGGCTGGTTCTCGGCACCCTCGGCGCAGTCGCCGTTCTGAGCCGGATCGTCGTGGGCTGGACGGGCTATCTGGCTGTCGGAATGTTTTTCCTGCTGGCGGTGGTACTCCTGAGCCTGCGTGTCGGTCGCTGGCCGGTGCTGCTTGCAGGCGTGCTCAGCGCGGTCACCTGGGATTTTCTGTTCATTCCGCCCGCCTTCACCTTCTACATCGGTAAATTGGAGGACGGGATGCTTTTTGCCACGTACATCCTGGTTTCCCTGGTGACGGGCCAGCTCACCGCTCGCATCAGGGCGCAGCAGCGCCACGAGCGAATGAGGGAGGAGCGCGCCACAGCGCTTTTCCACCTGACTCGAGCGTTGGCCGCCGCTCGCACGCTTGATGACGGGGTTTTCGCAGCCTTGAGGCAGGCCGATGGCGTGTTTGGCGGGCAATCCGCGCTTCTTCTCGCCGACAGCGATACGGGATCGATTTCGCCCCATTTCGCAGGCTCGTTCACTATTGGCGACAAGGAGCGCGGCGTGGCCGATTGGGTATGGCGCAATCGCAGGAATGCGGGACGCTTCACGGATACGCTGCCCGCCTCGAAGGGGTTCTACATGCCGCTTGTAAACGAGGAGAAAGCCGTGGGGGTTTTCGTCGTATGTGTGCCTCCCGAGGCGACTCTCTCCCTTGCGCAGCGGGACATGGCGGAGGCTTTCGCGGCGCAATTGGCGCTGCTCGTGGAACGGGAGGAGCTGCGGATACTGGGAGAACGTGAGAAATTGCTGGCGGAATCGGATAAGCTCCACCGTGCCCTGCTGGATGCCGTTTCGCATGAGTTGAAGACCCCCCTCGCCATCCTCAGCGCCTCTGCCGAGACCTTTTCCTCCGCCGACAATGCGACGCGCCAGGTCCTGGCTGGCGAGATATGCACGGCCACGCGGCGACTCAACCGGCTTGTCAGCAATCTCCTCGACCAAAGCCGTCTCGAGTCTGGAATATTGACGCCGAGACTCGATTGGTGCGACCCCAGCGATCTTGTGAATGCCGCTGTGGAAAGCGTGCGGGACGCCATGGAGGACCATCCCTTGGAAATAGCGGTGCCGCCGGACATGCCTTTGTTCCGCGCCGACGCCGCTCTGATGGAGCAGGTCATCGCCAATCTTTTGCTCAATGCCGTGCTTCACACTCCCGCGGGCACACCTGTGTTTCTTGCGGCGGGCTTGGACGGGGCGAGGAGCAGGGTGTTTTTCACGGTTGCCGACCGAGGCCCCGGATTGCCGCCTGAGATGCGAGAGCGGCTCTTCAAGAAATTCCAGCGCGGCGATGCGGCGCGCGCAGGCGGACTTGGCCTGGGCTTGTCCATCATCCGCGGCTTCATAGCCGCCCAGGAAGGTGAGGTGGTGGCGGGAGAGAATCCTGGCGGCGGCGCTGTTTTTACGGTTTACCTGCCTCACGAAGCACACGGAACCGTGCCGAACGAATGACAGCAGAATCCCAGAAGGCCGAGGTTTTGGTGATCGACGACGAAGTCCAGATTCGCCGTCTCCTTCGGCTTACGCTTGAGTCGGAGGGCTATTCCATCCGCGAGGCCGACAGCGGGCGTCCGGGATTGAGCGAACTCGCGTTTCGGAGGCCCGATGCCGTCATCCTCGATTTGAGTTTGCCCGATCTAAGCGGGCTCGAGGTGTTGAAGCGATTGCGCGAGTGGAGCCGCGTTCCTGTATTGATCCTCTCGGTACAGGGAGCAGAGTCGGATAAGATCGCCGCACTGGATGCCGGCGCCGACGATTATCTCACCAAGCCGTTTGGCGGCGGCGAACTCCTGGCCCGGATGCGCGCATTGCTGCGGCGGACGCAGGCGGGAGAGGAGGCGGCTGTCGTGCATTTCGGTCCCATAGAGGTGGACTTGGCCGGTCGCGCAGTGTCCAAAGAGGGGAGCGAGGTGAAGTTGACTGCCAAGGAGTTTGCCTTCCTGCGTCTCCTCGTCACTCATCGGGGCAAGGTGGTGACTCACCGGCAGATCCTCCGTGAGGTGTGGGGTCCCGGCGCCGAGGAGCAGACGCATTACCTCCGGGTCTGCATGGCCCATATTCGCCAGAAACTGGAGGAGGCCCCCGACCGCCCCCGATTTCTTCGCACCGAATCCGGCATCGGATACCGGCTGGTTGCCGAGTAGTTTGACGGTCTGTCTACGGGCGAGCCCCCGCTTTTTTCTTGGCGACGGCGTGTTCGTAGAGGCGGACGTAGGCTTGGGCGGTCGATTCGCCGGGGAAGTTTTGAGACATCGCTGCCTTGATCATCTGCCGCATGTGCTGCGGCCGGTCAAAGTAGGTGCTCAGTGCCCAGCCGATCGTGTTGCTGAGTGCCAGGGCGCTCGGATCCCAGAATTTGAAACCCGTTCCGCCGCCCGAGCTCTCGTCGTACTGCTGTACCGTGTCGTTGAGACCGCCCGTGGCGCGCACGATCGGAAGCGTGCCATATCTGAGCGAATACAACTGATTGAGGCCGCAGGGCTCATAGAGGGAAGGCATGACGAAGAAATCGGCCCCGGCTTCGATACAGTGCGCGATTTCGTTGTCGTAACCAATATGACTCCCTATGCGTCCGGCATAGCGGGTGGGGAGCGCGCCGAAAAAGCTTTCCAGCCCCTTGTCCCCGGAACCGAGGATCGTGAACTGCGCCTGCATCGAATCGACGATCTCCTCGATTTTCTCGGCCAGAAGCTCGAGACCTTTCTGCGACACGAGACGGCTGATGACGCCTATGATCGGAGTCTTCGCATCCTCCGTCAGTTGGAAACGTTTCTGCAGCTCGCGCTTGCAGATCGCCTTCCCGCTTATATCCGAGGCGGAGTAGCGGGCGGGAATCAAGCGGTCCGTCGATGGATCCCATTCAGTGTAATCAACCCCGTTGAGAATGCCCCAATAACTGTCGCCGCGATCGTTGAGAAATGGCGCCATGCCGTAGCCCATGGCGGGCGTGCGAGTTTCATCGGCATAGGTGGGGCTTACGGTGTTGATCGCGTCGGCATATTGTATGCCTCCCTTGAGGAAGTTGATCGCGCCGTAGTCCTCGAATTTGTCCGCGGTGAAATTACCCCACTGAAGTCCCAGATAATCGTAGGCGCTGGCGTGGTACTTCCCCTGGTAGGCGATATTGTGTATGGTGAGGACGCTGGCCGCCTGGCTCAGGATGGGATCGTCCCAGTGCCAGATTTTGAGATAGCCGGGGGCCAGCGCTGTCTGCCAGTCGTGGACATGCACGATGTCCGGAGCGAAGCCAAGATCGTGGCACAGTTGCAGGCCGGCACGTGTGAGAAAGCCGAAACGCTGCGCGTTGTCGCGGTAGTCGTTGCAATCGGCATCGTGGTAATATCCGGGCCGGCTGAAATGCTTGTGCGACTCGATGAAGTACGTGGTCACGCCGCGGTTGTCGGCCATGTCGACAGCGCACCATTCAAGATCGTTTCCCATCCAAACGCCCAGGGTGTCCCAGAAACGCCGCAAGCCATGGCGCTGCGCGTTGATGGCGCTGTACTTGGGAATGATCACAATCACTTCGTGCCCCAGGGCCTTGAGCATCTGCGGAAGCGCTCCCACGACATCCGCGAGCCCGCCAGTCTTGGCATAGGGAACGCATTCGGATGCGATCATCACGATTTTCAGCGGGGTCTTCGCAGCGGAACTCATGGCTATTGGCTATTGGGCTAATGGGGCCTCGCCCCCACCCGACGAGACATGTTGAACACAAAGAAGCAAAGAAGCGAAGATCGGATTAAGCGGGCATTGTCCCAACACTCAGAATCCTTCCGGCTTGCTCTTTGATTCTTAGTTTCTTTGCAGTTCATCTCAGGGCATACTAGCAGGAATTCTCGTGGCATAGGGGCCCGTCTCCAGTTTGAGCTATGCCATTCCCGCCCCGCGGAAGCTGAACCAGCCGCGTCCCGCAGGATCGGTCTCCGGCCGGCCCACGATGACGTGGTCCACAAACTCCAGGCCGATGATCCGGGCCGACTCCTTGAGTTGCTTTGTCACGCAAATATCCGCGCTGCTGGGTTGAGGGTCGCCGCTGGGGTGGTTGTGTGCAACGGCAACGCCTGCGGCGGAAACCCGCAGGGCTTCTCGATAGACTTCCCGTGGATGAACAAGGCTTGCCGTCGCCGTGCCCGAACTGATCTCCGTGCAGCGGATGAGACGACCGCGCGTGTTGAGGCTGAGAACCCAAATTTTCTCGACGGTAAGCCCTCGGGCCAGCGGGTCCAGGTATCGCACGATATCCGCCGGTTCGCGCATCAGGGGCGCCTTGCCGATACTCTCGCTTTGGATGCGCCGGGCGAGTTCCACCACGGTCACCAGTTGCAGCGCTTTTACGCGGCCGATTCCGCGAAAACGTCGGAAATCCTCCAGATTCCATCCCACAAGCCCGGCCAGCGATCCCGCTTCGCGTAAGATGAGCTCAGCAACCTGTAGCACATGGCAGCCCGCCGTGCCGCTGCGCAGCACCATGGCCAGGAGCTCGGAGTCCCTCAGGTAGGCGGCTCCGTAAGTCTCCAACCTCTCCTGAGGTCGCTCATGAACGCACATCGCCCCAAACTTTTCAGAAACGGGGGAGGGTGAATCGTCTGCATGCATCGGTGAATGCAGAGGATCTACAAAAATGGCCGAAGATAAAGAAAAAGAACTTAAAAACCAAATTGAACCACAGATGCCTGAAGCGACGGGGCCGCAACCAAACCCAACCAATCAATTCAGATTGAACAGAAGACAACGAAGCGTCTCAAATTATACAGCCTCAGAGGCCTCGGTGTTGAACGCAATCAACGTATCCTTTAATGCGGTCTTTCAGAAAAGTGCTTCGTTAACTTCTGTTAAGTACATATATACAGTAACTTAGAATGATTTGTTCTGTAAAATGCACTCAAGAAAACAACAGACTCAGAGATTACGAACAGGCCGCTACGCGGACATAGTGCGCAGCAGTGCCACAGTCCGACAAGTCCGGCCATGTCCGTAGCTCAGAAGCGCGTGATATTGATCAATGCCCGGTAGCGCAGATCTATCGCATCGCGCCCGGCCGAGGAGAGCCGATCCACACTGAAACTCTCGATGGTGAAGCTCGCGACGGCGGTGGCATAGGCCATGGCTTTCTTGAGCGCGGCAAAGTCGGTGCGGTTTACGGCAGCGAGGTAGCCGATAAGAGTTCCGGCGAAGCTATCGCCAGCTCCAGTGGGGTCCATGAGCTTGGTGGTGGGGTATGCGGGTATGGAAAAGAATCCGGCAGGGTGGAAGAGCACGGCACCGTTGGCACCCCGCTTCACCACAACGATTTTGGGGCCCATCTTGCGCAGCTTGGGACCGGCTATCGCAAGGTTTCGCTCTTTCGTAAGGAGCTGCGCCTCCTCTTCGTTGATCACCATCATGTCCACGCGGCGCATGACCTTGTTGAAATCGTCACGGGCGGAGAGAATCCAATGATCGAAGGTGTCCGCCAATACGAACGGTTTGCGGGGCCGCAGGAAAAGCTGGTCCATCACATGAAGCTGCAATGAAGGCTGGATGGCCCCCAGCATCACGAAGGTCGAACTCCGGTATGCGCCACGCAGGGCGGGGGAGAATTGCTCGAAAACGTTGAGCTGCAGCTCAAGCGTCTGCCGACTGTCGAAATGCTCGGAGTATTTACCCGACCAGAAAAACGTCTTTCCCTCGGGGTCGATCTGAAGACCCTCCAGGTCGATGTTATGCTTGCGATACTCCTGAATGAAGGTGTTTGGGAAGTCCTTTCCCACGATTCCGACAAGCCGGGTCGGGGCGAAGTAACTTGAGGCGATTGAGGCGTAGCTGGCAGCTCCGCCTAGGATGTTGTCGCTTTGGGCATTGCTGGTGGCGACTCGGTCAATCGCGACCGAACCGACTATCATCGTATATTTGGCGGACAGGGGATAGGTCTTCATAGCTGATCACGCAAAAACCGTTCAATTGCTGAGTGACAGGCTGGTGACAAGGAGAGGCTCGTCATCGATTTCGATGACAATGCAGTAGTCTCCGGGTTGCGGAAAGGAAAGATTGCTGATTTCATTGATCAGATTGATGCGTTGCACCGGATCGATGGACTCAAAGGGGCGCTCCAGCAGGGGAACAGTCTTCGTGGGATCGAGGCCCATCGAAATCTTCAGGCGGTGCTGGCCCGTGGAACAGTCTGTCACGCTTAGCAACCAGACCATGAATGGACAGGTGAAGGGATACTTGGCGGCCCGGATACCGGAATACATCCCGAGAATGG
>JBAZHQ010000195.1:0-8029 GCA_041652235.1 Opitutaceae bacterium | reverse complement strand
GAAAGCTCCTTTCTGTTTTTCCTTCCCTAAACCTCGTCGGGCTGGGGTGAAACCCCGTTAGGAGTTAGAATAATCCCAGCGTTTCCGACCTTAGATTGGCAAAACACGTTTTGCGGCCCTGGCTGCGAAGAAACATAGAATCAAAGGATCGGAACTTCGTTTCTTCGCTTCTTTGCAGTTCAACTCCGGTTCACTCCGGCATGGCCGGCATCCCTCCGCCCATCTTCTTCATCATTTCCGTCTGCATCATCTGCTGGACGTTTTTATAAAGCGTGTAGCCGGAAGGCGGATCGAGACGGCTTGCGGCAGGGGCCTCCAATTTCACGTTCTTAAAGAGGATCGTCGCAAAGGCCTGAGCTTCCTGCCCCTGAACTTGAATGGGGAAATCCTTCATGTCCGTGGCCAGCCATACGAGCATTTCGCGCTTCTTCCCATCATCCATGGTGAACACGAGCTTTTTCTTGGCGCAGGGATGTCCGCCCGCGCTTTCCTGTCCCAGGTCTGTACTCTCGCATTTCCCAGCGGCTTCCTCACTTGAGCCAGGCTTAATCCCGGTCAAGGGCAACTCGGCGTAAGCTTTCAGACCCGGATAAACCACATAGGTGAGTCCCTTATCGGGACGTGAGAGGATAATCATCTGCGCCATCCCCATTGCTTGAAGCTGCATGACCGTCTCGGCGGGCAAATCGGGGCTCTTCATCTTGGAGAGGTCCATATCGACGCGCAGTTTGCCGCCCAGGAACTCGAAGCCCGACTCAAGCGTCGTTGTGGTGTTCCTGCCGGTCTCGACCACCGAGATAGAGGTGTTGGCGCTAAAGCCCTGATATTTTGAAAATATCTTTAGGAATAGCGGATCGACACCGGGGACAGATCCAACGCCCATGCCGGGAGCCCCCTGGGCAAGAGCGGACGCAGACAGACACAAGGCTGAGAGAAGACTGACCAGCAAAAAGCGGGGCGTATTCATGGTGCGTTCAGTGATGTTCAATCGGAACGTAAAGGGATTCGCATCCAAATGCGACAGCTCCGAGCGGTAAACTGCAAAGAAACGAAGAATCTAAGAGATCCAATTTTCGTTTCTTAGCTTCGCAGTTCAAAGTTGCTTCTCGTGCACTCCGCGAGTCGGCATTGAAATCAATGCATCTTCCGGATTATCGCGCCTCGTAGGCACCGTCAGTGCGCTTGGCGATGAGGTGCTTGAGCTCGAGCATCATAAGCGTCGCTCCGATGGCGGAAGCGGATTGGCCGAGCATCTCCGCTATCGCGTCGATCGTGAGAATCTCTCCTCCCTTGAAGCAATCGAACACCCTGCGCTCCGCGGGTTCCAAACCGGGATTCTCCCCATCCGTTTCTCCTGCTTCGGCAGAAACAGGCACGGGCCGCATTCCGCCAAGGTAATTCATCTCCTCAAGAATCTCATCGACGCTTGTGACCAGGGTGGCTCCATCCCGGATCAATTGGTGGCAACCCCGGCTGGTCGCCTGATCGATGCGCCCCGGAACGGCGCAGATCATGCGACCCTGCTCGCCGGCAAAGCGGGCGGTGATCATTGCGCCGCCATCGACATCGCTCTCCACGACAACGACCGCGCGGCTCATGCCCGAAACGATGCGATTGCGCATGGCGAAGGACTGGCGGTCGGCGCGACGCCCAAAGGGAAACTCCGACAGGATGGCGCCGGATTCGGCGATGCGCCTGTAGAGATCGAGATTCTCCGGCGGATAAATGATATCGATGCCCGTTCCCAGCACCGCGGCCGTGCGACCGCCCGCCGCAAGCGCCCCCTCGTGGGCGGCGGTGTCGATCCCGCGAGCCAGCCCGCTGACCACGCAAAAGCCGGCCCTCGCGAGCTCCTCGCCGAAGCGCTTAGCGACACCCTGCCCGTAGAGGGTCGTGCGCCGACTCCCGACGATCGAGACGCAGGGTTGGTCGAAACCGTACGAACCGAGGCGATACAGTCCAATGGGCGGATCGTGAATCTCTTTCAGATAGGGCGGATATTGGGGATCGCGGGTCGTCAGGAATCCCGCCTTTGTGCGGAGAATGCGATCCTCCTCCCTGGCGAGGTCGAAATGTTTCTCCCACGAGGCAAGAGTGGCGGAAATCTTCGGACCCACGCCTTGCACGCCTTCCAGTCGGCGGGAGCACGCCGACAGGACCGCGCGGGGATCGCCACCCACGGAGTCGAGCAGGCGGTTGAGCGTGATCGGTCCGATGTTGGGAAGGGCGTTCAGGATTATGAACGCCTGCAGCTCGGTCAGTTCGTTATTCATCGCCGCGCGCCCGCAATGCCTCCGGCAGAACATCAAGAATATCCGTGGTCCTCACCGCAACCTGCCCCTTTGCCCGGGCAAGGAGATCCGCGGCGAGGCCATGCCATGCGACGCCTCGCGAGGCCGCTCCAAGAGTATCGGCAGGAGTCTGCGCAAGCAGCCCGCCGATGAGGCCGGCAAGAATGTCGCCACTGCCGCCGCGGGCCAGGACGGGACCGCCAAACAGCGAGCGATAGGTGACTCCGCCATGGGCGATGCATGTCATAGGTCCCTTGAGAACGAGCGTCGTCGCCTTTCGCCGTTTGCTGAAGTCCGCGGGCTCGGCGCCGTTCGCGATCCTCAGGTATTCGCCAGCATGAGGAGTGAGGATGCGCGGAGCGGCGCCTAGCTTTATAACGGAGGGTTGCAGAGCGTCTGCGTCGATGACTAGAGGGACTTCAGAAGTCTTAACCAGGCTTTCGATCAAGGCCAGCGTCTCCCTATCGCGGCCCAAACCCGGACCGACCACAAGCGATGAAGCCTTGCCCAGTCGATGCCTCAACAAAGAGATGCCCTCGAGAGCGAGGCTGCCATCCGGCGTTTCCGGCCAGCCGACCCACATTGCCTCCGGCGCGCGCGCCGCATAGGCGGAAACCAGAGACTCCGGCACAAAGGCCGTCACTAACCCCACCCCGCTTCGCAAAGCAGCCAGCACCGACATGAGGACCGCCCCGGGAAAGAAACGCGATCCTCCGAGAATGAACACGTGACCGAAGCTGCGCTTGTCGGATTGCGCCGGCCGAAGCATCGCAAGCGGAGCAAGGACCTCGCGTGTGAGCACAAAATCCCGCGACGCCTGTTTTCCGGAGCGCTCCGAGTCGCCGAAAAAACCGAGATCGAGATAACGCGATCGTCCGGCGTTCACGCAGGAGAGCAGAGGCGCCTTTACGCTGCCTGTTGCATACGTGAAATCCGCCTTGAATGCCCCGGGCGCATCAAGCCCGCTGGGCAGATCCACGGCGGCGCGCAAGCGAATCGGCAGGCCCGCGACCCAAGACAAAACCGCTGACGCGCGCAGATCAAGCGGCGGACGGAATTGAAACCCAAAAATCCCATCGAGGCAGAGGTCGTAGCTGGCGGATTGCGCGAGCTGTTTCGAGCGAAGGATCTTTACGCGATCGCGGCCCGCCTCAAGGCACTCGCGCCAGGCCCTGGATGCCAGGGGGCGCAGTGTGAGTTCGCCGAAAATGAAGATCACATCCACCAAGGCTGCGGGATGCCGGCGCATGATCTCCTGTGCGGCAAGGAGGGCATCGCCCGCATTATGCCCCTTGCCCGCCAAAACCAGGATGCGTCCCTGTGAGGGAAACCCGCCGATCTCGCGGAAATCGCCGAGCACAGCGGCTGCAACCGAAACGCCCGCCAGCTTCATTGCGGCCCACTCGCACAGCTCGTCCCCCTCGAAAAGACGCGCCTCAAGCTCTCGGGCCTGATCGCAGGAAAGAATCGGATGGGCGGAGATCATGGGCTGCAATGCGTTTTGAAAAGAGGAAGCTAACCACGATCACACTGAGCACGCCGAGCCAAGGAAGACAACAAAGACCTTCTTTGTTTAACACTAATCATCTTTAGATATTATCCTCCATTCCAAATTATAAGTCCCATCACTCCCATCCGCCTCATGCCTTGCATCGATGTCTGCCCAAGGTCACTCGGGGCGAACCGGGATGCCAGGGACGAGTTGGGAGCGCGTTTCGATCCAGCGCTGGCGCATCTCCTCGGTCTCCGTGAAGAGGAGTGGAATCTCCGGTCTTGTGCCATGGGTGAGGATTGGGCGAGTGAGAGCCGGGATCGACCGGAAAAAAAGCATCTCGCCGTCGCGGAGCACCTCGAAAAAATCGGAGTAGCTTTTCGTTTCTGAGTTCCAAAGCGCCACCTCTGTGCGGTTGGAGTCCCAAACCGCGTATTGCCCGTAGGCGGCGAAGACCGCCTCGATATCTGTGAACCTGCGCGGAGAAGCGGCTATCCTGGGAACGGGTCTCATCCCAGGCTGAAGCGCCGCGCCCGGGCTTCCCGGAGCAGATTTCACAGCCTTGCCGCCAGACGCGGGCATGGGCTCATTCCTCGAAGGAAGAAACCAGACAAAGAGCGCGCCGAGCACGAAACCGAGCATCACCCACGAAGGCGTGCGCGAAAGCCTGGCCGGAGAGGGAGGCCTGTTTCGCACCGGTTTCGGTTCCTCATCGTAAGGGCTCATATCCTGACTATGGCTGCGACCGCCATCGCGACTGTTTCCGTGTGGGAAAGACTCAGGCGCACATCGGTGCCGCCAATTTGCCGCAGCAGGGCGAGACCCTGCTCGTCAAGCCTCACCAGTGGCTCATTGCGCTCGCCGTGATAGACCGAAATCGACTTCCAGCCCAATTCGGCGCCTATCCCGGTGGTGAAACACTTCGAGATCGCCTCCTTCGCGGCGAAGCGGGCGGCGTAATGAGGAAACGGATGCGCCTTCGCACTGCAATAGGCGCGTTCCTCGTCGGTGAAGACGCGGGCCAGGAAACGCTCCCCCTGCCGCTCAAGCACGCCGCGCACCCGGGCGACCTCGATGACGTCGCAGCCGAGTCCGAGCAATACACCGCCTGGAGGAAGGGAAAAATTCATGGGAGGTGAGCTTGCCATGGCTTGGTTTGGAACACAGAGGACGCTGAGGTGAAGGGAGGTCGCAGAGAAAGCCGGGGAGAGTAAAAGCCTAAGTAGTACGAGCTGCCGAGTGAAGAACTGGTTTCCGGCCTCTTTGGCCTTCAACAAGGCCTACATCCCACATACGAGATGCCGTTTCGCCCGGTGCTCCGTCTTAGGAACGTCCATTCTAAATTCTCGCTTCTATATTCTTTCTCCATCACCCGTTCATCCGGGTCTTCATCTCGCGCACCGCCTCCTCGATGCCGGTGAAGAGGGCCCGGCTAAGGATGCTGTGCCCGATGTTCAGCTCATGGAGATGGGGGATCTGCCGCACCTCGGCGATGTTCACGTAGCTGATGCCGTGACCTGCATTGATCGTCAGGCCTGATTCCCTTCCGAGGGATGCGCCGAGGCAGAGCCGTTTGAGCTCCGCGCCGCGTTGCAGGCCATAGTAGGCGTTTGAATAGGCGCCGGTGTGCAATTCGATCCACGGGGCCTTAATCATGGCGCTCAGTTCGATCTGGGCGGGATCGGGATCGATGAAAAGGGAAGTGACGATGCCGGCGTCGTTCATAGCCGCCACGCAATCGCGAACACGCTCGCGGTTGCCCACGACGTCGAGACCTCCCTCGGTGGAAACCTCCCGCCGGTTCTCGGGTACGACGCACACCGAGTCGGGTTTCAGCTTGAGCGCAAAGGCGATCATTTCGGGCGTGCATGCCATCTCGAGATTAAGCCGCGTGGAAATGCTCTCTTTCAGGCGCAAGACATCGCGCTCCTGGATATGACGACGATCTTCGCGGAGGTGGACCGTGATGCCGTCGGCACCGGCGCGCTCGGCGATCAAGGCAAGCGTCACAGGATCGGGCTCGATGGCGCCGCCGCAGGTGGCAGCAGCCTCACGATAACGCGCCTGCCTCAAGGTGGCGCAATGGTCGATGTTCAGGCCTAGAAGGATCATGGGCTCAGATTCCGTTGCTTAACTGCCACAAAAAGCGCGCAAAGGCGCAAAATGAAACACCTGAGCTCTCTGCGGCCCAATGGATTTGTTTTTGCGCTTCTTTGTGCTTTTTCGTGGCCATTGTATCGGTTCAATCTCGAAACTTTCGTCTAGCTTCCAGAAAGAGCTCTGTAACGCTCCCTGGCAAAAGAAATGTCCGACGCACCCACACCCTCCACCCCTGCACCCGCCAAACGGGAAAACATTCTGCTGAACCTGGCCTGCAACATCGCAGTTCCGTCCTTCGTTCTCTCCATGCTGAGCGAGCCCAAGTGGCTGGGCCCTGTCTGGGGGCTCCTGGTGGCCCTCGTTTTCCCCGTAGGCTACGGCATCTTCGATTTCGTCCAGCGCAAAAAGGCGAACTTCATTTCGATCATAGGCTTTGCGAGCGTGCTGCTTACGGGAGGGTTCGGACTGATGAAAGTAGGCGGCCTCTGGTTCGCCGTTAAGGATGCGTCCATTCCCGCCTTGATTGGCATCATGGTGCTCTGGTCTCAGCGCAGCTCGCGGCCCATGGTGAGAGAACTTCTCTTCAACGAACAGGTGATCGACATTGCCAAAGTGGATGCCGCGCTCGACGCCCACAGCAGCCGCCCCGCCTTCGACAGCCTGCTCGCCCAATCGAGTTACCTGCTGGCCCTTGGGTTCCTGCTCAGCGCGATCCTCAATTTCATCCTGGCCACCGTGATCCTGAAAAGCCCGCCCGGCACACCTGCCTTCAACGCCGAACTTGGCCGCATGCATCTGCTGAGCTGGCCGGTGATCGTGCTCCCCTGCCTCGTCATCACCATGGTTGCCCTATACCGCCTGCTAAAAGGCATCGAACAGCTCACCGGACTGTCCTTCGACGACATGTTCCACCAGCCGGAAAAGAAGCGGGAAGCGAGCTGAAGGATTTGTTAACTGCTAAGAAACGAAGAAGCAAAGTTCGGACCTTTGTTTCTTCGTTTCTTTGCAGTTCAAAACCGCCAAACGTGTTTGATTCGATTCTGATCGAAAAGCTGGATTCATTCTAGCTCCTGACTCCTAGCTCCTAGATTCTGGGTCCTTCTATTTCAGCACTTGCTCGATATCGCTGTCCTGGAGATCCAACGGGTGTCCCTCCCAGACTATCTTGCCGGTCTTATCGACAAGCATGGCATGTGGAATGCCCTTGATGCCGAATGAATTTCCGAGAGCCCCCTCGGCGTCGATCGCCACGGTGTAGTCCATCTTCATCTTGGCGAGGAAGGCATCCACCGTCGGGCGGTCCTCATCCGTCACACCCACAGCGAGCAGGCCGCGGTCCTGGTATTTTTTGTAGATCTCATTGAGGTGCGGAATGCTCTTCCGGCATGGCGGGCACCAGGTGGCCCAGAATTCGAGGATCATCGGCTTGCCGGCGGGCTGCACCGCGTTCTTCACATACTCCAGCTTCAGGTCGGGAATCGTTTTGCCGACATTGGACTGGCTGGCAGTGGCGAGAAGGGAGACAGCGAGAAAGGAAGCGGCAATAACCGCGGCAAGCTTTGGCAGGATCTTCATGTTGCGACCCAAGAAACAGGGAAAACCGGAATCCGCAAGTAACGGATGCGGTTCCCCTGCGCAAAGCACCGTCTTTTCCTAAACGACTAATCCGAGTTCGATTCTCGGCGGGGGCGCCACCTTCGAGGGCAGCAACTTGCGTGTTAAGTCCCTCGCGCGATGGCGGGTTAGGTAAGAACTCGGCGCACGATGGGAGAGAACCCAAGGTAACCCAAGGACCCTCAAGAACCGCATGTAAACAGCCCTAAAACAGCCCCGGAACCGCCCCAAAATCGACTTCGGTTTTGCTACTGGAATAGACGCGCGATCAGAGGCTTCGCCCGTCCTTCATGTTGCGCACGAGGTGGGAGGAAGCTGCAATTATGATTGGTGACGGGAAGGACACACATGATGCCGCAGAGCCGCATTCACCGAATCGACTAGCCACTGCCACTGGCCGTCGGCTGAAACAACGCGGTCGAGACGCACACACGCACCAGCCGACAGGCGGACGGCGTTGGGCATGACACAGCCACATCTCCACCGCCCCTAGTATAATGTTTCTCTAAAACTTTTACAGATCAAGCGACCA